>SFDG01000090.1 GCA_004558305.1 Phocaeicola plebeius
GGCGCTCCCGAGTGTATCCGCATGAGCTATGCCACTTCCGACGAAAACATCGTGGAAGCCATGCGCCGCATCAAGGAGACACTGGCACGGCTGAAATAATCGCTTCACACTTTGTCATTCAGTGAGGGGGTGTCAAAAATAGGAAACGTCTATCATTTTCTATTTTGACATCCCCTCCAAACTGTCCGAGAATCGTTTTCCGCTTTCCTTCTACTTTGTCATCTACCTCAACTTTGCCGTCGTCAATGCAGAGCTGAACAACTACCGCAGTTCATTGGACGCCACCACGACAACCACCTGGATGCCGCTACGCTGACACGGTCAACGTGGGCCGTCATATCGGCCACACGCAGCTCCACAAAGTCTATGTCGTCTATCGCGGCGTGGAGATGGTGGCCTGCGAGGAAGTGTAATTCCCTCATTGTAGGATACATCGGCCAATGGTTCTGGACATAGTCATTTTACCATTCGGCTAGAAGAGACAAAGAATCTGGAGGTTTTCTTTGGCCGGACAAAAGGTTTTCCTTACATTTGTATTCCGTTTAGACCAACGATTGTACATGTACCGGCCATTTATCCTTCTCCGTCCAGAACGTAGCCACATCGGGGATGTCGCACGTAGCTGCTGGCTTACCCTCCTGCTGGCGATAGGGTCGTGGGCCTTCGTCGGCGTTCCCGCCCCGGCACAAGTGTTCGAATACATCGGTATGGAACAGGGGCTGAGCAGCCGCCGTGTCCTTTCCATCGAACAGGATGCACAGGGATATATGTGGATTCTGACCCACAAGGGAGTAGACCGGTACGACGGTACCCGCTTCACGCACTACAAGCTGCGGAGCGAAGGCAAGGACATGTACTTCTACCCGGACCTGAACACCCTGTATGCCGACAGCGGGCAAGCCCTGTGGGAGTTCGGGAAGGACGGGAAAATCTTCCGCTTCGACTACCGCAAAGATGCCTTCGAACTGGTGTTCGACCTCCATCAGACCGTGCCCGATACCCGCAACTATCCCATAACCAGCGTCTATCTCGACCCCTCCCTGCGTGTGTGGTTCCATTGCTACCAGCAGACGGTGGTGTTCGACACCCGCCAGCGGACCTGCCGGACGGTCACCACCGACCCCACGATGGCCCCCGTCGATGCCATGGTCACCGACGGGGAAAACGGCTATTTCCTCGCCGCCGGACCCACCCTCTACCACGCCGCTTATGCCGACGGGGAACTGAAGACCCTGTCGTCAATCACCCTCGACCGGATCCGCCTCATCAACTACCTCTACTACCATCCCCATACCCGGAAGCTGGTGGTGAACACCCTGCTCGACGGACTCTACATCATCGACACCAACCACTGGGAGGTGCTCCGCCCCGCGATCCGCCTGAAAGACATCGGCATCAACATCGTCAAGCCGTTCTTCGACAGCACGACGGAAGTGCTGGTGGCCACCGACGGCGACGGCGTGTACAAGCTGGACATCACCACCGGGGAGCTGAGCCGGTTCCTGCAGGAAGACAACCTCCATCCGAACAAGATGAACGGCAGCATTGTCAAGGACATCCTCATCGACCAGGAGCAACGGGTCTGGAATGTCATCTACCCCACGGGACTCACGGTCTACACCCGGAAATACCCGGCCTACCAGTGGCTGCGGCATACCGACGACACCAATTCGCTGGTGGACAACCGTATCAACGCCCTTCTGGAGGACAGCGACGGCGATATCTGGATGGCGACCTGCAACGGCATCAGCTGCTACCAGCCTTCCACCGGACAATGGACCAACTACCTGTCGATCGGCAACGGGACGACCACCCGGCACAACCATATCATCATCTCCCTCTGCGAGATACGCCCTGGCACCATCCTGGCCGGCGGGTACATGGCCGGACTCTACACCATCGACAAGCGGAGCCGGAAAGTCAACTACAACTACCGGACGGCCGAACAGCAGGACGTGAACCCGCCCGACAAGTATATCCGCTCCATCATTACGGACCGTGAACACAACATCTGGGCCGGCGGCTACCGCCAGCTGGAATGCTACAACCCGAATGACCACCAGGTGCGCAGCGTCTCCACGCTCTACCCCATCACGCACATCAAGGAAAAGGACGAACGCACCCTGTGGATAGGGACCATCGACGGACTGTTCACCTTCGACAAGCAGCGGATGCTGATGGAACGCTACGGACAGGACCTGCAGACGGGGTGCGTGAACACCATCTACCAACAGCCCGACGGCAGCAAGACCTTCATCGGCACGTACGGCAACGGACTGCTGGTAATCGACAACGCCACCGGCCAGATCCAGCACTACCACAAGGACAACAGCGGACTGGCCAACAACAACATCTACAGCATCGTCCCCAATGCCTACAACGATCTGTTCTTAGGGACGGAGAACGGACTGACCCTGTTCGACACCCGAGGCAAGACCTTCATCAACTGGACCCGCGAACAGGGATTGCTTTCGGCCAGCTTCAACCAGAACGCCGCCGTACACACCCGGAACGGCCAACTGATTTTCGGGACGAACGAAGGGGCCATCCTGTTGTCCTCCGACACGCAGCTCAACGAGGACTTCACGTCGCACATGATTTTCAGCAACCTGAACATCATGTATCGCAACGTACATCCGGGCGACCCCGACTCTCCCCTCGTGCGTCCCCTCGACGAGACAGAGAGCATCACCCTGCGGGCCGACCAGAACACGTTCTCCATCCAGGTGTCGTCCATCAACTACGACAATCCGTCCAACATCAGCTACAGCTGGCGGCTGAAAGGGTTCTACAACGAGTGGAACACTCCTTCGGATGCCAGCCTCATCCACTACACCAACCTCTCGCCCGGCACGTACGAGCTACAGGTGCGGGCCGTCATGCTCAGCAACAACAGCATCCTCGAAGAGCGGTCGCTGACCATCATCATCGAACGCCCGTTCTGGATGACCTTCTGGGCCTTCCTGATCTACGGACTGGTCTTCATCGGCCTGTGCTACGCCGGACTGCGCTACCAGATGCTGCGCCGCAACCGTATCGCCTCACAGGAGAAAATCGATTTCTTCATCCATACGGCCCATGACATCCGTACCCCGCTGACCCTCATCAAGGCACCGCTGGGAGAAATCCTGAAGAACGAGCACCTGTCCGAACGGGGACAGTTCAACATCAACCTGGCCATACAGAACACCGACAGCCTGTCCGCCCTGGCCAACAACCTGATGAACTTCCAGAAGGAAGAGCTGTACAGCTCGAAGGTCATCGTGACCCAGGAGGAGCTGAACCACTACCTCCGCCAGTACCTATCGGCCTACGAGGTCTATGCCCGGCAGAAAGGCATCACCCTGACCTATACCAGCACCTTCACCCGTCTGGAGGTGTGGATCGACCGGAACAAGATGGACTCCATTCTCCGCAACCTGCTCACCAATGCCTTGAAATATACCCCTAAAGGCGGCACGGTGTCGCTGCACGCCGACCATTCGCGCAGCTACTGGAGCCTTATGGTAAGCGACACGGGCATCGGCATTCCCCGCAAGGACCAGAAGAAGCTGTTCCGCCTCCTGTTCCGGGGCAGCAACGCCACCAACCAGCTCATTACGGGGACGGGCATCGGGATGCTGCTCACCTACCGCCTCATCCGGAACCACCAGGGCAAGATCACGTTCCACAGCACGGAAAACGTGGGCAGCAGCTTCCACCTGACCTTCCCCATCCAGAGCCACCGCTATGCCTACAAGAAAGACCCGCATCCCTCCCTGTCTGCCTCGGTGGTGCTGCCCGACCATCTTGACACCGACATCCAGCGGCCCAGCGCACCGCACCATCCGGCCAAGGACGCTCCCCGCCTGCTCATTGTGGAGGACAACCAAAGCCTGCGGCATTTCCTCTGCGAAAGCCTGTCGGACCAGTACCAGGTGGACGAAGCCGGCAACGGGCAGGAAGCGCTGGAACGCATTGCCGCCTGTCCGCCCGACCTGATCATCAGTGACGTGATGATGCCCGTCATGAGCGGAGATCAGTTGTGCACCCACCTGAAAAACCATCTGGAGACCAGCCATATCGCCGTCATCCTCCTCACTGCCTTGGGCGAGCGGGAGGACATCCTGCGCGGCCTGAAGACAAAAGCCGACCAGTACATCGTGAAGCCGTTCGACCTGATGGTGCTCCAGGCCACCATCACCAGCCTCCTGGAGAACCGCCGGCTGCTGCGCGACAAGATCCAGCAGTCTGTCATGACCCCCGAACCTCCCGCCGAGGACATCCACCTGCCCTCCACGCTCGACCAGGAGTTTATCGACAAGGTTTCCCTGTTCGTCAACAGCCACATCCGCAACGACATCAGTGTGGAGAGCCTCTGCAGCCACATGGGCATGAGCCGTACCGCCTTCTACAACAAGATAAAGGTGCTGACGGGCCTGGCCCCCACCGACTACATCCGCCACATGCGTATGCAGGAAGCGGCCCGTCTGCTGCGCAGCCACCAGTATTCGGTGGCCGAAGTGGCCGAGCGCATGGGGTTTGCCGACCCGAAGTACTTCACCGATACGTTCAAGAAGTTCTACGGCATCACGCCCAGTGCCTACATGAAAGGAGATACCGTTCCCAAGAAACCATAACCAACAGACAATATATCGCCATGAACTTTTATGTACAATCATTTCTCATCTTTTCCCGCATCGGACTGTTCACCATCGGCGGCGGTTACGCCATGGTGCCGCTCATCGAAGCGGAGGTCGTCGAGAAAAGGCAATGGATTACGAAAGAAGAGTTTCTGGACCTGATGGCCCTGGCCCAGACCGCCCCCGGCATCTTTGCCGTCAACATTGCCATCTTCATCGGCTACAAGCTGCACAAGTTCTGGGGGGCCTTCTGGATGACGCTCGGCACCATCCTCCCCTCATTCGTCATCATGCTGCTCATCGCCCTTTTCTTCCAGCAGATCAAGAGCTACGATGCAGTGGAGCACATCTTCCAGGGCATCCGTCCGGCAGTGGTCGCCCTCATCGCCGCCCCCTGCCTGAAAATGGCCCGGTCGGCCCGCATCCACCGCCGCAACGTATGGATTCCCGTCGTGGCGGCCCTTCTCATCTGGCTGCTGCATGTCTCTCCCATCTACATTATTATATTATGCGGTCTGGGCGGCTATCTCTATGGCACGCGGAACCGGAAGACCGGCAGAAAGGAGGAACAGGCATGACACTCTTTCTCCAACTGTTCTACACCTTCTTCAAGATCGGCCTGTTCGGGTTCGGCGGCGGCTATGCCATGCTCTCCATGATCCAGGGCGAAGTAGTGACCCGCTACCACTGGCTGAACTCCTACGAGTTTACGGACATCGTCGCCATGAGCCAGATGACTCCCGGTCCCATCGGCATCAACTCGGCCACCTACGTGGGCTATACGGCTGTCGTCAATGCCGGCTTTCCCCAGTGGGCAGGCATTCTCGGGTCGTTCGTGTCCACGTTTGCCGTCGTGCTGCCGTCGTTCATCCTGATGATTCTCATCAGCCGGTTCTTCCTGAAATACCAGAAGCATCCCGTCATCGCCGCCGTCTTCAGCGGCTTGCGTCCGGGCGTGGTGGGCCTGCTGGCTGCCGCCGCCCTGGTGCTCATGAACCGCGAGAACTTCGGAGCGGAAACGCGGCAGGTCATCGTCAGCAGCCTGCTCTTTGCCGGTACGTTCATCGCCTCCTACCGCTACAAAGTGAACCCCATCCTCCTTATCTGCCTGTGCGGGGCCGTCGGACTGCTCATCTCGTATGTCTGACAGCCGGAGAAGTCACGAAAATTCGTTACCGCGGCGAACAAAACACCCGGATGAATGGTTAAAAAATAGAGTACAATACATCTTAAACCCCAACAACATCTATGATTACCGCTGAAAACATCTTATTAGTAGGATCGATTCTCATCTTCTGTAGCATTCTGATCAGTAAGACCGGCTACCGCTTCGGCATCCCCGCCTTGTTGCTTTTCCTGGTAGTGGGCATGCTGTTCGGCAGCGACGGACTGGGACTGCAGTTCAACAGCACGTCCGATGCCCAGTTCATCGGCATCCTTGCCCTCAGCATCATCCTGTTCTCGGGCGGCATGGACACCAAGCTGTCGGATGTCCGCCCCGTCATGAGCCAGGGCATCCTCCTGTCTACGGTGGGAGTCCTGCTCACTACCCTGCTGACGGGGGCCTTCATCTTCTTCACCTCCGAGTGGACTCCCCTCAACATCTCGCTCTCCCTCACCACTTCGCTGCTCCTGGCCGCCACCATGTCCTCCACCGACTCGGCCTCGGTGTTCAACCTGCTCCGGTCGCAGAAGATGAACCTGAAGGACAACCTCCGCCCCATGCTGGAGCTGGAGAGCGGAAGTAACGACCCCATGGCATACATGCTGACCATCGTCCTCATCCAGGTCATCAGCAGCGGCAGCGAGCTGAATGCCGCCATCATCCTGCGCGACCTGTTCATCCAGTTCTTCTTCGGCGGGGTCATCGGCTATGCCTTCGGACGCTTCTCCGCCTGGCTCATCAACCGCCTCCAGTTGCCCAACAGCTCGCTCTATCCCATCCTGCTGCTGAGTCTGGTGTTCATCACCTTCACCCTGACCGACATCGTCGGCGGCAACGGCTACCTGGCGGTCTATATCGCCGGTGTGGTGGTCGGCAACACCCGCATCGTTGCTGTCCGCAAGGAAATCAACACCTTTATGAACGGTCTGACCTGGCTGTTCCAGATCATCATGTTCCTGGCTTTGGGCCTGTTGGTCAACCCGCACGAGATGCTCGGTGTCGCCGGTATCGCCCTGCTCATCGGTCTGTTCATGATTATCGTGGCCCGTCCCGTCAGTGTCTTCCTCTGTCTGCTGCCTTTCCGCCGCATGACGAACAGGGCCCGTGTCTTCGTGTCGTGGGTCGGCTTGCGCGGTGCCGTCCCCATCATCTTCGCCACCTATCCGGTCCTGGCGGAAGTGCCCGGCTACAACCAGATCTTCAACATCGTGTTCTTCATCACCCTGCTGTCGCTCATCGTGCAGGGCATGAGCATTTCCACCATGGCCCGCTGGCTCCACCTCGACTTGCCGCAGGAGAAGGAGGGCAACGAGTTCGGTGTAGAGTTGCCGGAAGAGATTGACACAAAGCTGGAGGACCTTACGTTGACGCAGGAGATGCTCGCCAACGGCAACCGGCTGGCGGACATGAACATCGCGAAAGGCACGCTGGTCATGCTGGTGAAGCGTGGCAACGAGTTCATCATTCCGAATGGTCAGGTGGAGCTGAAGGTGGGGGACAAGTTGCTGTTTATTTCAGAGAATAAATAGGCTGCTGAAACAAAGCATTGATATGTTTTCCATCGCTTTGTTTCGATCCACCCCTTTTTTCGATCCACCCCGTCCCCTCCTTAGCCAAGGAGGGGTCCTTCCTCTCCCCAACCCTCCCCTTCCAGGGAAGGGCTTAACTGGGACAAGCCCAGATTTTTCTGGTAAGGGCAGCAAAGCTTTCGCCCTAAAGGGCTGCCCTTGACTGACTACGCAGCAAAGCTGCGAGAGTTCTCATTGTTACTGGTAAGTCATCTCTCAACCTTATCTGAAAACTCTTAACTGATTTACCCGCTGTCACCCTAAGTAGGGTTTACTGAAAATTCATAAGGTCTGTGTTCCACACAATAGAAATGGAAGTTCCTCGCATGAGTTTTCACAGAATTTCGTTGGTTGATTCACGCAT
>SFDG01000091.1 GCA_004558305.1 Phocaeicola plebeius
CGTCATGAACGGTGCCAAGGTGCCTACGGGCTGGATTTCGGGCATCACCGATGACTCCCGTACCTGGGAAACGGTCGAATCGACGAACGTCGGTATAGATTACGGCTTCTTCAACAACCGCCTGAGCGGTACCTTCGATTATTTCTGGCGGAAGAACGACGGTATGCTCATCAACATCACTTATCCGCAGGTGTATGGCGGTACGGCTCCTTCCACCAATTCGGGTACTTATAAGACGCATGGATGGGAATTTGCTGTCAACTGGCAGGACCAGATTAACAAAGACTGGAGCTACAACGTAGGATTCAGCTTGTCGAATGCCAAGACGGAAGTCACTTCCTACAAGGGAAAGACGGCTATCAACTGGGGTGTCAACTCCATCGTGGAAGGCAAGCCCCTGAATGCACTCTATGTATTCAAGACCGACGGCATGTTCCAGACCCAGGCCGATGTGGATACGGCAATGTATCCGGTTCGCTGATGGGAGGCGTGAAGAACGGTACAAGCAATGAACTGACACCGGGCTGCGTACGCCGTGTGGACCTGAACGGCGACAAGGACATCACGAAGGATGACCTCTACTATTACGGCGATACCGACCCGCACTTCAACTTCGGCCTGAACCTCGGCATGAGCTACAAGAATTTCGATTTCAGCGTCTTCTTCCAGGGCGTAGGCCAGCAGTACAATGTACGTAACGGACAGATGGGCTGTGCTTTCTGGAGCGGCTGGACCAACACGAATGGTTACTTCATGGACAACACCTGGTATCCTGGCGACCCTGACGGATACCATGCTGCCAACACCGATGCCAAGTTCCCCCTGATTTCGCGCAATGGCAGCCGCAACAACTGGAACTACAAGAACTACAACGACATCAATGTCATCAACATGTGGTATGCCCGCTGCAAGCAGCTCCAGGTGGGCTACAGCTTGCCCAAGAACTGGTTGGCACATACTCCGCTGCAGAAAGTGCGTGTATGGCTCTCCGGCGAGAACCTCTTCGACATTTCGAACGTAAAGGACGGTTACGATCCCGAAGCCGCAGCCAAGATGGGTACTTACAATGGTGTGGACATTTTCGCCAGCTCCGTATCGTTCGGTCTGGATGTGACTTTCTAATTTATTCAATGAACCAAAAACAACTGTAAATCATGAAAGCAAAATATATTTGGATGCTTGCTGCGGCGATGACTGCGTCGGCAACAAGTTGTACCGACTGGTTGGATCAAGAGCCGCTGTCCAATGTGACCACCAGTTCTTATTTCAAGACAGCAAGCGATTTCCGCAGTGCAGCCAACTACCTGTACGGACAGATACAAGGCTATAAATCGGATGTTTACGGGACGTTGTTCGACAATGGAACAGACCTCTCTTATTTGGGAAATTCCGAACTGTCAGGTAATGATGGCGCACCCACGTCCGATAAGGCGTACGAGACTCCGTACAAGTACCTGCGCCATGTCAATAATTTGCTGGCACAGGCCGCTCTCTATGAAGGGATGGAAAGCATTGATGCGTCCGTGGGGGTAGCCTACTTCTTCCGTGCCTGGTGGCACTTCAACCTCCTGCAGCGCTTCGGCGGCATCACTCTGGCACTGGAAGTGCCCGAAACGGGTTCCGAGTTCGTGTGGGGACCGCGCAATTCGCGCTATGAAGTCATCTCCTCTATCCTCGAAGACCTCGACAAGGCACAGCAGCTGATGGCAGGTGTCACCAAGACCTCCACCGGCAACAGCGGTGAGCTGACCATCGAGGCAGTGTCGGCCTTCAAGGCCCGTGTCTGCCTGTTCGAGGGTACGTGGGAGAAATACAACGGACGCGGGGCGGACGACAAGACCAACGGCGACGGCAGCTCTGCAGGTGCGGGCGTAGCCATGCCTTCGGGCTACCCGTCAGTAGATAACCTGCTGACGATGGCGAAGAACGAAGCCGCTAAGTTTGTCGAGGGCGGACAGTATGCCGGAGAGTACTCGCTCTGGATGGAGTGTGAAGACCACGCCATCGACTATTACGACCGCCTGTCGTACTTCTATCTGTTCGGGCTGGAGGAGAGCGACTCCAATCCTTATGGTGCCACCAAGGCTTCGAACAACGAGTCCATCCTGCGCAAGTGCTACGACTATGCCCTGCAGGTATATGGTGGTCAGAACCTGACACACAGCGAGCCGTGTGGTGCTTCCCGCAAGCTGATGGACATGTATCTCTGCACGGATGGATTGCCCATTCACATCTCTCCTTTGTTCAAGGGCTATCATGGCTTCAACGACGAGTTCGAGAACCGCGATGCCCGTATGCAGGCCAGCTTCAAGAAAGTGGGCGAGTACTACTGGAGTGCCAATAACGAGCACGGGAATGCTGCCGACTACTCCATCCAGCCCAGCGAAGACTCCAAGAACCAGGGTGGTATCTATGCACCGGTGCTGACGACCTATAGTGGCGGCCAGTTCAACGGCAACAACGGGTATGTAGGCCGTAAGTTTGTGCAGGAACGTGAACGCCCCACCACGCAGGAGAGTGCCGACTTCATGCTCATTCGCTGGCCGGAAATGCTGTTGACGTATGCCGAAGCCACTGTGGAACTGGGCGGACAAATTAGCGATGCTGACCTGGACAAGACTGTTAACGTGATTCGCCGCCGTGCCCACATCGCTAATTTGACCAACACGCTGGTGTCTTCACACGGACTCGACATGAAGGAAGAAATCCGCCGCGAGCGTACGCTGGAATTGTATGGCGAAGGTTTCCGCCGCTATGACCTCTGCCGTTGGGGAATTGCCGAAGCTGAACTGGGTCGTCCGATTTGCACTTACTATGCTTCCTATCAAGGGGTACCTACAGAAATAGCTACGGAGGACAAGCCGGGCTATCCGGGTACGAAAATGTATGATCCGGCTGTTTGGGCAACTCACACTGTTACTGCAGAGATGTCACAGTCCGTCTATACAGCCGGTATGCCGACGGTCAAGCCAGGAGCACTGATTACGGAGCCGGAATCAGACCGCAACTTCTCGAAGAAGAACTACCTGCAGCCGATACCGACCGACCAGATTTCGCTGAACGGCGAGCTAAAGCAGAACCCTCAGTGGTAAGGTCATACCTGTAAGAACTGCCAATATGAAAAAGCTGATAGCACTCTTCCTCATGTTGGTTGTGGCATACAGTGGACAGGCGCAGCAGGTGTGCCTGTCCACTCCACATACCACTCTGCTGCTTTCCGCCCCCCAGGGAGGCGAGCTGAGATTTCTCTATTACGGAGAAAAACTGTCGGAGGCCGATGCCCGAAGTCTGCCGTCGGCAGGCGGAGCGGAGTTTCCCGCCTATCCGGCCTATGGACTGAACTGTCCGATGGGAACGGCCTTGTCGGTGCGCCATGCTGACGGTAACCTGACCACCGAACTACGGGTGGAAGGGACAGATACGGACGCAGACGACGAGGCAGTGACCACTGTCATCCGGTTGAAAGATACGGTTTATCCGTTCCGGGTATCGGTCTGCTACAAAGCCTATCGCAAGGTCGATGTCATAGAGACCTGGACGGAAATCAGTCATCAGGAGAAGAAACCCGTCCTGCTGAACCAGTTCGCATCGGCCTACCTTCCCATTCGTAGGGGCGACGTGTGGCTCACCAGCTTCTACGGTGCCTGGGCCAATGAAGCCCGCATGGCACAGGAGCCGCTGGAACCCGGCATGAAGGTCATCAAGAACCGCGACGGTGTGCGGAATACCCATACGGCTCATGCTGAGGTGATCTTCTCCCTTGACGGACGGCCGCAGGAGAACACAGGCCGCGTGATAGGGGCAGCCCTTTGCTACAGCGGCAACTACAAGCTGCGCATTGATACGGACGAGAGCGACTATCACCACTTCTTTGCCGGGATCAATGAAGACAACTCCACCTACCGGCTGAAGGGCGGCGAGCTGTTCCGTACACCGGCACTGGCCCTGACCTACAGCAATGAGGGCATGGGCGGCAACAGCCGCACGTTCCACCGGTGGTCCAGAGCGTACAAGCTGGCCAACGGGACGGAGCCTCGCAAGATTCTGCTCAATAGTTGGGAGGGCGTCTATTTCAACACCCAAGAGGAGGCCATGAAACAGATGATAGCCGACATTGCCGGCATGGGAGGCGAACTGTTTGTGATGGACGACGGATGGTTTGGCGACAAATATCCGCGCAAGACCGACCGCACGTCGCTGGGCGACTGGAGTGTGGACAGGCAGAAGCTGCCTTCGGGCGTGGAGGGTCTCGTGGAAGAAGCCCGGAAGAAGGGCATCCGCTTTGGCATCTGGATCGAGCCCGAGATGGCCAATACACAAAGCGAACTCTTCGAAAAGCATCCCGACTGGGTGCTGAAGGCTCCCGGACGCGAACTGGTGAAAGGCCGTGGCGGTACGCAGGTGGTACTCGACCTGGCTCATCCGCAGGTGCAGGACTTCGTCTTCCGGGTGGTGGACGACCTGATGACCCGTTATCCGGAGATAGACTATATCAAGTGGGATGCCAACATGTCCATCCTGAATCATGGCTCGCCTTACCTGAGTGCCGACGAACAGAGTCACATGTACATTGCCTACCATCGCGGATTGGAGAGCGTCTGCCAGCGCATCCGCGCCAAATATCCCCGGCTGACCATGCAGGCCTGCGCCAGTGGCGGCGGTCGAGTCAATTACGGCCTGTTGCCCTACTTCGACGAGTTCTGGACGAGCGACAATACGGATGCCGTGCAGCGCATCTACATGCAGTGGGGCACCTCCTGCTTCTTCCCTGCCGTGGCCATGGCTTCCCATATCAGTGCCTCTCCCAATCACCAGACCTTCCGTACGGTACCCCTGAAATTCCGTATCGACGTGGCCATGAGCGGTCGCTTGGGCATGGAGCTGCAACCGAAGCACATGACCGAGGAGGAGAAGAAACTATGTGCCGATGCCATAGCAGCGTATAAGGAGATTCGTCCCGTTGTGCAGCAGGGCGACCTCTACCGCCTGCAGTCGCCTTACGACCGGCTGGGAGTAGCTTCGCTGATGTATGTCTCGCCCGAGAAGGACAAGGCTGTCTTCTATTGGTGGAAGATGGAGCATTTCAAGAACCAGCACCTGCCCCGCGTCAGGATGAACGGGCTGAATCCTCAGGGCCGCTATCGCATCCGTGAGCTCAACCGCATCGACAAGCAGCCTCTGCGCATGGAAGGAGAAGTGTTTACGGGAGCCTACCTGATGGCCAATGGTCTGGAGCTGCCGGACACACACCAGGTAGATAAGCCTCAGCGTAACGAATATGCCAGCCGTGTGCTCTATCTGGAGGAAATAAAATAATGGTTAGGGAACAATAATTTTTTTTCAATAGGTGTTAGGTATATCCCACACAATGCCCTCGTTCTGCGTGGAGTTGTGTGGGCCTTTTCAGTGGAGATTTCGTGATAAATAAGTGGGGGATGGATGAAGGGTTTCGGTACTTTTCTACGTATTTATGATATATACAGTGCACAACATTAATCAATCTGAAACTAAAAGTGTTTATCTATGAACGTGAAGAAACTATGGACTATGATGTCGCTGGCTGTGGCCGTGACATTGAATGCCGAGGAGTACAAGGCTGTGTCCCCAACGGAGAGATTGTCCTGACGGTGAACAATGCCGAGAAACTGACGTACAGTGTGACCTACCGGGGTGAGACGATGATTGCCACTTCGCCCATGGGATTTGAGTTCGTCCGGGAGAAGCCCATGGATGGCGGATTCAAGGTGATGTAACCGGTGCAAGCCGTACAGCAGGTGGAGGAATGGACTCCTTTGGTGCCGGCCAAGCATGCCCATGTGCGCATCCCTTACACTTTGGGGGTGCGTCTTGCCCCTTTCGGCGATGATGATGAGAAGGAGATAAAGGTGCTCTTTGCCGACCGTAAGTCGTCCAGCTGGCTCGTGGTGCTGATGGGAGAAAATCCCGGCCGATTCATCGAGAGTGAGGTAGTGCGCAGCCTCAATCCTGATTGTGCAGTGGCCGATGCGGCTGAATGGGTGAAGCCCGGCATGTCGGCATGGGACACCTGGTGGAGTATCGAGGATGCCGTCACCCTGCCCGAGGCCAAGAAGTATGTAGATTTGGCGGCCTCGCAGGGCTGGCCCTATATGCTGGTAGATTGGAAATGGTACGGCAAGTACAACCATGTGTCTGCTGTTCCGCTGCAATGTGCGGACTACATGAATGTCCCCGAACTCATCGCTTACGCCAAGGAGAAAGGAGTAGGCATCTGGGTATGGATTCACAGTTCCGACCTTACGCAGCAGGACCATTGGCGTGAGGCTTTCCCGCTCTACGAACGCTGGGGCGTGAAGGGGGTCAAGATTGACTTCATGGACCACGAGAATCAGTATGGCACCACCTGGTACCGCAAGATGATAGCGGAGGCGGCCAGACATCACCTCATGATTGACTTTCACGGAGCCTACAAGCCCGACGGCGTGACCGTACCTATCCCAACATGATGACCCGCGAGGGCGTGCTGGGCGAGGAGTATTCCAAGTTCTCTACCCGCATTACGCCCGAGCACAACATCGCCCTCTGCTTCACCCGCCTGCTGGCCGGACAGATGGACTATACGCCAGGCGGATTCCTCAACGTGACCCAAGAGCAGTTCCTGAAAGACTGGGAGGCTGCCGGCGGCAAGTTGATTCGTCCTGCCGAGGTAATGAACACTCGTTGCCAGGAACTGGCCAAGTTCGTCATCTACGAGAGTCCCGTCACCGTCTTCTGCGAGCATCCCGACCGCTGCCTGGGGCAGCCGGGTATGGACTTCCTGCGCGAGGTGAAGACTATATGGAACGACACCCGTTTCCTTGATGGCTATCCGGGCGAGCACATTGAGCTGGCCAAGCAGGCTGCCGATGGCCGTTGGTTTGTGGCCGGCATGAACAACGGCACGCGCCGTACGGTGCAGCTGGACTTGGGCTTTCTGGGTGAGGGCACGCACACCGCCACCCTCTGGATGGATGCCAAGGATGCCGACAAGCACCCCAGCAAGCTGGTGAAGAAGCAGATCAAGGTCTCAGCCTCCAAGCCCTGCAAGGTGGAGATGAATGTAGGTGGCGGCTTCGTGATGATTGTCGAACCCGCTGTATAACCCTGCGGACATCCTGTTCTTCCTTTGCATCGTCTGTCCGACTTGGAGAACAGGATGTCAGGCAGATGGATCAGCGTTTGCCGGTTTCCGTCATGCTTTTATCTCCCAGTCACTGAGGGTATGCCGTTCGGCATCGAAGTTGATGCCCACCTTCACGACGGGCAGTCCGTCCAAGGCAAACCTGGAGGCATAGTCCTTGAGGTGGATCTGCTGCAGGGCGGCTTCGGCACTCTTGTTCAGCTTCAGCTCGAACAGGTAGATGGCCTTTGAGGTGCGCAGCACCATATCCACCCGGCCTGTGGGTGTGCGGACCTCCACATCGGCGAAGTAGTCGGACAACAGGGTAAAGATGATGTACAGTACCTGTTGGTAATGTCCTTCTGAATTGGCATTGTTGCAATAGGGGACGGTGCCGAGGAAGGTCTGCAGGAGCCGGAGTGCCCCGTCTATGTCGTCTTTGGCAAGACATCTTGCCATGTTCCGGGCCGAATTGTTGACGAGAAGGGTGTTGGGCATGACATAGGCAGGCACAAGTGCTTTGGTGAGTCCTATGCGCACTTCGTTGTTGGGGATTCCGAGGGTGTAGCTACGGAAGCTCTTGTCGTAGTCCTTGATGGTGACGTATCCGCTTTGGTAGAGGAGCGGCAGGATGGTCGTCATCGTTTCGGTGGGCGCATCGAAATCGTCCGCGCTTCCCTCCATCGAACGGATGTCGGTAGGCAGGGTGTCGAACTTCCGCAGCATTTCCACGAGATAGGTCGGCGTGCCCGAAGCGAACCAATAGTTGTCGATTCGTTTCAGGTTGAACGCATTCAGG
>SFDG01000092.1 GCA_004558305.1 Phocaeicola plebeius
ATATTTCCATCTGATTATCGTTTTATACGTTACAGGGTGCAAAGATAGTTACTCTTTGAAGAAATCGGAGATGGAAATGAAAGTAATGCGTCAGCCCTGCTTACGTTGCGTGTCTTGATTGCGGGCAGGATGAGGACTTCTTGATGCTCATGTTGAGGCTTTTATGACCTATTTCGTCAACATTGTCCGAAGGGGAACGGGATGTCTTATTGCTGCTTGTTGGATAGCATTTCTTCTTGCAGATAGTCGTAAATGTATTCAGGGCTTTGGAGATAGAGACCTGTCTTTTCGTTTGTCAGTTTCTGGTAGATGGTTGAATTATATACAATGTCGAACGCTTCTACCATAGATTTACCTTGTTCCTTCATCAAGAACTCAATCATCTGTTCCACATCACAATTGATGATGAACTGGAATTGTCTTTTGGTCAGTTTCATACTCTTGTTAATTGTTGAAGGGATGTTTCTGTCCCAAAGTAATACTGTATGTTCAGTTTTCTATAAGTAAGTTCTTTGACAAGTGTTTCTATGGTAATTAATCTTTGTAGATACAGATTGATTTGGTAAACAACTCCATCATCTGCAATTGGCCCGATAACAATATCAAAATCATGAACTTTCTTTCCACGGGATTTCCGGTTCATGATAATGAACTCCGCCCATTCTTGGCATACTTCGTGGAAAACCTTTGTTTTCAGATTCCCGTCGGTGAGACATGATTCGTCGAAATGATAGGTCTGTACAACAGGGGTTCCTTTTCCTTCGAACGTACAGCGGCGTATGGCCATAAGGCGGGCCTGCTGCTGGATATCTGTTAGATAGAATCCTTTTCCAAAATCCTTGTTTGGTTTGCACTTTGACAACGAGATGTGGTCAAAGTCCATGTTCGTCCCATGAAAAAGTTTCATCATAATGTTCCTCCATGCCGTCTGCAATAGGTGGCCAAATCGTGGATAGCATCATCCAAAGACAACAAATGTTCTGCTTCATAGCACAAGTCCAAGAATTGTATGCCCTGGAAATGTTTCAGATAATTGAATGCCATGGTGGGAGGCATCCCGTATCGTTTGCCGAACTCTACAATGCATAAATTGATATAACGAATCTTGTCCATAATGAGCTTTGTTTTTAGGATTGTATGTGAAGGTCTTCTGTTGGTTACAAAGATATTTTTTTTCTTCTCGTTTTCCAAACACTACTGCCTGTTTTTTCGGCTCTTTTTCTTTCATCCTACCTGTCTCCATTTGTCTGCCAACATATGAAAAGCCTTTGCCCAACTCCAGTAAGATGGTGTGGGCAAGGTTCAATCGAAATTAGTGACGGCAGCACCTTGTGCTTCATAAAGCTTTCTGTTAATTTGTACTTACCGGAAATCAGATGAGTTCTCGGGTAGTAGAGTTCACGAAACAATAATCTGCTTCTTGTTCATGAGGAAGGGAAAGGCGTTACAGCTGCCGGACCCCTTTTAGAGGAGCATCGATATTCTGAGGCTCCCCCTTGTAACGGATTTCCCCGCCACTGCTTGTGTGGGGTGTCAGCACGCCGGATGCCTGGCATTCTACACAGCCCGCCGATGTGGCATTGGCCTTCACGTCTACTGCTTTCAGGTCCTTGGCATAGACACTGCCTGCCGAGCTGGCCGAGAGCGAGGCATTGCGGCAGGTACCGCTCAGGTAGATGTCGGCAGATGAACTGGTGTCGGCTTCCACATCTCCCGTGCAGCGGAGGTCGTCAATCTTGCAGTCGCCCGACGAGCTGGAGGAGATGGACAGGTCGCCTTCACACTCCATCTGGTCTACCTTGCAGTCGCCCGACGAACTGGTGGAGACAGCCATGTCGCCAAGGCTGTTCAACGAATGGATGTTGCAATCGCCCGATGAAGAAGCCTTGAGTTGGCCGCCTGTGCAGCGCAGGCTTTCCACCAGAATGTCGCCGCTGCTCTGCGAACTCAGTTCGGCCGTTCCGCAGGCGATGGAAGAAGCCTTGATGTCGCCGCTGCTTTTGGCCCACAGTTGGATGGGTTTCTCAGTCTGGATAGCTTTCTGAATCAGGATGCTGCCGCTGCTCCGGCTGGTGAAGGAGGTGACTTCAGGGGCATAGACCCTTACCTCATAGCGGCATTTTCCCTGGATGGACACTCCTTTTCCGTCGGGATGCTTGATGCCTACGTTCAGCTGGTGTCCTTCCTGCTCCACCTGAATATAGGCCACTACGTTGTCGGGCGCATAGATTTCCGCATACGGGGCGCCGGCTGTCGGGTGATAGACAACATCGACCGACGAGGAAGTGGTGATGGACTCGATATCGGTGATGCCGATAGTTTTCGTGGTATAGTGGCTGCTGGGCCGTATGACGACCGTGTCACTTGTCATGCACGAGGTGGCGAAGGTATTTCCCAATGCCAGTGTCAGGGCAAGGGCCAAAATGTGTACTGTTTTCATACGTCTGTTGTTTTTGAAGTTCTTTGTTCTTTAGACGCACGATGCCCGGGAATGTTACACATTGCCCGGAAAAAAAGAAGGGACAGGCTCTCCTTCACCCCAGCATCTTGAAGGCCGGGGTGATGAACCACTTCTTGTACATCAGGATCGATACCTGGTAGACGAAGAAGGCCGAAACGAAGCCGGCAATGGAGTCGATGAGGTAGTGGGCCTGGATGTAGACCGTGGCGCAGCAGAGCAGCACGTAGAACGGCAGCAGGTACAAGGCCAGCTTCTTGTCGGCACGCAGGGCCATCAGCATGACAATGGTGGAGATGCCCACGTGCGAACTGGGAAAAGCTGCCGTGGGGCGTTCGCCCACTTCCTGCGACGCTTCCACTAACTGGTAGAAGAATCCTTTCTCGAATCCGGAACTGGGAACAAGGATGTCATTGTTGTTGAAGTAGTCGCCAATCGCCGGGAAGATGCAGGCATTCACCTTATCCATCCCGATGGCCGGGAAGTAGAACTGCGGACCGGCCACAGGCACGATGATATAGACGAAATAATAGATGAAGAACGAGGTGATGAGGACGAAACAGATCTTCTCGAACCACTCGAACCGGTTCAGGAAATAGTAGACCACCACGATGAGCATCATGGGATAATAGAAGAAATACCCCATGTTGAACGGCTCGCTGAACCATATCGACGGGCAGCACTGGCTGAACTCCACCGAGGGCTGGCAGTGGAACATGGTCTGCTCGGTAGCCGCAAACAGATGGTCGAGGTTGGGGAAAAGCCGGTTGAACTCGAAGGTGTCGGGATACCAGTAGGCCAGCAGCGACAGTTGTACCGCCATGCGTACGAAAGCCGTGAGGCGGCAGGGAAACGCCTGGTATAGGTAGATCAGCGTGAAAGTCAGGCCGACGATGCCCAGCCGCTCCAGCAGCATGGTGCCGGGGTGGTCCATCCGGGAATACAGCAACAGTATCAGTAGAGTGGTCAGTGCGTTGTAGATCAGACTGATGGTTTCCACCGCAAACAGGTCGCGGCCACTCTCTACGCGTTCAAATAATTTTATAGCCATCCTTCTTTCTTATACCAGGCAATGATTTCCTTCACGCCCCGTTCCAGCGGATAAGCCGGACGGAAGCCCAGTTCGCGGACCAAAGGGGTGATGTCGCATTGCCAATTACGTTGTTTCATGATTCTGTATTTGTCGGGGTTCAGTGTGCTGGTCTTTCCGCAGGCGGCAGCCAGGCTACCTGCCACGTAGCAGAGGAGCTTCAGCAGCGGCAGCGGGCAGACGAAACGGATCATCCAGGGGTGTCCCAGCTCCTTCCGGATAAGGTCGGAAAAGGCACGGCTGTTGTACACCTGTCCGTCGCTGACGAAATAGGCACGGCCCACGGCATTCGGGGACTCCACGCCTAAGTAGACGGCCTGCACCAGGTCACTTATATAGATAAAGGTAATGTCCTGCCGCCGGAAACCGGCCGCAAAATCCACGTGGTTGCGGATGGACTTTGCCATGAGGAAGTAGTCCTTTTCGCGCGGACCGTACACACCCGTGGGGCGGAAAATCACCCAGGGGAATCCCTTCAGCGAGTGCAGGAAGGCTTCCGAATGGACCTTACTGATTCCATACGCCGTGTTGGGTCGCGGCGTGTCTGTCTCACGGATGGGCGAATAGTCCTGTTCGCGGATGGGGCCGAAGATGCTCAGCGAGCTGATGTAGACGAAGCGCAGGGGCACCATGCCGAGGGCCTGCAACTGTTCCACCAGGTGACGGGTGGCATCGTAGTTGCCCCGTTCGAATTCTGCCTTGTCGCGGCACTTCGTCACGCCGGCACAATGGACAATGTAGTCCCAGCCGCCGTGCTCCTGCCGGTGGGCAACCAGCTGTTCCCGCAACACTTCGGGATGCTCCAGGTCCAGTTCGGCCCAATGGATACGGCTGTCTTTCAGGTACCGGCGGCTGCTGGTCTTCCGCACTCCGGCCCATACCTCGTAGCCGCGTTCCAGACCGCCTTCGACCAGAAAGCTGCCGATAAAGCCGCTGGCTCCGGTAATCAATATCTTTTTTGTTGTTTCCATACGTTTATTTCACAGGTTCAATGTGGATGTTGATGAACGTGCCGTTGCCGAAACTTTCCCTCAGCTTGCGCTCCACCTGGGTAGCCTTGTCGTGCGCCTCGAACAGCGACAGCCGTCCGTCCATACGCACATGCAGGTCGATGGCATAGCGGTTGCCAATCTGGCGGGTGCGCAGCTTGTGCGGTTGGGAGACGCCGTTCACTTCCTGTACGCGTTCGATAATCTGCTGTTCCACTTCCTCAGGCAGCGAACACTCCAACAGCTCGTTCAGGCTGGGGGTGAGCAGTTGTACCGCCACTTTCAGGATGAACAGGCTCACCACAACGGCGGCAAGGGGGTCAAGGACCCGCCAGGATTCTCCCAGCAGGATGGCACCGCCGATGCCGAGGGCCGTACCGATGGAGGAAAGGGCATCGCTGCGATGGTGCCAGGCATTGGCGATGACCGACGGGCTGTGATACTTCACGCCGGCACGCCGGGTATAGTGGAACACCAGTTCCTTCGAAACGATGGAGACCATTGCCGCCCAAAGGGCGATGTAGCCGGGCGAATCCAGCGGCTCGCCGGACAGGTACCGGTAGATGGACCCGCAGCCTTCCCACAGGATGCCCATGCCGACCAGGAAGAGGGCCGCTCCGATGAGCAAGGTGCCCAAGGTTTCGTATTTCCCATGCCCGAAGTCGTGCTTCTTGTCCTCCGGCTTGCCGGAAATGCGGACAAAGACCAGTACCACGATGTCCGTGGCCAGGTCCGACAGCGAGTGGATGCCGTCGGCAATCATCGCGGCGCTGTGACCGGCCATACCGGCCAGCAACTTGCAGGCCACCAGGGTCAGATTGACGAGGCTTCCCGCCAGGGTCACCTTATAGAGTTCGCGTTCTCGCTGCGCCGTTTTTGTTTCGTTCATGTTACGTTTTTATTGAAGAATGCGGCAAAGATACGATTTTCTGCACGTACTGCCTTAAAATTAACGCAGCTTTTCACCAATTGTTCCATTTATTTTGTTTACTTTGTACGGAAGTATTTCCTAAACTCTCTAAAACTAAACAATTATGGCTAAGAAGAAAAAAGAAAAGAAAGGCGGAAAACACATGAAAAAGAAGGAACTGGCCGAAATCATGGTCAATTATTTCCGCAACCGGCCTACGGACGTACTTACCCTGAAGCAGCTGTACGGAGGACTGAATCTGACGACTCATCCGCTCAAGATGCTTTGTGCTGACATCGTGGAGGAGATGATGGAAGACGATTTTCTGGTGGAGACAGAGAAGGGACACTATAAGCTCAACGAGCAGGGACAGGTGCTGACGGGCACGTTCGTGCGCAAGAGCAACGGGAAGAACGCTTTTATACCCGACGAGGGTGGTGAACCCATCCTGATCGCCGAACGCAATGCGGCCCATGCCATGAACAACGACAAGGTGAAGGTGGTCATCTGTGCCCGCCGTCGCCGTCACGACCCCGAGGGGCAGGTCATCGAGATTATCCAGCGGGCGGATGCCACCTATGTGGGCACGCTGAAAGTGACCAAGAACTATGCCTTCCTCCTCACTGAAACGACGACGCTGGCCAATGACATTTTCATACCGAAGGAGAAGCTGAAAGGCGGCAAGGACGGTGACAAGGCAGTGGTGAAGATTACCGAATGGCCCGACGAGGCGAAGAACCCCTTCGGCATGGTTGTCGACATCCTGGGCAAGGCCGGCGACAATACCACCGAGATGCACGCCATCCTGGCGGAATACGGTCTGCCGTATGTCTATCCTGCCAATGTGGAGGCGGCGGCCGAGAAGATTTCGGCGGAGATTACGCCCGAGGACTATGCCGAACGCGAGGATTGCCGCGAGGTGGTGACCTTTACCATCGACCCCAAGGACGCGAAGGACTTCGACGATGCCTTGTCCATCCGGGCCTTGAAACCGGGATTGTGGGAAGTGGGGGTCCACATCGCCGACGTGTCCCATTATGTGAAGGAGGGGCAGGTCATCGACAAGGAGGCCTTCAAGCGGGCCACTTCGGTCTATCTGGTCGACCGCACCATCCCCATGCTGCCCGAACGGCTCTGTAACTTCATCTGTTCGCTCCGTCCCGATGAGGAGAAGCTGGCCTATTCCGTCATCTTCCAGATGAACGACAAGGCCGAGGTGAAGGACTACCGCATCCGTCACACCGTTATCCGCTCCAACCGCCGCTTTACCTATGAGGAGGCGCAGGCGATGATTGAAGGAGGCGAGGGCGACTACAAGGCTGAAATCCTGGAGCTGAACCGCCTGGCACAAATCCTGCGCGAGAAACGACTGGCCAACGGAGCCATCAACTTCGACCGCTGTGAGGTGAAGTTCGAGATTGACGAGAAAGGCAAACCGGTCAGCGTCTACTTCAAGGAGGCGAAAGAGGCAAACAAACTGATTGAGGAGTTCATGCTGCTGGCCAACCGTACGGTGGCGGAACACATCGGCAAGGTCCCCAAGAACAAGAAGCCGAAAGTGCTGCCCTATCGTATCCACGACTTGCCGGAACCGGAGAAACTGGACAATCTGAACCAGTTCATAGCCCGCTTCGGGTATAAGATCCGTACCGGCGGCAGCAAGAAGGAAGTGTCGCAGTCCATCAACCGCCTCTTGGGCGATATCAACGGCAAGAAGGAGCAGAACCTTATTGAAACCGTTTCCCTACGGGCCATGCAGAAGGCACGCTATTCCATCTATAACATCGGCCACTACGGCCTGGCGTTCGACTACTATACGCATTTCACTTCGCCCATCCGCCGCTACCCCGACCTGATGGTCCACCGCCTGCTGACCCGTTACGA
>SFDG01000015.1 GCA_004558305.1 Phocaeicola plebeius
GCTTTGTCCCGATTCATCGTAATTCACATACTGCAGTTCCGTACCATTGGTCGTGCAGAAATACTGTGCCTGAGCCGAAGCACAGGCCACTGCCATCAGTAGCATCCATGTTCCTAACTTCTTCATACTGTTCAAATTGAAAAAAAGTGTTTGACAAAAAGGTGAGCCAGTAGAGGTCAGCGGCTAAAACTGCCGTCGATGCGTTGCGCACAAGCAGGGTCGAGTTCAATGGCCTTCTTTACATCTTCCAGTGCCCCTGTCTTGTCGCCGGCAGCCAACCGTACCCGTCCGCGTTCTTCATACATCCGGGCATTCTCCGGCATCAGTTCGATAGCTTCATCGAACACGGCCAAGGCCCCTGCCGCCTGTCGCCGGGCCAGCAATAAGGTCCCCTTCAGCAGATACGCCTTCTCGCAGAAAGGATTGAGCGACAGGACCTCGTCGATGCAGGCCAAGCCCTCGTCGCCGTCGGTCGTGGCCGAGAGGATTTCCCCCTTCAGCAGCAATGCCTCCTCGACCGGTTCTTCCGGACAGGTCAGCCGTTCCAGATCGGCCAGCGCCTCCTTGGCCTGTCCCATGCCCCACAGCACTTCCGCGCGCAACAGATAGGCTTCGGTGTACTTCTCGTCCAAAGCGATGGCCTGCGTCAGCATTACGATGGCTTGCAGGCAATCGTTCCGACGGTACGCAGCCTTGCCGGCCTGATAGTGGGCGGCAGCACTGCTGCCGTCCGCCTGAATGGCCTGTGCAGCCGCAGCGGCCATCCGATCGTAGTCTTCCTGCAGAAAGCAGACCTGACTCAAACTCAGCCAGCCGCTGACATTGCCCGCATCGGCCGCCACCCATCGTTCAAGGACGGATCTTGCATCATCCATGCGGTTGGCCTGCAGGTAAGCCCCTGCCAGAAAACTCATGGTCTCCCCGTCGGCCTGCAAGGCCAATGCCTCCTCGAAGCACTTGATGGCATACGGCAGCTGCCCCATACTGCGGGCACGCACACCGTCGTATTTCAATACATCGAACTTCCTTCGTTCGTCTTTCTTCTGTTGTTCTTCGCTGGATTTCTTCCCTCCCAGCAAGGATGAAAATAAGCCCATAGGTGAATGGTTTTTGCAATTAACGGATGCAAACATACAAAATTTCTTTTATACATCCACGGGCAGGGGCAGGAAAATCCGTTATTTTCCTTTCTTCTTGTATTCAGCCGGTTTCATGCCATACTGCTGCTGGAAACAGCGCGTAAAATAGGAAGGAGAAGAGAAACCAACCTGGAAGCAGACCTCACTGACCTGCAGCTCTTTTTTCATCAGCAACCCTGCGGCTTTCTGTAACCGGAAGAAGCGGACAAAACCGTTCGGGGTCATACCCAGCACCTCCTTCAGCTTGACAAACATCGCCGTACGCGACATGCCCAATTCCTGTGCCAGTACATCTACGGTGAAATGCATGTCGGACAGATGGGCTTCGAGAATTCCTGTCACCCTATCCAGAAATGCCTGCGATGCCGGCAACTCAGGAGCATCCGCTCCGCATCTGTCCTTCCTCCCACCGGCTGACTCTACAGCGGTCCTGGTGTCGGACACAGCAGGAGCAAAGGCCACTGCCACCGTCGTTCCTTTTCCCATGACGCTTTCCATTCTCAATTCTCCCCTCATGGCCACCGCCAGCTGACGCACCAACGGCCCATAACCGGCACAGTGTCCCGTGTATCCGGAGAACCTGTCCTGACCGTTGTCAGAGATACAGACCTCCACCTCACGGCCCGCCACCACACGAAGCCTCAGCGTCACGCATGAAGGAGCAAAGCACAGGGCATCCATCAGCAAATAGACGAGCATCCGGGACAAGGCAGGAGCATCTGCCCACACGAGGCACGGCTCTTCCGGCAGTTCGACCTCCAACTCCACGGCGGCCAATGCCGCTGTTCGCGCCAACGGGTGCCGGACCGACTCCACCACTTCGCGGATATCGGTGACAGCCAGCTTCAGCGAAAGCGGTTCCGTAACCGGTCGGCCCCCTTTTTCCAAGGCTCCCAGTACCTTCTCCATCCCCGTCTGGACGGCTGACAGACAGGCACGGATGTCCTGTATCCATACAGATAAGTCCCCCCCCATCGGGAGAAAATCCGCATTTTCTGCTTTTCCCTTCACCCGTTCCCGGTGATTCATCCGGTCATTCCCGACAAGCATTCTGTTCATTTTTCCTCCTCTCTCTATGAATATTCAGCAAATGTACGAATTAAATCGGAATAACTATGGGATTTTGGCCGGAAGATACAAAAAGAACCGACCGGCCACGCCTTCGGGAAACGGTATTCCACGAAGGACGGGCCGGCCGGTGTCAGTTATTCAAGCCGAAAGGAATGATGCAGCAGGCATCAATAGCCCTCGTTCTGCACCAATGCCTTGTTCTTGTCCAGAGCGGACAAAGGAATGGGCAGATAGCGGTTATGCGGTACAAACGTACGGTTTTCCACCAAATCCACATCGGTAACGGTAGCACGGAGGGTCGGATCGGTCTGTGCATAATCAATGGTACCGACGATGCGGTTCAACGGGCCGTTCAATACGGTTTCGGCCACCATCTTGCCACTGGCATCCTTCCAGCGGAGGATGTCCAAACGGCGGAGACCTTCACCGGCCAGTTCCACTCCTCTTTCACGACGAATCAGTTCGCGCAAGGTTTCCTTAGTGGCATACTTGGCACGGTCTACATTCGGCATACCGGCACGGTTACGAATCTGGTCCAGGAAGGAATAGACGATTTCCGACGGACCGTTCAGTTCGTTCTCCGCTTCGGCATAGCTCAAGAGCACTTCTGCATAACGGAACACGATGAGCTGTGCATTGGTCGACCACATATCGGCATACTGCGACATCGGGTTGAGGTATTTGCCCCACGTGAGTCCCGTCTTCGAAGCATTGTCGGCATCGGCCGGATAGTTGGGGTTCTTCTTGCCGTTGATGGTCTTGTCCAAAGTGTTCAGGACGCTGCCTTCCCACTCCATGCCCGGATAGAGCACGGTCATCGCCATGCGCGGGTCGCGGTTGGCAAACGGATGGGTGGCATCATAGCCGCTGCCCGGCTCGTCCTTGGTCAGACCGTTGCTCATTTCGTAGGTATCGATGAGGTTCTGAGTCGGAACCATGGACGACCAACCGCCATCGGCATTGTTATACATGGTGGCAATCATCCAGTTGGAGTAGAGGTTCTCATCGGCCTGACAGGCGGCGATGATTTCCTTCGAATCCTGTCCGGCTACATTGAACAGGTTCATGAAGTCCTCGTCCAGTTCATAGACACCCAGGTCGATGAGCTTTTGGGCAGCGTCCTTGGCTTTCTGGTATTCGCCATAGAACATGGCCACACGGGTCTTCAGGGCTAAGGCAGCACCCTGGGCCAGATAGCCTCTCGCCGTAGGTTCCTTGTAGAGCATCGGGATGGCCTCGTCGAGGTCCTTGTAGATAAATTCCTTCACCTCATCCACCGAGTTGCGGGGCACCTGGGCCTCTTCGCCTGTGGCATACGAATCGATGATGGGCACACCGCCATACAGCCAGTTGAGCAGGAAATAGCGGTAGGCCCGGATGGTCTTCACCTGTCCCTTCATGTTGTCCTTCTTCTTGGGATCGGCAAATTCAATGCCTTCGATGTTGGCCAGGAAGTCGTTACAACGGCGAATCATGCCGAACGAATAGTAGTCGGCCACCTGGTTCGACGAGGTCATGCCTCCGTTACCGATATTGCGCCAGCCTTCGTGCAAATGGTAGTTGAATCCGAAATCGGACGCACAGTCCCAATACAGGATGCCGGAATCGTCGGCCCATCCGTCGTAGCAGCCAATCAGGAACTTCTGCGCATCGGCTTCGGTCTGCCAGGTCGTGCTGGGAGACAAGGCATCGTGGGGAATTGTATCGAGGAAATCAGAGCAGGAGGTTCCCACTAGTGCCATCCCTGCCAGCATATAAGTCAAGAAACGTTTCATATCTTCTTCTATCTTTAATTTTATTGCTACATAAATACTATTAGAACGTAATGTTCACACCAAAAGCATGAGTACGGGTCAATGGGAAATTGGACGCGCGTTCAACCGGAATTTCAGGATCGACGTTCAGACGCATGTTGTGGAGCGTGAACAGGTTTTCTACAGAATAGTAGAAGCGGACATTCTGAATGCCTACGGCATTGACCAAGGCCTTGGGCATGGTGTAGCCAATCTGCAGGTTCTTCATGCGCACGTAGCTGGCATTCTCAATCCAGTAATCTGAAACGACCTGGCTGGGCAAGCTGGGCGAAGTGGTCATATAGGCAATGCGCGGCATCTCGGCATTCTTGTTCTCGGGTGTCCAGGCATCCAGCCAGATGGTAGCCGGGTGAGAGTCGTCGCCACCAAACGTACCGTAGGCTTCGTTGCTCACGAACCGGCGCACACCGGCCGCACCGGAGAAGACAGCCGTCAGGTCGAACCATTTCCAGCCGGCATTCAGCGTCAGACCGAAGGTGAACGAGGGGTCGGAAGAACCGATCAGTTCACGGTCGTTGCTCGTCAGCTTTCCGTCACCGTCTGTATCGAGGTAGATCAGGTCGCCGCCCTTAAACTGGCGGTTACCGAACGGATAGCCGGCCTGGCTCTTGTACTTGTCCATCCAGGCCTGGGCTGCCTCGTCGGATTCGAAGAAGCCGCCTGTGCGGTAAGCATAGTAGGAATTGAGGCGTTCGCCTACGACACGACGCTTGTTGCCATTGTTCGGGTCGGTCATACCGTTGGCATTGGCATCTTCACTACCCAGATCCAGCAGCTTGTTCTTGTTGTAGGCCACGTTGCCGGTAGCACCGAAGGACCAGTCGCCCCACTTGTTGTTGTAGCTGAGCAATACTTCTACACCTCGGTTGACCATGGCGCCTACATTGTCCTTATAGGCTCCCAGACCGAATTCATTGGGCACCGGTACATCCATAATGATGCCGGTCGTCTCGCGGTCATAGTAGTCCACCGTCAGGTTGATGTTGTTGTTGATGGTAGCATCTACACCCAATCCCCATGTACGCGCTTTTTCCCACGAGATGGTCGACAGTTTGTAGGAACTCTGGTAATAGCCCGACTGCAGCGAACCGCCGATGGGGTAGCTGGCTCCCAAGCTGTACGTGTTCATCCAAGGATAGTAGTCGCTCAAGGCATTCTGGTTACCCAGCTTACCCCAAGAGGCACGGATCTTCAGGTTCGTCAGCCAGTCGCGGGTGTTTTCCATGAAGGCTTCCTCGCTGATGCGCCATGCACCCGAGAACGAGGGGAAGTAGCCCCAGCGGTTGCCTTTCGCAAAACGGGAAGAAGCGTCGGCACGGAGGTTGGCTTCGAAGAGGTACTTGCCGGCATAGTCGTAGTTGATGCGGCCGAACCAGGAAATCATGGCCAGATCGCGGCTGTAACCAGTGTTCTTCTGCGTAGCGGCATCACCGGCGTTCATGTCGTCGAGGTCGTTGGTGGGGAAGTTCTTACGTTCCATGGTATTCTCCGTGTAATTGTACTTCTCTGCATGCCAACCGGCCATGGCCCGCAAGCCGTGCTTGCCCAGCTGTGTATCGTAGTTAAGCAGGACATCCAGGGAAGAACGGTGCCAGCCGTAGTAGTTTTCGTTCAGCTTGTTGGGGTCGGTCTTCTTGTTCGGGTTATACTGGATGAACTTCTGGAAGGCACGGTAGTGCTGCTGGTTGTCGACATACGATCCGCTGACCGTAGCCACGAGGCCTTTCAGGATGGTATAGTCGAGGGCCAGTGTTCCGGAGAAGTTCTGGTTCTTGCGGTCTACCGTCTGGTCGGCATCCAGCCAGGCAATCGGGTTACCGTCGGAAATGGTGCCGTAGGTACCGTCTTCATACTGGTTGACAATCCACGGAGCGATACGGTTGAGCTGACGGATAATCTGGTCGGAGCTGCCGCCTGCATACGAGGAGTTGGGGTCGGAATAGTCGTTCTTGATGTAGGCCAGGTTCAGGCGGGTCTTCAGACGGGAGCTGATCTGGACATCCAGGTTGGTACGTCCGTTGAACTGCTCTCTTTCCGAATTGGGCAGGATACCCGTCTGGTGCAGATAACCTACGGAGCCCATGTACTTCACGTCTTCCGTACCGCCGCTCATGTTCACGTTGTGTGAATGCTGCACGCCGGTCTGGTAAGCCAGGTCGTACCAATCGGTATTCGGATGAGTATAAGGAGAAGAACCGTCCTTGAACTTTTGCAGGTCTTCGTCCGAGAAACGCTTCGACAAGCCCTGGTCGGCCAAGGTCTGGTTGTACAGACGGGCGTAATCGTACGAACTCATGCGTTCAATCATTTCCGAAGCATTCTGCACACCTACATATCCATTATAGGTAATGCGGGGCTTGCCGGCCTTACCGCGCTTGGTGGTAATCAGGATAACGCCGTTCGATGCCTTCGAACCGTAGATGGCTGCCGAAGCCGCATCCTTCAGGACCGAAATGCTTTCGATATCATTCGGGTCTACCGAGTTCAGCGTACCGGTTTCGATACCGTCCACCAGAATATACGGGTCGGCCGAGTTCAGGGTTCCGACACCACGCACACGGATGGTCGCACCGTCCTGTCCGGGACGTCCCTGTCCGGAAGTAATCTGCACACCCGGCATGGTTCCCTGCAAGGCGTTCGACACGTTCTGGATGGGTCGGTTTTCCAAGGCCTTGCTGTCCAGCTGCGCTACAGCACCAGTCATGTTGACTTTCTTCTGTGTTCCATATCCCACAACGACCACTTCTTCCAGTGTCTTGGAATCCTCTACCAAGACAACATTCAGCGACTGGCCGTTCCATACCACTTCTTTCGTCGTAAAGCCGACAAAAGAAACGACAATGACATCGCCCTTCTTCACATTACTCAGCGAGAAATCACCGTCAATGCCCGTAATCGTACCATTGGTTGTACCTTTCACGACGACGGACGCACCGATTACCGTTTCGCCTGCACTGTCCTTCACCACGCCGACGCAACTGCCGTTCTGCTGTACGCCGGAAACACTCACAGGATTGCCACCTGTACCAGCATACACGTTTCCTGCTGATAATGACAGCAGGAGCAACATCATGCTTACTGATTTTAGTTCTTTTGACATAATAAATAGGTTACTTTAAAAAGGTTGTAATATTTGCGAAACAAAGGTACGAGTTCTGCTATTTGCCCGATAAACGAAAAATTCAAAAAGATAGCATATTTGTACAACTGAATATCTCATTTATACAATTAGATTTCCTATATACAATATTATAACCTACTTATAGTACATTTTCTGTCCGCCTTCAAGAGCTGCCGTAATCGTCAATCTATCGTTTCCTTTCCTTGTTTCCTGTACATAGTCTGACAGGGTCTAAAAAACAATATGAATTTTTTTCGCTGCCGGTACAAAAAAATTTCCTTGATTTGTTTGGATTTCATGGAAAAGTATTACATTTGCAGCGAAAACCATAACAAACAAACGTATGAAGACATTTGCGACATATTTCTTCTTTTACTTTTATTACTTTTACTTTAGCAATGAAGTGAAGCGGGAATTCGCGTATGTAGGTCAACAGAAATAACAGATAGATAAAATAACGAAATCCCGCCTCCGAAAGGAAGACGGGATTTTTTTTAATGTTTCAACATCAAGATGAAAAAGATAGCCATACAAGGAGTTCCGGGGTCGTACCACGACATTGCCGCCCACAAGTTTTTCAAGGAAGAGGAGATTGAACTGATCTGTTGCAATACCTTCGAAGACGTCTTTGAGAACATCCGTAAGGACAGCAGTGTCATCGGTGTGGTCGCCATCGAGAACACCATCGCCGGCAGCCTGCTCCACAATTACGAGCTGTTGCGTGAAAGCGGAACCACCATTATCGGAGAACACAAGCTGCGCATCAGCCACAGCATCATGTGTCTGCCCCACGAAGACTGGGACGACCTGACGGAAGTCAACTCACACCCCGTTGCCCTCGCCCAATGCCGCGAGTTCCTGCAGCACCATCCTCACCTGAAGGTGGTGGAAACGGAAGATACCGCCGGCAGTGCCCGCGACATACACGAGCAGCAGTTGGGAGGCCATGCGGCCATCTGTTCGAAATATGCTGCCGGGCTCTACGACATGAAAATCCTGCAGGAAGGCATCGAGACCAACAAGCACAATTTCACCCGTTTTCTCGTGGTATGCGACCCCTGGATAGCCGACGACCTGAAGGAGCGCAACAAGGTGAACAAGGCCAACATTGTCTTCTGTACCCCTCACATTGAGGGGAGTCTGTCGAAAGTGCTGTCTATCTTTACATTCTACAACATCAATCTGACCAAAATCCAGTCATTGCCCATCATCGGCCGCGAATGGGAATACATGTTCTACGTGGACGTGATGTTCGATGATTACCTGAGATACAAACAATCCATCAATGCGGTCATGCCGCTAACCAAATCACTTAAAATTTTAGGAGAATATGCAGAAGGAGAATCAACTTTATAAGATAGTGCCCGCCGACCGCCTGGCGAGCGTCAGCGAATACTACTTCAGCCGGAAGCTGAAGGAGGTGGCACAGATGAATGCCGAAGGAAAGAATGTCATCAGTTTAGGAATCGGCAGTCCCGACCTGCCGCCGTCGAAGGAAACCATCGATGTGCTGTGCGAGCAGGCCCGACGCGACGATGTGCACGGCTACCAGCCCACGGTGGGCATCCCCGAACTGCGGAAGGCGATGGCAGACTTCTACCGGCGCTGGTACAACGTTGACTTGGACCCGGCGACGGAAATCCAGCCACTGATCGGATCGAAGGAGGGCATCCTGCACGTGACATTGGCCTTGGTAAATCCGGGCGACCAGGTGCTGGTCCCCAACCCCGGCTACCCCACCTATACTTCGCTGAACAAGATTCTGGGCAGTGAAATCGTGAACTACGACCTGCGGGAGGACAACCATTGGCAGCCCGACTTCGAACAGCTGGAACAGATGGACCTGAGCCGCGTGAAAATCATGTGGACCAACTATCCCAACATGCCGACAGGCGCTAATGCCACCCTGGAACTGTATGCAAAGCTGGTGGACTTTGCCCGCCGCAAGAACATCGTCATCGTGAACGACAACCCCTACAGCTTCATCCTCAACCGTCGTCCCATCAGCATCCTCAACATTCCGGGCGCCAAGGAGTGCTGCATCGAGTTCAACTCCATGAGCAAGAGCCACAATATGCCGGGTTGGCGTGTGGGCATGATTGCCACCAATGCCACCTTCATCCAGTGGATTCTGAAAATCAAGAGCAACATCGATTCGGGAACGTTCCGCCCCCTACAGTTGGCAGCGGCCCAGGCGTATCATAACTCACCGGAATGGCACGAAGAGGCCAACATCGAGGTATATAGCCGTCGTCGTCGTCTGGCAGAAGACATCATGCGTACCTTAGGGTGTACGTTCGATCCGGACCAAGTGGGCATGTTCCTGTGGGGGCGCATCCCCGACAGCTATGCGGATGTGGAAGACCTAACGGAACACGTGCTCCACGAAGCGCGTGTCTTCATCACGCCGGGATTCATCTTCGGCTCGAACGGCCGGCGGTTTATCCGCATTTCCCTTTGTGCCAAAGAAGAAAAACTGGCAGAAGCACTGGAGAAAATTAAAAAAATGAAGAATGAGGAATGAATTGAATGAAGAATTCATTGCTTTCCTTGTCATTTTGAACGAAGTGAAAAATCTGTAAGCGGATACTTTACATTGCTTATGGAAACCACTGAAAACAAGAACGCAACTTAATTTTATCAAAAACTCAATATACAACAATATGGAACTCGATTTACAGCCCATCCAACTGGAAGGCATTCCAGAGGAACGCCCTCTTATCATCGCTGGTCCGTGCAGTGCAGAGACCGAAGAACAAGTTATGTCAACCGCCAAGCAACTGGCAGACAAAGGAATCAAGATTTTCCGTGCCGGTATCTGGAAACCCCGTACCAAACCCGGAGGCTTTGAAGGCATCGGTGTAGACGGTCTGGCCTGGCTGAAAGAAGTGAAAAAGGAAACAGGCATGTATGTCACTACAGAAGTGGCCAATGCCAAGCACGTGTATGAATGCCTGAAGGCCGGTATCGACCTGCTTTGGATCGGTGCCCGCACCACCGCCAATCCTTTTGCCGTGCAGGAAATCGCTGACGCACTGAAAGGTGTGGATGTACCCGTACTGGTGAAGAATCCGGTCAACCCTGACCTGGAGCTGTGGATTGGTGCACTGGAGCGTATCAACAACGCCGGTCTGAAACGGCTGGGAGCCATCCACCGCGGCTTCTCCTCGTACGACAAGAAACTCTACCGGAATCTCCCGCAGTGGCACATTCCCATCGAACTGCGCCGACGCATCCCCAAACTGCCCATCCTGTGCGACCCCAGCCACATCGGCGGCAAGCGCGAACTGGTAGCTCCACTCTGCCAGCAGGCGATGGACTTGGGCTTTGACGGTCTGATTGTAGAATCGCACTGCAATCCTGACTGTGCTTGGAGCGATGCCAAACAGCAGGTAACCCCCGATGTGCTCGACTACATCCTGAACCTGCTGGTTATCCGCAGCGAACATTCCTCTACGGAAAACCTGAACGAATTGCGCCGCCAGATTGACGAATGCGACAACGACCTGATGGAAATCCTGGCCAAGCGTATGCGTATCTGCCGCGAAATCGGTACCTTCAAGAAGGAGCACAACATGACGGTACTGCAGACCGGCCGTTACAACGAAATTTTGGACAAGCGCGGTGCGCAAGGCAGCCTGTGTGGCATGGATGCGGAATTTGTGAAGAACGTATTCGAAGCCATCCACGAAGAAAGCGTGCGCCAGCAAATGGAAATTCTGAACAAATAAACAATCATTTGGTGATTGGGGTGTTCTGTCGGGTGTTCTATTTTTGATTACCTTTCATCGTCAGCAAGCTCTCTCTCGTCATTGTCATGCTGAAGATTTCTTTTCATGCAGACGTTCTCATTTTCTTGTCATGCTGAACGAAGTGAAGCATCTGAATACATCCACAAGGTGTTTACAGCTCCTTCGCTCCACTCAGGATGACAGGAAAGGAGGGCGGGAAAAGAGGAACACAGAAAGAGGATGATCGGAGAGTCTGAGCAGGGAAGCAGAGCATCCGACTGAACCCCCTGACTAATTTTCTAAATCGTATGCGAATATTGATATTGGGAGCCGGGAAAATGGGCTCCTTCTTTACAGATGTATTGAGTTTCGAACACGAAGTGGCCGTGTATGACATCCACCCCAAGAACCTGCGGTTCATGTACAACTGCTACCGCTTCACCCAACTGGAGGAGATTGCCGACTTCAAGCCGGAACTGGTCATCAACGCAGCTACAGTAAAATATACCCTCGATGCCTTCCGGCAAGTACTGCCAGTACTGCCCCACGACTGCATCATCAGCGACATTGCCTCGGTGAAAACCGGATTGCAGGAGTTCTACGAGGGATGCGGATTCCGCTATGTGTCCACCCACCCCATGTTCGGCCCCACCTTTGCCAACCTTGACAAGCTGAGTTCGGAAAATGCCATCATCATCAAGGAAGGCGACCATCTGGGACGCATCTTCTTCAAGGACCTCTACCAGCGGTTGGGCCTGAACATCTTCGAGTACACCTTCCTGGAACACGACGAGACAGTGGCCTACTCTCTGTCCATCCCCTTCGTGTCCACCTTTGTCTTTGCGGCTGTGATGAAGCACCAGGATGCTCCGGGAACGACCTTCAAACGGCACATGTCCATCGCCAAAGGGGTACTGAACGAAGACGACTTCCTGCTGCAGGAAATCCTGTTCAACCCCCATACTCCGGCACAGGTGGAAGGCATCCGCACGGAACTGAACGAGCTGCTGGACATCATCAGCCATAAGGACTCGGAAGGGATGCATGCCTTTCTGGCGAAGATTCGTCAGAAAATCAAGTAAACGTGAGAATCAAGTAAACGGGGAATAGAGAACACAAAGGCACAAAGGGAACAAAGGGAATTTCTTAAGAGTGCTTGGTGCTAATCTTTTTAGAAGGGTGCTTGGCACTGATTTTTTAATTGTCATCCTGAACGAAGTGAAGGATCTGTAGACATAAAGTGAATGTATTCAGATGCTTCGCTGCGTTCAGCATGACAACTAAATAGGCGATGCTAAATTTTAATACGCCCTCATGGTGGGAAAGTACTCCCCTATTCAGCGTTTTCGTGAACCATCAGAAGCGGTAGCCGACGGTGAGCAGGAACGCCAGGTTCTTGTTGTTATCCCCGGCAAAGCTCTTGCGAATCATGTTGGTGAAGCCATACTGTCCCGTCAGGTGGACAAGATACGTGTCCGACAGTTCCAATCCTACGCCGTACTGCAGTCCTAGCGCACAACGGGGCATCATGGACTCGCTGTTGCTTCCTACCTTCGAGAACAATTTGGAAGAGATCTCGATACCGGCTTCTTCCTGCTTGGCCTTTCCGCCCAGGCCGAAGCCCACATAAGGACCTGCGTTGAGGACAATCTTGTTGCCATCGCTGATGTCCATCTTCAAGGCAGCGAGGAAAGGAATGTCGAGATAGACCGGATTCACCTTCGCACTGACACCGTCGTTGTTCGCCTTGGCACCCTTGCTGGTAATGTTCACACCCGTCTGGAACGACCACAGTGCGTCAATCGGATAGTCCACACCCAGCCCGACCGTATAGCCAACTTTCAGGTTCCCTTCCGAGTTCGTAATGTTCGCCAACGACATACCTGCATGTACATCAAAACGTGCCTGTGCATAGCTGGCTACTGCCAGTACCCCCATCAGGAGGGTGATCATCATTTTCTTCATAATCGTAAGTGTTAAGTTTTTATTGTATAACCTGCCGACAAATATACGGCCCTTTCAACAAATAAGAACCATCCGACCGTTGTTTTTGTTGAAAGAGCCGACGATTCTGCCACAAATCAAGAGAAATCCACCATTTTCCCCGCACTTTCTGATTGTCAGTACAGGGACTTTCGGATTGACAACTGTCAGGATTCAACCACAAAGACACAGGATTCAAACACAAAAACACAGGATTCAAACACAAAGACACAAAGGACACAAAGGGTAATTTTTTTAAGAGTGCTTGGTGCTGATTTTTATTTGGGTGCTTGGTGCTGTTTTTTTAATTGTCATCCTGAACGGAGTGAAGGATCTGTAGACATAAAGTGAATGTATTCAGATGCTTCACTACGTTCAGCTTGACATAAAAGTATTTACAAACAACCTGACGGAACAATGGTTCTTCGAAAGGCCTGACGGACCAATGCTTTTTCCGAAAGGCCTAGGACAACCTCTTCCTCTTACAGCTTCACCTTCTTCTCCACGGGCTTTGACTCGTTGTGCAGGCGGTCAAGGGCTGTCACCACGTAGCGATATCGGGTCTTCCCGTCTTCATACGGAAGCCGGTAGAACGTGTTCCGCGTAATGGCTACGATGTGCGAAGGGTCCTCCAGATCCACCTTTTCCTTTCCTTCAAACCGATACACCACATACTGCGTCACCTCGTCCATGACGGTCTTGGCACGAGGCACTGTCCAGAACAGGATGTAACCATCTTCGGTCCACAACGGCTTCAACTTCTTCACTTTCTCCGGTGCCTTGTCGTCCATGAACGGCGAGGTGGGCAACAGGGCAGGATACTTATGGATATCCTTCATCAGCATCGTACGGTAGTTACCCACATTCTGCTCCACGGCTGCGGCATACCACTGGCAACTTCCGCCAATGGTAGGATACATCCGCTGCAGGCGGTACTTTTCCGGCATCTGGTTGCGGTTGGGGTTTATCAGGTCGGCTTTCGACACCGTACGGTTCACATCCTGCCCGATATACAACGGACGGTTGGCGGCATGTTTGGCCCACCAGTCCACCAGCGTGGCATAGTCCGCAGCCGGATGGCCGATTTCCCAGTAGATTTGAGGAATGTTATAGTCCACCCAGCCGTTGTTCACCCACAGCAACACATCGGCATACAATTCATCGTAGTTCTGCAGTCCGTTGGTCCGGCTGCCGTTCGGATCGTTCTTGCGGTTGCGGTAGATGCCGAACGGAGACACCCCGAACTTCACCCACGGCTTGCAGACACGCACCGTTTCGTGAATCTCCTTGATCAGTACATTCACATTGTCACGCCGCCAGTCGGCCTTGTTGCTGAAGCCGCGTCCGTTCGCGGCAAAACTGATCTGGTCCGGAAACTCCTCGCCCGGTATCGGATAAGGATAGAAATAGTCGTCCATGTGGATGGCATCCACATCATAGCGGTTCACGATATCCCGCACGATGTTGCAGATGTACTTGCGCGACTCGGGATAGCCCGGATCAAAATACAACTGGTCGCCGTACTTCACAAACAAATGGGGATATTTGCTGTAAGGATGTGCCGGCGAAAGGGCCGTCGTCCCCTTGGTCTTGGCACGGTAGGGATTGATCCAGGCATGCAGTTCCATTCCCCGCTTGTGGCACTCGGTCACCATAAACTGGAGCGGGTCCCACATCGGAGAAGGTGCCTGTCCCTGCACTCCGGTCAGGAAACGGCTCCACGGCTCGTAGGCCGACGGATAGAGCGCATCGCACTCTGCCCTCACCTGGAAAATGATGGCATTGATGCCCGCCTGTTGCAGATTATCCAACTGACGCACGAGGGTAGCCTTCATGGTCTGTACCGGCATCCCCTGAAACTGTCCGTTCACACATTGTATCCATGCACCTCGAAACTCGCGTTTTGGCGATAAGGTTTGCGCTGTTGCGGCAGTCAGTCCCCACACGAGCAAAGCTGCCCACGCAATCAACGATTTTACTTTCATGATTTCTTGTTCTGTTTTTAGTCGCAGCCACAAAGGTAGTCAATTCTTGGATATGAAACCCGATTGTTCCACAGATTTCATGAAAAAAACTCCTTCCCCGCATCTATCATCGGCAAAAACCGCTAACTTTGCACGACACTAACCCTCTATCAAACGGAACTATGGCTGAAAGCGACTACATCTCCATCAAAGGAGCAAAGGTGAACAACCTGAAGAACATCGACGTGAACATCCCACGCAACCGCCTCGTGGTCATTACGGGGCTGTCCGGTTCGGGCAAGTCCTCGCTGGCATTCGACACCCTCTATGCAGAAGGTCAACGGCGCTACGTGGAGAGCCTCTCGTCGTATGCACGGCAATTCCTGGGGCGCATGAGCAAACCCGAATGCGACTTCATCAAGGGCATACCGCCGGCCATTGCCATCGAACAGAAAGTCATCAGCCGCAACCCGCGTTCCACCGTGGGGACTTCCACGGAAATCTACGAATACCTCCGCCTGCTCTTCGCCCGCATCGGCAAGACCTATTCGCCCATCAGCGGGCAGCTGGTGAAGAAAGACAGCCCCGAAGACATCGTGGACTGCATGAAAAGCTATCCCAAGGGGACCCGCTACACGGTGCTCACTCCCTTGGTGCCCCGCGACGGGCGCACCTGCCAGGAACAGCTGGACATGGATGTCAAAGAAGGCTTTACCCGACTGGAGGTCAACGGCAGCATCGTACGGATTGACGACTATACCTACAGGCCGGAAGACACCGTCTACCTGCTCATCGACCGCATGAGCTGCGACGATTCGAAAGATGCCATGAGCCGCCTGACCGACTCGGCCGAAACAGCCATGTTCGAGGGAGACGGTGCCTGCCTGCTCCGTTTCTACCTGCCCGACGGTACCACAAAGCTGCACAGTTTCAGCACGAAGTTCGAGGCCGACGGCATGAAGTTCGAGGAACCCAGCGACCAGATGTTCTCCTTCAATTCCCCCCTGGGGGCCTGTCCCACCTGCGAAGGGTTCGGAAAAATCATCGGCATCGACGAACACTTAGTGATACCGAACCGCTCCCTGAGTGTGTATGACGGAGCCGTCATGTGCTGGCGAGGCGACAAGATGAGCGAATGGCTCCATGAATTCCTGCAGGAAGCTCCGGCCCACGACTTCCCCATCTTCACCCCCTATTACGAGCTGACCCAAGCCCAGAAAGACTATCTCTGGCATGGTCCCCGCGAGAAGGCGTGCATCGACTCGTTCTTCAAGATGCTGGAAGAAAACCAGTACAAAATCCAATACCGCGTCATGCTGGCCCGCTACCGGGGGAAGACCCTTTGTCCGGACTGCCACGGCAGCCGCCTGCGAAAGGAGTCGAGCTATGTCAAGGTGGCCGACTATTCCATCCTGGAACTGGTGGAGATGCCAGTCTATCGGCTGAAAGAGTTCTTTGCCCACATCCGCCTCAACGAGCACGATGCCCTCGTGGCCAAGCGGCTGCTGGATGAAATCAACAGCCGTCTGCAGTTCCTGCTCGACGTAGGGCTGGGCTACCTGACCTTGAACCGCCTCAGCAACACCCTGTCGGGAGGCGAAAGCCAGCGCATCAACCTGGCCACCTCGTTAGGCAGCAGCCTGGTCGGCTCGCTCTACATCCTGGACGAACCGAGCATCGGCTTGCACAGCCGCGACACCGACCGGTTGATCAAAGTCCTGCGGCAACTGCAGGAGCTGGGCAATACCGTAGTGGTGGTGGAACATGACGAGGAAATCATCCGGGCAGCCGATTACATCATCGACATCGGCCCGAAGGCCGGAAGGCTGGGCGGACAGATTGTCTACCAGGGCGACATGAAAGACCTGAAGCCCGGCAGCGACAGCTACACGGTGAAATACCTGTTGGGCGAAGAAACCATCGAACGCCCTCGCTCGCACCGTTCCTGGAACAACTTCATCACCATCAGGGGGGCCCGCGAGAACAACCTGAAAGGCATCGACGTGAAATTCCCGCTGAACGTGATGACGGTGGTGACCGGTGTCAGCGGTTCGGGCAAGAGCACCCTGGTGCGCGACATCTTCTACAAGGCCCTGAAACGGGAATATGACGAAGCCAGCGACCGTCCGGGCGAATTCCTGGCGTTGGAAGGGGACTGGAAACTCGTGTCAGACATCGAGTTTGTCGACCAGAACCCCATCGGCAAGTCATCGCGCAGCAACCCGGTGACATATGTGAAGGCATACGATGAAATCCGCAAGCTGATGGCCGACCAGCCCTTGTCGAAACAGATGGGCTACAGTGCCGGCTATTTCTCCTTCAACACCGAGGGAGGCCGCTGCGAAGAATGTAAAGGGGAAGGCACCGTCACCGTGGAGATGCAGTTCATGGCCGACCTGGTATTGGAATGCGAATCGTGCCACGGCAAACGGTTCAAGAAAGAGACGCTGCAGGTGATGTACGAGGGGAAAAGCATTTACGACATGCTGGAGATGACGGTGAACCAGGCCATCGAGTTCTTCACCGAGCACGGACAGAAGAAGATTGTCAAGAAACTGCTTCCCTTACAGGAAGTGGGACTGGGCTACATCAAGTTGGGGCAGTCTTCCTCCACCCTGTCGGGCGGCGAGAACCAGCGTGTGAAGCTGGCGTATTTCCTGAGTGTAGAGAAAGCGGAACCGACCATTTTTGTCTTCGACGAGCCCACCACCGGCCTGCATTTCCACGACATCAAGAAACTCCTCGAAGCTTTCGATGCCCTTATCGAGCGGGGCCATACGGTGGTCATCATCGAACACAACCTGGATGTCATCAAGTGTGCCGACCACCTCATCGACCTGGGTCCTGAAGGCGGTGAACAAGGAGGCTATGTGGTGGCTACCGGCACTCCGGAGGAGGTAGCACGCTGTGCCGCCTCCTATACCGGGCAGTATCTGGCGATGAAGCTGTGAAGTGCAGACTATTCGTAGACCAGTTCGAAATCATCGACCCACATCGTACTGCCACTGCCACCCGTAAAGTAATCTCCATATTTGCTGGCAGAGGCCACCACAATGATGTAGCGGGGTTTTCGGAACGCCTTGTATTCGAAAGGCACCACCACTTCTTGGTAGCCACCCACAGTGGTCTTCCCATTGATAAATTCACCGAAAGCAATCACATTCGGGTCGTTGCGGTCGAACAGTTGACGTTCTGATTTCTTGGTCTTGATTTCGTAAGGTTCCGCCTTATCGGACAATGCAAAGTACACGTGACACGAATCGGGACGGCCTTTCAGATATTGGTGGTCGGAATCCGAATAGTTGATTTCTTCCGAGACATACTTATAATGGATTTTCAGTGCCGAAGGGAACGAATCAAACTCCCGTCCGAAACTGAGTACCCCGTTCGTACCGTCCGTGCGGATATACTCCCCTGAAAAGATGTTGCCGGATGCCAGTTTCCCGATACCGGCCAGGCCGACGAACTTGGTTTCCAACATGGCGGCCTGTCCTTTGCCCGTACGGGTGTCATCGGTAGGTACCGAATTGCTTTCGCCCAATGTAGTGGCTCCCCGATTACCCGTGTCCCAGAAAGAAGTACCAGCTTCACTCCAAGGTTTCCAGACCTTTCCGTCCTTCCACCACTCGTCGAAACTACCATTCTCCAACTGGCGCTCTTTCGCGGTGGTCACTTCGGCTATGCCTGTTACTGCCTCCCCATCCACCACGACACGATACTGGTAACGGGTGTCTGCCTGCAGTCCTTCAACCGTCGTGAAAAAACTGTTCCCGGAAACAATGACTTGCGAGGCCGGTGCGGTACTCCAGCCGGTTTGTCCGTCTGCCTTGTATTGGACAACAGGTGTCTTCCCTTGCTGTATTTGTCCCGTCAGGCGCATCCGTTTCACCATGGCAAAAGCAGTTACATCACGTACCACTTCACTGGAGCGCAATGCCACAACCGACCATGTTTCCGTCTTTCCGAAACGAGTGACCGTGAAGGAGCGTGGTCGGGAATAGTCAGTGACAGTAGCCGGATCAGGAGTCACTTTCCCTACCGATCCACCCAGCTCCAGCCTGGTAATGGCTATCTGTGTCAAATCCTGCGTCGGGGGGAAATACAATACTACTTGACAATTATTGGCATCGATAATCGACTTGACCAATCCTTCCGCCTCTATCACCCGCCTCAATGTCTGCCGCAAGGAAATGGTCCATTTATAATCTTGGTAAGTGCGTAATGTCACCACAAAAGGGCGACTGAAATCGACCCGGGTATTACTGCCTGCCGGCAGCAGGTCAAGCGTGGCGAAACCCGTTTTCGGGAAACAGGCAGAGTCTGCACAAAGCTCCGGTGTATTAAGAATCAGTTGTGCATCGTTCGTGACCGTCATCCGCAAGATAGGCAGATCCGACAGGTCCACATTGTCCTCCACAGCAGCCGTCACCTGGAAATTCTTCTTGTCAATCGTCAGGCTGTCCGCCATCAACCCTTCTACCTCGAAAGCGGTGATGCAGCCTTCTCTATAGGGATAAGGAATGTCATTCTCAATACATGAAGGCAACGAAGCAGCCACGACCACGGTCCCTACGACCGTCTTGAACAGATTCAATGTATTTATTCTCATCATGATTCGCTTAAAAATAGAAGTTCATACCTAAGTTGATGGAAAACAAGTCAATCTTGAAATTGGCAGAACTGCTGCGGCGCGACCCTTGTTCTATTTGGTCAATGGTCTGGTCGGTCCATTTGAAGTTCAGTCCCAATACATCCACAGACACTTCCACTGCAGCATAGTTCGTGATAAAGGCCGTCAGACCGGGAGCCATGCCAATCTGCAAAGCATGAGAAGTCTGGTACGTACCGCTGTATTCCTTGTCCACCCCCGACGAGAACTTTCCTTGTCCGTACGAATAGGTCAGCCGTGCCTCGTTGAACAACCCGAACACCTTACTGGAGCCGATGGGCATATACGTCCGGAGGAACACCGACCCGGAAAGGGTATGAGTCAGGTATTTGTAATCAGAAAGGTCAAAGTTCAGGTCTTCATCGCCCAGATCCAGGCTCAGGTTCCCCAGGTCTGTATATGTACGCTTGTACGTGAACCGTCCTCCTATCGCCACATTATCCTTGATGAAATACCCCACGAAGGGACTGACCTTGAACGTATAGCCGGTACTGTTAATATCTTCCAGTACCAGCCACTGGTAATTGTCGTCCTCGTGTTCGGAATACGAGAAGGTGGCTCCTGTCAGCCATTGTCCCTTCGGGATAAAGGTATGCTGCTGAATGCCTCTGTCATATACTTTCCGTCCGAAGAGGGTCTGCTGGGCTTGCACTCCGCCAATGACCAAGCAGAGGGCAAGCACTAAAGTCGTTATTCGTTTCATTCGTTCTTATTGTTTCACTATTTCATTCGGATTCGCCGGATATACCAACGAAACATCGTCCAACCACATTTTACTTCCTGTAGCCCCCTCAAAATAATCCCCGTATTTGCTCGATGAAGCCACTACGATGATATACTTAGGAGTCCTGGTCAAATCGGTATATGTCAAGTCAATGGTAAAAGGGGCATACTCCGTCATGGTCCGTCGGCATTCTTCCTCCGACAATTCTCCATAGGCGATTACCCCTTCAGCATGGGGATCGAAATAGACGGACTCTCCGGTCTTGACATACATGAGCCGGTCGGTCAAAGCCATATAGATGGCACAAAGGTCGTTTTCTCCCGCGTTCAGGTGCCCTTTTGCATTATCCACTACTGCAGGCTGGTACTGGTAATAGCCCTTCAGTTGAACGGGACGATAGGAAAATGTACGGTCAAAAGTGATTTTTCCATTCGTACCGGACAAGTCGAAGGAACCCGTAAAGATATTGCCGGCAGCTAATTTACCAATGATTCCTAAACCAACAAACATCGTTTCCATATAGACAGCGGTAGAACTGGCTTCCGACCAAGTATGTGCCGTTCGTTGAGTAATTTCCGCTGTAACCCCTGACACCTTCGAATTACCTGTATTCCAAAATGCCGCCTCGCCTTCCTTCCAGGGAGCAGGCAATCCGTAGCTATTCGTTGTCCAATCCTCAAAGTTCGAATTGGTCAGCTGTGGCTCTGCATCGGTGGTGAAAGAAAGGACAGCCCCCTCCGAACTTCCTTGCACAAAGGCATATTCATACGTGGTTTGCGGCAGCAGGTTATCCACCACTGCTGAAGCATATCCCTCCGCCATCGTCACCTCATTCACGACCGTCCAGCCTGCCTCATCCTTGATTCTGTACTTGAATGAGCAAGCCGCTCCTTCCGGATGAGCCACATATCCGCGCAAGGTGGCAAAACGGGACCATACGTACGCAGCATTCCCGTCGATGGGTTCTGTAGACAGTTCCGCCTTGATACTATAGGCAAAAGAGAAGCGGGTCGTCTGTCCCGACGTATCTTGTACCAGCAGAGTAAACGAATGTTCACCTACAGGCAGGTTCTTCGGCGTGAAACCATATACAAATGCCGCCTTTCCCTCCGAATAATCCAGCGGCAGGGTAAAGCCCAGTCCGGTCAGAAGAGTATATGCTACATCGGTTTCCGACAATTCGGACAACGTAAAGTAGCTGGAAGCCGCACCGAATACATCCGTGCTGGAGGTGACAATCAGCTGCACCTTATTGATACCGATATTGGCGGAAGATGCCGTCAACGATACGTTGTATTGTTCAAGGGTCTTTTCGGGATCATTCACTGTCAGCACCTGCCCCTCCGCTACATTCCCGGAAGGAGTAACGACCGGCGGTTCCTGACCATAGCCTGTGTCCGGCAACGGAATCGTGACGGTATGCTCTTCCTTGTCGATATCATCAGTTTCAATCTTGATGTCGAAATCAAGGCTGGAGTCGTTGTCCCCACTGGCCACCAAGTCGAAAATCAACGCATAATGGTCTTTGGCCAACGTCTTCTCAATCAGTTTCGAAAGCGTGAATTCCACCCCTTCTTCATTGGCCAGTTTCAGATTGACCAGCAGATAACCCGGCGAGAAATAACCGGCACGTGTCTCTGTCTTGTCAAAATCCAGCGAACGGCTGCCGTCGGTGACGGTAGCCACACAGACGGGGAACTGTTTCTGAACGGGTGCCGTAAACTTCGTGGTCACCTTCACACAGGTCAGCGCACACGTCACGGTAGCGGGAGTCGTTTTCCCCTGCTGCACGGCCACTCCTGCGGACTCGCCGTAGAAGGCAGGCTGTTCAAACCCCAACTTGCCATCGGCCGCAGTGGAAGTCACCTTCACGCTGTAGGTCCCGACTTCCAGAAGGACCCGGTCGTCCGTCAGCTTGTTCAGGTCGGCAATGTGCTTGGCCACGGTACCATCTGCCTTGCAGAAGTCCACCGCCAACACCTGCCGGGTAATATCCACCGACCGTCCCGAGGCCGGCACTGCCGTCAAGTCCTGCGACACCTTCAGTTGTACAAATCCCGTGCCGGGCACCAGGTTCTCGTTCTCCTGGCAAGCTGCCATTACCACAGCCAGAATGGCCAGCCATATCGATAAGCATTTCTGTTTCATTTCTTCATGTTTTTACACGGTTACCGTTAATGTTTTCGTGGCGGTCGCCCCCTTCATGTCGGTCACTTTCAGGATAAACTGGCTGGTGCCATGTCCTAACGCCCCCAGCAAAGGGACAAACGACGAAATATTGAAGGTCACGGAGGTCTTTCCACCGATATTGACCGGGAAGCCCAATGCGGACAATTTGTCGGCATACTGTCCCGGCGCTGCCAGATCGAACTGGTCGGTCAGCCCCACACTCTCCAGCTCGCTCTTCGAGAGCAACGGAGAGTCGATGGTCACTTCCAGTTTCTGGATGCCGGCCGGCACATTCACCACCAGGTCCGAATTCACGGCATCCCCCGTAAACGTAATGGCCGAGTCGCTGCCGCCCGTACCGGAACCTCCTCCTGTACCCGGATCGGTACTTCCTCCTGTATTGCCCGACCCGATACTCGGAACGGTAATGGTCACCGGCACCCCGTTGACCGTCACATCCACCGTAATCTGGAACGAGCCGTTCGACGGCTTCGGGTCAGGTTCCGGTTCCGGATCCGGCTTCGGGTCAGGGTCGGGAGTCGGGTCGGGTGTAGGATCGGGCTTCACATCGGGAATCGTGTCCGGCTTCATCTCTTCGATATCCACCGCCACCTCAAAGATGGTCTGCTGCTTTACCTCCTGCTCTCCCAGCTCGATTTCCGAAACGACGGGCTGACCTGTCGCCTTGTCGGTGGCCTTCACCGTAACGATGTACCCGGATTCGGGACGGATATACAGCGAAGCGGCCTCATCCTTGGTCAGTGTCATGACACTTCCCGTCGCCGTGGAGGTGACGATAATGCAATAGTCGTCGGTCACGGCAGCAAGGAACTGGTCGGACAGGGCGAAATCGAACAGCGCACTGCGCAAGACGGCTGTCGCCGTGGTCGGCACAATCTGCCGGCTGGCCACTTCCACTGTATCCACTGCCTGATAATAAGGTGTCCGTGAAACGAACGCCCCACTGCCATAGACGGCTTCCACGTAATAAGTGCCTACCGGCAATTTATAGGGGGAGTGCTGCAGGTAGTCAGCATACGTAGCAAACGACACCTCGGGAAGCGACTGGCTATTGCTGATCACGATTCCGAAGTCATTGGCATCCGGCACCTCGTCCGTACGGGCACTTCTTGTCGCCGAAGATTGCCAATCAGGGGCTTCCACTTTCAGGGTAAAGTCCAGCTTGCCCTCATTCTCGGTCATCACCTCTCCCGGGTCTTTCCCCCACAGTTCGTTCTTCATCTCACACGAGGTGAACAACACTGCGGCCAGACAGGCGAGGCCGACCCAACGGTTGTATTTTCCTTTCATATTTCGTAGATTCTTCCTTTTTTATTCATCCAATAAAGCAGTGGCCGATCCGGCTGTACTTACCTCTAATTTGACGACCAAATGGAGGGGAACCTGCATGGCCGGAACGGCTCCCTGTTCATCCGCCTTTCTGCGTATCATTTGTGAGAAATTCACGGGGAACCCTTCTACGGTCGTAGCCTGCAAGGCAAGGGTGACATAGTCGTAGGCCGTTCCGCCAGGGAAATAAGCCGACTGCGAGAGTTCCGCCACCGAAGTGTATTCCACGGTATGTCCGTTGGGGGTACTGACCGAGAGCTTGAATCCCTCGCTGCGGAAGGCCGACTGGAAGGCCGTACTCGGTTCGAACGAGAACTGTACCTGCTGCAGACGGGCCGTCAAGGCAGCGGTAGTGATTTCCCCACTGACCAGTTTCACTTCTGTAGCGGCATAGAAGCAGGGCTTCCCTTTTTGGGCAACGGCTGCTTCCGCCAACGACAGGGAATAGGCTTCTACCTGGTAGACGACCGCATGGTCGGCATCCGCTCCCCCGGGCAAATAGAGGGAGCCTTGCTGGCGAAGTGCTCCATACGTCATCGGTGTCACTACGACCTCCCCCGTACCGCTGTTCTTCACGGTGACATAGAGGTCGTCGGCCACCGGGTTGTCAGTAGCCCGAATGTAAACGGGGCTTTCGTTCTCGGCAGCCACGGCCAGCCGCAGTTCTGCCTCATTTCCGGAAGCAGGTGCTTCCGGTGTTTCGTTGGTGCAGGATACTGCCGTCAGCAGTCCTGCCAATAAGTAGAGTATTTTCTTCATATTCTCTTGTTCGTTATCGTTGTGTCCTCAAATGAAGGGAATGGTAACAGATGCTTCACTTCATTCAGAAGGACTGGTCAGGGGTTATTCGCTCTCGGGGTAGTCGTAGAGGAGTTCTACGTCATCAACTATTAAAGTGTTGCCTATATATTTTGAATCAACATATCCTTTAAGCGCATTTGAACTTCCTGTGATACCCTTAAGAGACGGAGTAGCGGCCGTGCTGGATAAAAACTCAAAATAAATCTCAGTGGGTTTCTCGCTCGTGTTGGTATAGACAATATTTATGGGGGCATTTACTGCTTCATGTGTTACCAATTCACCCTCCCCAATAACAGAAGATCCATTTTTTACTTGGACTAATATTCTATACGTTTCATCCGTTGAAGCATCTTGTAAATAAGATGAATACAAGCTTACAGCAGAAGGTCTTGCACTGCAAGAAAATGTATTATACAATTTACCAGCTAAACGAGAATCTACATTCACATTACCAGTGTTAAAATATTTGCTTCCACTACCAAAACCTACGCTTGATATTGACGCAGCTTTTCCTCCTAACTCAGATACATGATTAACAGGAACAACAGCAGGATAACTCTTGTAATAAGCTGAATAGGTTCCTGGATAAGAGCGGGCCGTTTCTGGATTATTAGTTTGCCAATTAGTAATATTGTAGGAAAAGCATTGAATCCCGGTAATAGAAAAAATATTCTCTTTTCCATTTTCTTTCCAAGTATTAATAGGTCCTTCCCATTCTTCAAAATGGCCCTTATCTGCCAAGAAGAATGGTTTTTCCGTAGCAAATCCTTTACCGCCAGTTTTCAAAATTCCTTCGTATTTCGCTACGACAGATGCATAATCCGTCTGCTCATTCAGGCGTTTCCAGACAAACTTTGCCACCTTATTTGAGTAGGATACAAACGACAGATTGTCCTCTATCTCTTCCTCACCCTGGTAGAACTTCACATTCGCCGGGTCCGGTGTCTTAACAAAGAAGAAGGCGTAGCGAGCATAAGCATCCACCTCTCCGGCCCAATCAAATGCCGTGGTGACAGCGAACGAACGCTCCGTGTTAGTCGTCAGTTCTCTTTCCAACGCATCCACCAACTTAATTTTCAGCAAGAAATCCTTGTCCGTCAAGTCTTCGTTACAACGCAAACCGTTCAGCCACGAGCGGTCGAAGGTCAACGTGTACTCCGTATCAGACAGTCGCGTCAGCTGGTTCGGACCCGTCACAATATCCTGCTCCTCACCGTTCATCAGCAATTGCAGACTTTGCAGGCCCGCCGGCACACGGATATTCACCACCGGATTGTCCTCCAGCGGGAAACTGCCGAACTCAAACGAAGTGCCGTCTGCCGGGAACGTATTCCAGTCGATGGTCGGTTCACCCGCCATCGGCACCTTCACCTTTGCCACCTTGGTCGTCGTATGCGCATTCGGCAAGGCATCCACTACCTCTATCTTCAGCTCAGCCTCGTAAGTATCGCGTTTCTGACGCAACGCCTTCACGAACCCGCCGACGTTAATCGTATTGGTAAGACTCCCTTTCAAGGGTTTGGCCGGTGCCACATACCCATACTGGTCGGCCAGTCCAGCCGCCTGTGTCTCCGTCAGATTAGCCAGGTCCATACCTTCCAGCAAAGCACCTGTATCATCCTTCAATGAGAGCCGCACGTTCGCTATCTTTCCGCCAGCCAGGATACCGACCGGCAAGTCATTCGCTTCCTGCCGCTCATAGACCACCGTCTCGTCCGTAGTTCCGTCCTCGTTCCATCCCAACGGCCCACAGGACACCACCGGTGCCCCTTTCAGCAGCTGCATGAAGTCGGGAATACCTATATTAATATACTGCGTCTGGTTCGTCGTCTCGTCCAGTTTCACCTCCAGCGAAATGCCATGCAGTCCCTTCCCGTCCGTCTTGACGGTCGCCTGCGTCCACTGCTTGGGACGCACCGTTACAGAAGAGGTATATTCATTCTTCTTGCCGTACACATCCGTCAGCTGCATGCCGATGGTCACCTTCGTGCCTGTAGCCGCACAACGGAAGTACATGGCCCGGTACTCGTATTCGTCATACACCAGCGGAGCCGTCATTTCATCGGTCTTCAACGAGAAGAGATACGAAGGGTACGTCTGGCAAAAATCATCCGTCAGATTCAGTGTCGCCAATCCGTTCTTCAGTTCCGCCTGGACAGACACCGACGTGTCTTCTCCTTGTACCACCGTGAAGTCCTGCTCGCCGGCAAAATACGGAGCGTCGAATCCGCCCGCCTTGTCCGTCCCTTTGCTCACCTTCAAGGTATATCGGCCCGGCTCCAGTTCCACCTTCTCCGGCATTTCATCGTAACGGCTGAACCTCATCACCACCGTATCTGCCTGCAGAATGTCCACCTTATAATCCGCGACATTCTGATAAGGAGTCAACCCACTATACGTGCTTCTTGCCTGACTCATGACAAGGGTCGTGTCCGCCTTCAAGGCCACCCGGAGGTAACCGGAAGGCCGACCCGTACTTTCATAGTCCGAGCAGGCCGCAAGAAATCCCACGCCTACCATTACAAGCAGCCAACGAAGCCACCGAAGGCCTGCATTGCTACCGGAAAAAATAAAATTTTGATATATCATATAGTTTAGCTATTTGGGTTGCAAAGTAACGCATTTCCTTCCAATCAGAAAAGGTCAGAAGATAAAAAGGTTAGTCCATCTTTTACTTTTTCCTTTTTTAACGGCTACCGAACGGAGGGAAAAGTGGCTATTCTGAGTAGCCGTTCTTCGCTGCGTCCAGAATGACTTGGTCTTTTTTTGTCATTCTGGAACGTAGCGAAAAAACTAATTAGAACCGGAAGGTAGCTCCTCCACGTACCCAGATACCGGGCTGGGGGATGTTACCGTGGTCGTAATAGGTCTTGTTCAATAAATTGTTCGCTTCGGCATAGACCGTGTAACGGGCAGCATCCCATGCCAGACGGGCATCGAGCAATGTGTAAGGGTCGTATGCTACCATCGCCCCCTCTTTCTGGTAGTTGCCGATACGGTCCAGCCAGCTGCACGACAGATGGAGGTTCAGCAGCCGATAGAGCCGGAGGTCCGTCTGGGCCACCAGTTTGTTGCGCAGGTATTCCAGCGCATACTTCGACTGTTGGTTGGCATCCACATCCTTGTCCTTGTCGATATAGCTGTAAGCCACACTCAGATGCTTGATGAATACTCGTTCCCCATACCAATGGCGGAAATCGAACAGCAGCGAGGCCTCCAGCCCCAACGTATTGACAGTGGTATAGTTGACAGAACGCCAGGGAGCGTCATCGCCCTGCGAGAGGTCCTTGATCCAGTCGATGGTGTTCGTCCCGTGGTGATGATAGAAGCTCAGCGTTCCGCGCACACCGGGAGTCAGGTATTTCAGTCCGACTTCGAACGCCTGCATCTCTTCGGGCTTCAGGTACTTGTCGGCCTTATAGCCCTCCACTGAGTAGTAGAGTTCGGTAAAGGTTGGCATACGCAGCGAAGTGTTCCACGACGCATATACCTTCCAGTCGCGTGCCAGCTGGAAACTGGCATCCCCCCCGGGATAGAAGCGGAAATTCATCTCATTCCAGGTATTCTTGACGGCGATGACACCTGCCGATACCGTCAGGCGAGGGAGCACCACCGTATGCTCCAGGTGGAAGCTCATGTTCGTACGGTTCAGTCCCACGGTATACTCCAGGTCGGTACCATGAATCGGTTTAGGCGTATTCAACGGCTCACCCAAGTTGCGGCTCACGATACCTTCGTTGCGGAATTCGGCACCGAAGGCCGTCTTACCGAGGAAGGACTCCACGTAGTTGTTGAGGTTCAGCCCATAGACATCCGTCCGGTGGTAGTTGAAAGGAACCTTGTCTGGCATATCCCGGTAATACTCGAAACGGTCTTCGCCCCGTGTCCAGTAGACCGACGGCTTGAAGTGCCAGCTATCGCCCTTTGTCTCGGCCTGTACCGCCGTAAAATATTTGCGGGTATGTTCGAACTGGTCGTCAGAGCCGGTGCCATAGAAGGTGTTCGACCCATAATCCTTGTTGGTGAAGCCGGCATACCAGTGCAGGTCGAAGGCAGTCTCCTGGAGCTGTCCCTGATAGAAGGCCTTGCCATTCTTGAAATCTGCGTTCAGGCTACCCGCCTTGTTCCGGCTATAGCCGTCGCTACGGGTAAAACTGCCGGACACCTGGTTCCGGATCCGTCCGCTGCCGAAGCTCATATGGCCCCCACCGTTGAAATAGCCGTAAGAACCTCCTTCCAGACGCACCTCGCCGCCCGTGCGCCCGTCGGTACGGGTCACGATGTTGATGGCTCCCACCAACGAGGACGTTCCATAGACACGTCCGGCAGGACCTTCCAGCACTTCGATACGCTCTATTTCGCTCAAATCGACAGGGAAATCGGCCACGTTATGGCCCGTCTGCGGATCACAGATGTTGATGCCGTTCAGCAGAATCGTGATTTGGTCGTAGGTACCTCCCCGGATACCGATGTCTGTCTGTACGCCCATGCCGCCCCGCTGGCGGACATCTACGCCCACGGCGTACTTCAATAGGTCGTTAATACTTTGTACGGGCGCCGCCGCAATGGCCTCGCGGTCCAGTACAGTTACCATTCTCGCCGCCTGTGCCACCGTGAGAGGCACGCGGGTACCGGTGACTTCCACCTCTTCCAGTTCCACCAGTTTATCCGACTGCTGCTTGTTTTCGGTCTGTGCGAATGCGCTATCCACATGGGCAAAGGTGAGCATGGCCACTGCCAGCACACCGATGTTGACCTGTACGTTCAAGCTCCGGAAAACAGCATAGGAACTGTTCGAGAAGTGGCGGAAACGCACCACCGGACAATACTTCTGAATGTTTTCGTTCATGATAAATGAATACTATAGTTACTAAAAATCGGGCGCAAAGGAAACACTTTCGCCCGAACTATGCAAGTCATTACCGATTTTTTAGGGGTTCATTCCTAAATCACGGATTATCTGCTCCACTACATTCATCCGGATATGGGGAGAATAGTATCTGCCTTTTCCGGAACCTACACAATCATATCCAGCTGCTTTCGCATGGCAGCCAGTTCTTCACGCACCTTCTTCAGCCGATCCACGATTTCCGCCGTCTGCACGGTCGTTTCGCGGTTCTGCTTCAACCGCTGTTTGGCACCGGCCAATGTCAGGCCCTTCTCCTTGACCAGATGGTACACTAAACGGATGTTCTCAATGTCCTCCTTGCGGTACTGACGGATATTGCCACCCGCCTTCTTGGGCTGGATCATCGGGAATTCCTTCTCCCAATAGCGCAGCAGGGACTCGTTGACATCGAACATCCGAGCCACTTCGCTAATGGAATAATACAGTTTCAGTTCTTTATCGGTCTTTAACGGCATGACTTACGAGCTGTTTTCTTATCCTCCGAATGAAAATATACCACTCCAACCACTGCCACCAACGAAACAAATCCAAACATTATCAATGCTCCCATTCTATTCTCCTTTCTTTTTATCTTTCACCAGCCAGAGTCCGGCCGATAGGGTTATTATCACAGACAGCAGACCACCTATATAGATAATCCATTTATTCTCGACCTCACCGAATATCGATGTCAAGATAACGGCAGTCGTAATGTACTTGGCGATATCCATCAGCCATTTTCCCAATTCCTTTCTCATTTTCCTACAAAAGTACCATGAATTATTGAATCTTCCAAGACTAATCGAATACTTTTCCATGATTGGCGGCCAACTGAATCATTCGGTCGTAATCGTCGGCACTGAGGTCCATGAAATAGTAGTTGATGGGATTGACCACCTTCCCTTTCACGTGGACTTCATAATGCAGGTGCGGACCCGTACTCTTTCCGGTAGAGCCCACCCGCCCGATGGTCTGTCCCCGCACCACCTTCTGTCCCACACGTACCTCTATCTTATGCAGATGTGCATAACGGGTCAGGTAGCCGAAGCCATGGTCTATCTCGATGCAGTTGCCGTAGAGCCCTTCCCATCCCGCCTTGCGTACCACTCCGTTCCCCGTTGCATAGACCGGCGTACCCGTAAATGCCGAGAAATCCATGCCTGCATGGAACTTCACGGTCTTGTAGATGGGGTCGATACGGTTGCCATACCCCGATGCGGTCTGTCGCAAGTCCTTGTTGGCCACCGGCTGGATAGCCGGTATGCAGGCCAGCATCTCGTCGTGCCGCCGGCAGAGGTCTACCACCTCATCGAACGACTTCGACTGCATATACACCTGCCGTTCCAGCAAGTCCATCTGTCGGGTCGTCTTCACCACCAGCTTGGCATTCGCCATATCCATCAGTTCCTCGTAACGGTTGGTCTTGCTATAATTGGGCGTGCGCAATCCCTCTGCCACCGGGTCCGACTGCATGATCACCCGGTAAAGGTTGTCATCTCGCTGCTGCAACTGCTGCATCACCTCCAGGGCCTCCTCCAGACGCGACGACAGAATATGGTATTGCGAAAGCAGGCGGGAGTTCTCCACACGCAGGTCTTTCTCGGACGGCGAGCCAAAGGCCAACAGAAGCAACAGGAAGCTGCCGGCCCCTAATCCCATTCCCACGAAAAGCCGGCGCAGATAACTCATCACACGCTGTCGGAGGGTCGGATAAATCCGGTCGTAGGTCCGGGTCTTCGGGTTATAAATGTAGTAAACTTTACGCATTCATTCAGGGTTTTGCAATTTTTTAAGGCACGGAACTTCCACTTTTTGCGCCAAACATACGGACAAAAATAATAAAACCAATTATCTTTGCAAACCATTTTGAGATAATTCTTATTAGATTTTGTTTTTGGAACTTAAAACCTACAATAATGACAGCAAATGAAATCCGGGACTCATTCGTGAAATTCTTTGAGTCCAAAGGACATCAGATTGTGCCTTCGGCACCGATGGTCATCAAGGACGACCCTACGCTGATGTTCACCAATGCCGGCATGAACCAGTTCAAGGACATCATCCTGGGCAACCATCCGGCCAAATACAAGCGCGTGACCGACTCACAGAAATGCCTCCGCGTCAGCGGCAAGCACAACGACCTGGAGGAAGTGGGACAGGATACTTACCACCACACCATGTTCGAGATGCTGGGCAACTGGTCGTTCGGCGACTACTTCAAGAAGGAAGTCATCGGCTGGGCGTACGAATACCTGGTAGGCGTACTGAAGCTCGACCCGAAGGACCTGTATGTCACTGTGTTCGAAGGCAGTCCGGAAGAGGGGCTTTCCCGCGATGACGAGGCAGCCGGCTACTGGGCGCAGTATTTCCCCGAAGACCATATCATCAACGGCAACAAGCACGACAATTTCTGGGAAATGGGTGACACGGGTCCCTGCGGCCCTTGTTCGGAAATCCATATCGACTCCCGTTCGGAAGCCGAGAAGGCAGCCGTTCCCGGTCGTGAACTGGTGAACAAAGACCATCCGCAGGTCATCGAAATCTGGAACCTGGTGTTCATGCAGTATAACCGCAAAGCTGACGGTTCGCTGGAATCCCTGCCCGCCAAAGTGATTGACACCGGTATGGGATTTGAACGTCTGGTACGCACCCTGCAAGGGAAGACCTCGAACTATGATACGGACGTGTTCCAGCCCATCATTAAGGTCATCGGTGACCTGTCTGGCAAACAGTATGGCAACGATCCGAAGGTGGATGTAGCCATGCGCGTTGTGGCCGACCACATCCGTACCATCTCCTTCTCCATCACCGACGGACAGCTGCCCTCGAACGCCAAGGCCGGCTATGTCATCCGCCGCATCCTGCGCCGTGCTGTCCGCTATGCCTATACTTTCCTGGGGCAGAAGCAGGCGTTCATGTACAAGCTGGTACCGGTACTGGTCGAGAACATGGGCGGTGCCTATCCCGAACTGAAAGCCCAGCAGACCCTGATCAAGAAAGTCATCAAGGAAGAGGAAGAAGCCTTCCTGCGTACCCTTGAGACCGGTATCCGCTTGCTGGAAAAGAACATGAACGAGACCAAGGCAGCCGGCAAGACGGAAATCAGCGGCGTGGATGCCTTTACCTTATATGATACGTTCGGCTTCCCGCTTGACCTGACCGAACTGATTCTCCGCGAGAACGGCATGACCGTGAACGAAGCGGAATTCAATGCCGAAATGCAGAAGCAGAAGCAGCGTGCCCGCAATGCCGCCGCTGTGGAAACAGGCGACTGGATTACCCTGCAAGAGGGCGAGACGAAGTTCGTGGGCTACGACTATACCGAATATGAAACCAGCATCCTGCGCTACCGCCAGATCAAGCAGAAGAACCAGACCCTCTTCCAGATCGTGCTGAGCGAAACTCCGTTCTATGCCGAAAGCGGCGGACAGGTGGGGGATACCGGTGTATTGGTAAGCGAGTTCGAGACCATTGATATCATTGATACGAAGAAGGAGAACAACCTGCCCATCCATATTGCCAAGAAGTTGCCCGAACACCTCGACGCTCCGATGATGGCCTGCGTAGACACCGAGAAGCGTGCTGCCTGCGCCGCCAACCACTCGTGCACGCACCTGCTGGACGAGGCATTGCGTCAGGTACTGGGAACTCATGTCGAGCAGAAAGGTTCGCTGGTGACTCCCGACTCCCTGCGTTTCGACTTCTCGCATTTCCAGAAAGTGACCCCGGAACAGCTCCGCGAGGTAGAGCACCTGGTCAATGCCAAGATCCGCGAAAACGTACCTCTGACCGAATACCGCAACCTGCCCATCGAGAAGGCGAAGGAACTCGGTGCCATCGCCCTGTTCGGAGAGAAATATGGTGACGAAGTACGTGTCGTACAGTTCGGATCGTCCATCGAGTTCTGTGGCGGTACCCACGTGGCCGCTACCGGCCAGATCGGTATGGTAAAGATTCTGGCCGAAAGTTCAGTAGCTGCAGGCGTACGCCGTATCGAAGCCATCACAGGCGCAAAAGTAGAAGAGTTGTTCGACAGCGTACAGGATACTATCAGCGACCTGAAGGCATTGTTCAACAACGCTCCCGACCTGCGAGTCGCCATCGGCAAGTACATCGAAGAAAATGCCGGACTGAAGAAGCAGGTAGAGGACTTCATGAAAGAAAAGGAAGCCACGGTGAAGGCCAAGATCATCAACGAAGCCCGCGAGATGAACGGCGTGAAAGTCATCAAGGCAGTACTGCCCATGCCTGCCGATGCCGTGAAGAACATTGCCTTCCAACTGAAGGGACAGTTCACGGAAAACCTGTTTGTGGTCATCGGCAGTGTCTTCGAAGGCAAGCCGCTGCTGACTGTCACCATGAGTGAAGACCAGGTAAAGGCCGGACTGAATGCCGGAAAGCTGGTACGCGAAGCAGCCAAGCTGATTCAAGGCGGCGGCGGCGGACAGCCCCACTTTGCCACTGCAGGCGGCAAGAATCCGGAAGGCATCATTTCTGCCGTGGACAAAATCGTAGAACTGGCAGGACTGTAATCCTCTGATTACCGGCTGCCTACCATTCTGACAGGTCATTGGAAAGCGATACAAAAACCGCTTCCAATGACCTGTTTTCATTATTTCTATTAAAAAAAATTCGCCAATCGCTTGCAGATTCGAAAATAATGCGTACCTTTGCAACCGCAATCGAGAACGAGAGTATCGGGCGTTTAGCTCAGCTGGTTCAGAGCATCTGCCTTACAAGCAGAGGGTCGGGGCTCATCCACCTTTACTCTCCGTTTCCCAGATAGCACTTTTGGGCGTTTAGCTCAGCTGGTTCAGAGCATCTGCCTTACAAGCAGAGGGTCGGGGGTTCGAATCCCTCAACGCCCACACCAAAAGTAGACATGATCAAATTTCCCTTTTCAGGGCGTTTAGCTCAGCTGGTTCAGAGCATCTGCCTTACAAGCAGAGGGTCGGGGGTTCGAATCCCTCAACGCCCACATTTCTTCATAATACTTTTCCCCTTCTTGAAGGGGGCGTTTAGCTCAGCTGGTTCAGAGCATCTGCCTTACAAGCAGAGGGTCGGGGGTTCGAATCCCTCAACGCCCACCGGAACCGAGAATCCTCATCGCTCCTGCGGTGAGGATTTCTTTTTTTAGTCGGAAGCAGAGGCCTCCCGCCCTTGATTGATTGTCATACTATCTTGATGGTCACATCTTGACTTGATGGTCACATCCCGATTTGATTGTCATCCTGAACGTAGTGAAGGATCCGTCCAATAGCGCAGCCTTGCGGGAGGCAACAGATTCTTCACTGCGTTCAGAATTACAATACACTATAAATCAGGAACAAAGAAGCAAAAAAGGACTATAAAAGGGCCATTGAGGGCTATTAAAGGAGCATTGAAGGACTATTGAAGAACCATCAGAACAACAAGCTAAATGATCGACAGCTTCTGTCACAATCATCCTCCTTTGTGTCTTTGTATCTTTGTGTTCTACCAAACGATTGGCTACTTTAGTCACACAATCATCCTTCTTTGTATCTTTGTTTCTTTGTGTTCTACCAAACGATACGCCGCTTTTACCATCTTCGTTCCTTTGTGTTCCATGTCTTACTGATGAAACCGCTGCGCCTGTTCGGCAATTAGGGCCGCATCGTCGAAATAGTTGATCTTCATGGCCCGACGCACCTCATCCAGCGTTTGTGCTGCCGTCTCGCGAGCCACTTCACAACCCTTCTTCAACATGTCATAGACAGCCGGGATATCCTTCTCGAACTCCTTGCGGCGTTCGCGGATAGGCGTCAGTTCTTCCTGCAGAATGGCAGCCAAGAACTTCTTCACCTTCATGTCGCCCAGACCGCCCCGAGTATAGTGTGCCTTCACCTCGTCCAGGTTGGCATAGTCGGTCCAGTAACGGCCGAAATGCTCCGGCTTGCAGAACGCATCGAGGTATGTGAAGACCGTGTTGCCTTCCAGCTTGCCCGGGTCGCTGACCCGCAGATGGGTCGGGTCGGTGAACATGCTCCGTACTTTCTTCTCCACCTCATCTGCCGAATCCGACAGGTAGATGCAGTTGCCCAGCGACTTGCTCATCTTTGCCTTGCCGTCCGTTCCCGGCAGACGCAGGCAGGCCGCATTGTCCGGCAACAGGATTTCGGGTTCCACCAAGGTCTCGCCATAGATGTAGTTGAAACGGCGGACAATCTCACGGGCCTGTTCCAGCATCGGCTCCTGGTCCTCACCCACCGGCACCGTAGTGGCCTTGAAGGCTGTAATGTCAGCCGCCTGACTGATCGGATAAGTAAAGAAACCCACCGGAATACTGGTCTCGAAATTGCGCATCTGGATTTCCGTCTTCACCGTCGGGTTACGCTGCAGACGGGACACCGTCACCAGGTCCATGTAATAGAAACTCAGTTCGCAGAGTTCCGGGATCTGCGACTGGATGAAGATGGTGGATTTCTGCGGGTCCAGCCCCACGGCCAGATAGTCCAGTGCCACTTCAATCACGTTCTGACGCACCTTCTCCGGATTGTCGATATTATCGGTCAATGCCTGTGCATCGGCCTCGAACACAAAAATCTTCCGATACTCGCCGGAGTTCTGCAGCTCCACACGACGGCGCAGCGAACCCACGTAATGCCCGATGTGCAACTTACCGGTCGGGCGGTCACCGGTCAATATAACTTTTTCCTTTTCCATTTAGAGCGTTATGTTTTTACATTTTAATGATGCAAAGATAAGCATTTGCTTTGGATTTCTTCAAAATTAATCGTTTCTTTGCAGGAAGAAACAGGACAAACCCGTTTCTACCCCCTTTGGAACAACTCAAAGAATAAAGAAATATGAAAAAGCAACTCAAGAAAGTCCTGGTATTGGGCTCCGGAGCCTTGAAGATAGGCCAAGCCGGAGAATTCGACTATTCCGGTTCACAAGCCCTGAAAGCCCTGCGCGAAGAAGGGATTCGTTCGGTATTGGTCAACCCGAACATTGCCACTATCCAGACCTCGGAAGGCATTGCCGACCAAGTGTATTTCCTCCCGGTGAATACGCATTTCGTCACCGAAATCATCAAGAAAGAACGCCCCGACGGCATCCTGCTTGCTTTTGGCGGACAGACGGCACTGAACTGCGGTACCGAACTGCACCAGCAAGGCATCCTGCAGGAATACGGTGTAGAGGTCTTGGGCACATCGGTCGAAGCCATCATGTACACGGAAGACCGTGACCTCTTCGTGAAGAAGCTCGATGAAGCAGAGCTGAAGACCCCCATCAGCCAGGCTGTGGAAAACATGGACGATGCCCTGGCAGCTGCCCGCCGCATCGGTTATCCGGTGATGATCCGTTCGGCCTACGCCCTTGGGGGACTGGGAAGCGGTATCTGCCCCAATGAAGCCGCCTTCGTGGAACTGGCAGAAAGTGCCTTCACCTTCTCACCGCAGATTCTGGTGGAAGAATCTCTGAAGGGGTGGAAGGAAATCGAGTTCGAAGTCATCCGCGACGCCAACGACCACTGCTTCACCGTGGCCAGCATGGAAAACTTCGACCCGCTGGGCATCCACACCGGTGAATCCATCGTGGTGGCCCCCACCTGCTCGCTGACCGAAGCACAGGTCACTTACCTGCAGGAACTTTCGAAACAATGTATCCGCCACCTGAATATCGTAGGTGAATGCAACATCCAGTATGCCTTCAACGCCGATACCAACGACTACCGCATCATCGAGGTGAACGCCCGCCTCAGCCGTTCGTCCGCTCTCGCCTCCAAAGCCACCGGTTATCCGCTGGCATTCGTGGCCGCCAAGATCGGCCTGGGCTATACGCTCGACGAAATCGGCGAAATGGGTACCCCCAATTCCGCTTATGTAGCTCCGCAGCTGGACTACCTGATCTGTAAGATACCCCGTTGGGACCTCACCAAGTTCGCCGGCGTTTCCCGCCGCATCGGTTCCAGCATGAAATCGGTGGGTGAAATCATGTCCATCGGCCGCAGCTTCGAGGAAATCATCCAGAAGGGGTTGCGCATGATCGGACAAGGCATGCACGGTTTTGTAGGAAACGACCATACCCGCTTCGACAACCTCGACGAGGAACTGGCCAACCCGACCGACCTGCGCATCTTTGCCATCGCACAGGCCCTGGAAGAAGGCTACGACATCCAGCGCATCTACGACCTGACCAAGATTGACCCGTGGTTCATCGGCAAGCTGAAGAACATTGTGGACATGAAGGCCCGCCTGCTGGGATTCAACACCCTGGAAGAACTGCCCGACGAACTGCTCCGCGAAGCCAAGGCTATGGGATTCTCCGACTTCCAGATTGCCCGCTTCGTGCTGAAACCCGGCAGCAGCAACATGGAAAAGGAAAACCTGAAGGTACGCGAATACCGCAAGAAGAAGGGCATCCTGCCTGCCGTCAAGCGCATCAATACCGTAGCTTCCGAACATCCTGAACTGACCAACTACCTCTATATGACTTACGGCACCGAAGGGTATGATGTCAACTACTACAAGAACGAGAAGTCCGTCATTGTCATGGGCTCGGGTGCCTACCGCATCGGATCGTCGGTAGAGTTCGACTGGTGTTCGGTGAATGCCATCCAGACCGCCCGCAAGCTCGGCTACAAGTCCATCATGATCAACTACAACCCGGAAACCGTTTCGACGGACTATGACATGTGCGACCGCCTCTACTTCGACGAGCTGTCCTTCGAACGGGTGCTCGACATCATCGACCTCGAACAGCCGCGCGGTGTCATCGTATCGGTAGGCGGACAGATTCCGAACAACCTCGCCATGAAGCTCTACCGCCAGTCGGTGCCCATCCTCGGTACCTCCCCGATTTCCATCGACCGCGCCGAAAACCGCAACAAGTTCTCGGCCATGCTCGACCAGCTGGGCATTGACCAGCCGGCTTGGCAGGAACTGACCAGCCTGGACGACGTGAAGGCCTTCGTGGAGAAAGTCGGCTATCCGGTACTGGTACGCCCGTCGTACGTATTGAGCGGTGCCGCCATGAACGTCTGCTACAACGAAGAAGAACTGCAGCGCTTCCTCCAGATGGCCAGCGAAGTGTCGAAGGAATATCCGGTAGTGGTGTCCCAGTTCATGCAGGAAACCAAGGAAATCGAGTTCGACGCCGTAGCCCGCGAAGGCGAAGTGGTGGAATACGCCATCTCCGAGCACATCGAATATGCTGGTGTCCACTCCGGTGATGCCACCATGGTCTTCCCTGCCCAGCACATCTACTTCTCGACCATCCGTCAGATCAAGAAGATCAGCCGCCGAATTGCCAAAGAGCTGAACATCTCCGGTCCGTTCAACATCCAGTACCTGGCCAAAGGCAGCGACATCAAGGTCATCGAGTGTAACCTCCGTGCTTCGCGCAGCTTCCCCTTCGTATCGAAGGTACTGAAGTGCAACTTCATCGAGACGGCTACCCGCATCATGCTGGACGCTCCGTTCACCTTGCCCGACAAGTCGGAGTTCGATATCGACCGCATCGGCGTGAAGGCGTCGCAGTTCTCCTTTGCCCGTCTGCAGAACGCCGACCCCGTACTGGGTGTCGACATGTCCTCTACCGGTGAAGTAGGCTGTATGGGCGACGACTTCAACGAAGCCCTGCTGAATGCCCTCATCGCCACCGGCTACAAGATTCCGCAGAAGGCCGTACTGCTTTCGTCCGGAGCCATGAAGTCGAAAGTCGATCTGCTGGATGCCAGCCAGATGCTCGACAAGAAGGGCTATAAGATCTATGCAACGGCAGGTACCGCCACCTTCCTGAATGCCCACGGCATCAGCACCACTCCGGTATTCTGGCCCGATGAACGCCCGAACGCCGAGAACAACGTGATGAAGATGATTTCGGAACACCGTTTCGACCTGATTGTGAACATACCGAAGAACCACACGAAGCGGGAACTGACCAACGGTTACCGCATCCGTCGTGGTGCCATCGACCATAACATCCCGTTGATGACCAATGCCCGCCTGGCCAAAGCCTTCATCGAAGCTTTCTGCAGCATGAAGGAAGAAGACATCCAGATCAAGAGCTGGCAGGAGTATAAATAATCAGATCAACAGACACTATCGACAGGAAGACACAAAGAGGGTGTTTCATATCCCAATGATGTATATCAAACTGTCATTCTGAACGAAGCGAAGAATCTGAACACATTCACTTTGTGCTAACAGATTCTTCGCTTACGCTCAGAATGACAAACAAAATAATAGGGAGATTGTATTTTGGCACACCCTCTTGTGTCTTTTTTACTAACAGACTACACCATGAAGACCATCACACTTTTCTACCAGGAGCGGTGCCCCTTCTGCAAGAAGGCTTTCCGCTACATCGAGGAGCTGAAAGAGGAACATCCTGAATTCAGGGACCTCCGTATCGAAACCATCGAGGAGACCCTGCAGCCGGAACTGGCCGACCAGTACGACTATTACTACGTGCCCACCTTCTACATCGACGGACAAAAGGAGCACGAAGGGGGCATCTACAAGGACGAAGTGGAAGCCCTGCTGCGCAAGGCATTGGAATAGACCGGAAAAGACCGTCCATAGCTACCCCAGAATACACTACGACCATGAGCTTACTGATCAA
>SFDG01000016.1 GCA_004558305.1 Phocaeicola plebeius
GTTTATTATTGCATGTTACTTTTGGGCATGATAAAACTAAACAGTAGATAGAACAGGATTCCCGGAAAGGCAACCGAGCAGCAGGTGAGGACTGCGTAGCCAGTCCGCACCAGTGTAGGGCTTATTCCGAAAAAGTCTGCAATGCCGCCGCATACGCAGGCCAGGATGCGCTCAGGGGATTTGGTCAGTTGTTTCATATCGTTGGTAGTAAACGGATGCATAGTTACGACAAATCCTCTGAACACACAAATGGTTGGGACAGATGGAAAGAAGATGGGACGAACGGACGGAAATGTGGGACGAACAGCCGGGAAAACGGGAGGAAAGGATGCCTATCCAGAGGTGTCGACCGGGATTTGGAAACAGGTATCGTATCATTGCAGTATTTCATCTGCAGCCCGATGCCACTGCTCCTGCCCTCCACCCGATCTACCTGACGGAGGTTGACGAGAAAGGTCCGATGGCATTGCATGATTTCTGCATACGGACTGACTGCAGAGACAACACGCTTGATACTCGTGCGCAGCAAGGTCCTTTTCACGGTTCCTTGTTGTCGGTGGCAGACGGATACATAGTTGCCTTCGGACTCTGCATAAAGGAAATCGCGGACGGAGATTTCAAGACGCTCTTTGGTGGTACCTTCCAGCAGGACTTTGTCTGTAGATTGTTCCGGTGCTGAGTCAGTGGCGGGCAGCTTACCGGAAGGATTCATTTCAGCCTGTCGTGCGCGTTCCATCAATACTCCGTTCAGCAGTTGCGCTTCTTCCAGTTGCTGGAAATAGTACATTCTCAGATATACGTTTCTCCAATAAAGGCCGATAGTGGTGGTGGCGCACAGGCAAGCGGCAAAAACGCCCAGAAAATTCGTGTACGACCAATGGTTGTCGATGGTGGAGCTGCAGGCATAGCGGTCGAGAAACCAGGCAATGGCTACTGACAATAGCACCACATTGAAGAACTGGAACGCAACCCCGCGCCTGAAGGTATAGACCGGTGTCTTACTGAGGTCGAACGGCATCCGCAAGACATAAACGACAAGGAACTCACTGACCATGCACGAGAAAAGACCGATGCCAAGGATTCCTGCCAACAAGGCCCATTTCATCATCCCGAATTCGGAAAGTCCGAACGGCTGGAAGACGGCAAAGAAAAGTGTTCCTATAAATGCGCTTTTGAATCTATCTTTCATCATATCTTAAAATCTTATGTTCCACTTCGGGAGATTCCCGGAAGTTGAGGGGTACAAAAATAGGTATTTTATCCTCAACCGCCAACCTGAATCGGAAAGAAAGTCGTAGAAGGGAGCAGAGGAACGGAAAGGGAGCTTCCAGACGCCCGGCTCGTGTAAGGGATTTCTTATAAAAAATGGCAAATCGTTTTTATGTTCTCTCTTTTTTGCCTACTTTTGTCCTCATAACCAAAAAAAGACGAGTTATGGAAAATAAATTGTTTATCTACAATACATTGTCCCGTACGAAGGAACTGTTCGTTCCGCTACATGCTCCTCATGTGGGCATGTATGTCTGTGGCCCCACCGTCTATGGTGACGCCCACTTGGGACACGCCCGTCCTGCCATTACGTTTGATATTCTTTTCCGCTATCTGAGCCATATCGGCTACAAGGTGCGTTATGTACGGAACATTACGGATGTGGGCCATCTGGAACACGATGCCGACGACGGGGAAGACAAGATTGCCAAGAAGGCACGGTTGGAACAGCTGGAACCGATGGAAGTGGTGCAGTACTATACCCTGCGTTACCACAAGGCGATGGAAGCCTTGAACGTACTGCCGCCCAGCATCGAACCGCACGCTTCGGGCCATATCATCGAACAGATACAGTTGGTGAAGGAAATTCTGGACAACGGCTTTGCCTATGAGAGTCAGGGATCGGTCTACTTCGATGTGGCCAAGTACAACCGGAAATACCGCTACGGAAAGCTGTCGGGTCGTAACCTGGACGATGTGCTGAACACGACCCGAGAACTGGACGGACAGGAGGAAAAGCACAACCCTGCCGACTTTGCCTTGTGGAAATGCGCCCAGCCGGAACACATCATGCGCTGGCCGTCACCGTGGAGCAACGGCTTCCCGGGGTGGCACTGCGAATGTACGGCCATGGGACGGAAGTATCTCGGTGAGACCTTCGACATCCATGGAGGAGGAATGGACTTGGTTTTCCCGCACCATGAATGTGAGATTGCGCAGGCGGTGGCTTCGATGGGCCATGATATTGTCCGTTACTGGATGCACAACAACATGATTACTATCAACGGGCAGAAGATGGGCAAGTCGTTGGGTAACTTCATCACCCTCGATGAGTTCTTCCAGGGTTCTAATCCATTGCTGAGCCAGGCTTATACGCCGATGACCATTCGCTTTTTTATCCTTCAGGCACACTATCGCAGTACCGTTGACTTTAGCAACGAAGCCTTGCAGGCGGCGGAGAAGGGGCTGGAACGCTTGATGGACGGCCTGAAGAACCTCGACCGGATTATACCGGCCAAGGCGACTACCGGCATTGACCCGAAGGGATTGCGCAAGAAATGTTATGAAGCCATGAACGATGACCTGAACACACCGATTGTCATTTCTCACCTGTTCGACGGTACACGCATGATCAATACGGTACTCGACAAGAAGGCCACTATCAGTGCCGATGACCTGGAAGAACTGAAGAGCCTTTTCTACACTTTTGTCGTCGACCTTTTGGGATTGAAGGCGGAAGCCGAAAACAATGCGGCCCGCGAGGAAGCTTTCGGCAAGGTGGTGGACATGTTGCTGGAACAGCGTAGCAAAGCCAAGGCCAATAAGGACTGGGCGACCAGCGACCTGATTCGCGACAACCTGGCGGCATTGGGCTTTGAAGTGAAAGATACGAAGGATGGATTCACCTGGCGCTTGAACAAGTAGCCGGAATCGGGAAACATTCAAAAAGAAAATAAAGAAGGCAAGGCTTCGTTTTCAGACAGCCTTGCCTTCTTTATTTTTTTTCTTTGTCAATCTTCGCTAACGCTCAGAACAACAATTCTGTTCCTCTTATTTCTTGGCTTTCTTGGCAGCCTTAGCCTCTTTCTTGGCAATCTTTTCCCATTCCTTGGCACCCTGTTCCTTCAGCTTGGCAGTGGCAGCCTTGGCAGCAGCTTCTGTAGCAGCTTCGTCTTCAGCACTGGCAAAAGCGTGCTTGAAACCTTTCACTTCGTTCCAGTGGCCACGGGTAAAGTCGGGGAATGAAACGGCAGCGCAGCCATTGTCCATCGAGAGTGTGCCCAGTTCGGCCAGACAGCACCATTCTGCCATGTCATATACGTCCATGTCAAGGGGCAGACCATTCTGCAAGCAGTAAATCATACGGCTGTCCATGATGAAGTCCATACCACCATGACCACCCACTTCCTTGGCCATTTCGCCATACTTCTTCAAGATGGGGTGCTGGAACTTGTCGACCAGCTTGTCCATTTCTTCCTTCGGCAGGAACGAGTGTGTGCTCAGGTTGTCAACCTTCGGCTGAACGCCCGATGCGGCCATCTGCTTGGAGTCGATGGCGTAGCCTTGGATAGGATACTTGTTGGCAAAACCCTTCGTACCGGTCAGCTGGTACAGACGGTTGTAGGGCTGCGGGTTCATTACATTGTGCTGGATTTCAATCACTTTGCCGTTGGCTGTACGGATCAGTGTTGTGGTATGGTCACCGTTGCGGAAGTTTTCGCACTTCTGTCCGGTTGCCTTCTCTACGAATTCCGGGCCATGTACGGCCTTTGTGTCCATGGCTACCAACGTAGTCATACGGTCGCCGCGGTGAATGTCGAGTGCCTGTGCAACAGGACCGAGGCCGTGAGTGGCATAGACGTCGCCACGGTTCTCCATGTTATAGCGCATACGCCATCCCAGTTTGTCTTCCTTACCGTTCTTCCAGTAGTAGTTCCAGAAGTCGTCCAGGTTGTGGATGTAGGCACCCTGTGCGCGGAGCACTTCGCCGAACACGCCCTGCTGGGCCATGTTCAAGGTATTCATTTCAAACCAGTCGTAGCAGCAGTTTTCCAGAATCATGCAGTGCTTGCGGGTGGTTTCCGACAGGTTAATCAGCTCCCAGCACTGTTCCAGATTCATGGCCGACGGTACTTCGATAGCCACGTTCTTGCCATGTTCCAAGGCATATTTGGCCACGGGGAAATGGTGGTCCCAGTCGGTAGCCACGTAGACCAGGTCGATGTCTTCGCGTTCGCAAAGGGCCTTGTAGCCTTCTTCGCCCGAGTAGATGGCGGCAGGAGGCAGGCTGGCATTGCGCAGGTATTTCTGACATCTTTCAGCACGTTCCTGTTCATAGTCGCAGAGGGCTACAATGTGTGTACCCGGAATGTGGGTGAAACGTTCTACGGCACCCGGACCGCGCATACCCAAACCGACAAAGCCGACGCGTACCACTTCCATTTTGGGGACGGTCAGTCCGATGGCAGTTTCTTGTCCGGCAGGACGTTCGGGAGATTCAACAACGATGGTTCCTTTGTCCCAATGCCATTTGGTAGACGGAGACAATGACTGAGCAATACTTTTCAAGGGAGTCAAGGCGAGCAGGGCCACCGCACAAATCCCTAACATCCAATTTAAGGTTTTCTTCATGTTAGTAATGGTTTTAATGGTTAGTAGTGGGACAAAGATAGGCAATTTTTTCAAAGTACACCTATATTCAACATTTATTTTGAAATAATCGTCCGGATATTCGGGATATAGTGGGTAGATAGCCATGAAACGAGGGTGTGTCAGAATGCAGAGCACTGGTCTACTTGTCATTCTGACACACCCTCATGGTGACGGATCCGGCTTATGCCTGGACAGCTCTTTCCAGGGTGACGCGGACAGCTCCCTTGCCGGCAATCATCTCACGGAAGTATTGGCAGACCAGGGAAGCCAGACCTGCTTCGTACAGGTCTACTCCGAAAATCTTGTCATTGTGCAGGATAGGCTCCAGAGCCGTTTCCACCGCTGCCGGTTCGCCCAGACGGAAGTCCTGCACGTAGGGACATACACTGTCGAGCAGCGGGTCGGGACTGAGGGTGAACGGTTCGCCGTTGTCATCGATGGCCATGAGGTAGCGCAGCCATCCCGCAAAGACCAGCGGGATGCGGCGCAATGAGGCTACATCGAGCGTGGAAGAAGCCTGATATGCCTTGATGGTTTCGCCGAAGCGGATGGCCAGCTTCTGGGACGTGTCGGTAGCGATGCGTTGGGGTGTGTCGGGCATGAAGGGGTTGGGAACCCGGACTTGCAGGACAGTATCGATGAATTCCTTCGGATCGAGGATGCCCGGATTGACCACTACAGGCAGTCCTTCCTGATAGCCGATGATTTCCACCAGTTTCACTAGAGCCAGATCTTTCATCTCGTCGGCAATCAGCTGGTAGCCCAGTACACAGCCGAAGACAGCCAGAGCTGTATGAAGCGGGTTCAGGCAGGTGCAGACCTTCATGCGTTCTACCTTGTTGACAGTCTCGCGGTCGGTGAACATGACACCGGCTTTTTCCAATGCAGGCCGTCCGTTGGGGAACAGGTCTTCAATGACGAGGTATTCGCATTCCTCGGCGTTGACGAAGGGAGCCACGTAGGTATGCTTGCCGGTGACGATGGGGTCAAGGCCTTCCACTCCGTCGGCTTTCAGCATCTCCAGCACGGAGTTGTCCGGACGGGGAGTGATTTTGTCAATCATCGACCAGGGGAAACTGACTTTGGCCGGATTGTTGATATAGTCGAGGAAGCCCGGTTTGGCAGTGCCGTTGGCAGTCCAGGCCTTGGCGTACGTCAGGATGGCATTGTACAGTTTTTCGCCGTTGTGCGAGCAGTTGTCGGTACTCACCATGGCAATGGGGGATTGTCCGGACTGGTAGCGGGCATAGAGCAGGGCGGTCACCTTTCCGATATAGCTGCCGGGCTTTTCGGGGCCGGCAGCTATATCGGGTGCTACCCACGGCAGGATTTCTCCTTGCGGGTTGGTCAGGCAATATCCTTTCTCGGTGATGGTGAAGGTAGCCATCTGCAAGGAATCCTTGGTGAAGATTTCTTTCAGGCGGCCGAATTCAGCGTCGTTGTCCGAATCAAGGATGCACGATTCCACGACGCTTCCAATAATGGTTTTCTCCACGGTGCCGTTCACCTTCAGTGTAGCCAGAATGGTCAGGTCGTCACAAGGGCGGTTCACCTTTTCCACGATTTCATAGTCGAAACCTTCGGCCACAATGATGCCGCTGTCCATATCGCCCGCGTTCAGCATCCGCTGGGCGATGTTGGCATGGAAGGCACGGAAGATGTTGCCGGCTCCGAAATGAATCCAGCACGGATGGTCGTGGGTATGTTCGGCAACGGTTTTCCGGCAGAAGGCAGGGAGGTCATAGCCGGCAGCTTTCCAGGCAGCGGCTTCTTCGCGGATGCTTTGGTTGTTCAGCTTCATGATATTCTCCTTTCTTGCATCAGTTGCGCTTGGCGTTCTTGTCGATGGCTTCCCACAGACCGTTAATATAGGTAGCTCCCAGGGCACGGTCGTAGAGCCCGTAGCCCGGCATGGCCACTTCTCCCCAGATCATGCGTCCGTGGTCGGGACGGATGGGGCCGTTGAAGCCGATTTCATAGAGGGCCTTGACAATTTCGTACATGTCGAACGATCCGTCGGAAGAAAGGTGGGCAGCTTCCTCGAAGTTCTGCTGGCTGTGGAATTTCAGGTTGCGGACATGAGCAAAGTGGATGCGTCCTTTCAGCGAACGGATCATGGCCGGCAGGTCGTTTTTCAGGTTCGTGCCGTACGAGCCTGAACAGAACGTTACGCCGTTGTGCGGATTGTCCACCATCTTCATCATGCGCTGGATATTTTCCTGGTTGATGATGATGCGCGGCAGGCCGAAGACGGGCCAGGCCGGGTCGTCAGGATGGATGGCCATATTGATATCGTATTGGTCGCAGACAGGCATGATGCGTTCGAGGAAATACTTCAGGTTTTCGAAAAGCTTCTCGTCATCCACGTCCTTGTACATGGCAAACAGTTCCTTCACCCGTTCCATGCGTTCTGGTTCCCAGCCCGGCATGATGGTACCGTTCATGTCGCCCTGGATGGAAGCGAACATCTTTTCGGGATTGAGGGCATCGACAGCTTCCTGCGTGTAGGCCAGTACGGTAGAGCCGTCCGGACGCTTGCGGGCCAGTTCGGTGCGAGTCCAGTCGAATACCGGCATGAAGTTGTAGCAGACCATGTGGATATCTTCCTTACCGAGGTTTGCCAGCGTTTCGATGTAGTTGTCGATATACTGATCGCGGTCGGGAGTGCCGATTTTGATGGCATCGTGAACGTTCACGCTTTCGATGCCGGCAACGCGCAGTCCGGCAGCTTCGACTTCCTCCTTCATGGCGCGGATGCGTTCGCGGCTCCATACTTCGCCGGGCATCGTGTCATAGAGGGTAGTGATGACTCCCTTTACGCCGGGAATCTGGCGGATTTGTTCCAGTTTGACGGTATCGAACTGAGAGCCGTACCATCTGAGTGTCATTTCCATACAGTTTTCTCCTATTTATTATGATTGTTAGTAATTGGTTTCAGAAATCTTACTGTCTGTGTACGTGCACAGACACGTGCCAATCGGCTTCAAAGATACGAAATATATTTCAGTCCACCACAAAAAAATGCAGATTACTGGGAAAAGTTCTGTCATTTCCCGGTAATCTGCATTTGCAGATGGGCGGAAGCCGGTCATTATAGCCCTTCCAGGATGCGTTTCAGCACGACGGTGGCCGAGATTTCGCGGTTGGCGGCTTCAGGGATGACCAGCGAAGTGGGGGCTTCGATGACATCGTCCGAGACAATCATGTTGCGACGCACGGGCAGGCAGTGCATGAAGAAGGCATTGTTGGTCCAGCTCATGTGCTCGGTGTCGACAGTCCAGCTCCTATCCTTGCTGAGCACCTTTCCGTAGTCTTCCGGACGGGTCACACCGGGGCAGGCCCAGTTCTTGGCATAGATGAAGTCGGCTCCTTCGAAGGCTTTCCGCTGGTCGTACTCCACACGGGCTCCCCGGACGAACTTCGGATCGAGTTCATAGCCTTCCGGATGGGTGATGACGAAGTCCACATCGGCCTCGTTCATGAAGTCGGCAAACGAGTTCGGGACTGCCTGAGGCAGTGCACGGGGATGGGGTGCCCAGGTCAGTACGACTTTCGGACACTCCGTCCGTTTGTACTCCTCGATGGTGATGAGGTCGGCGAAGGCCTGCAGGGGATGGCCGGTAGCAGCTTCCATCGAGAAAACCGGTTTGCCGGAGTAGCGGATGAACTGGTTCAGTATCTTTTCGGTGTAGTCGTCTTCACGGCTTTCGAAACGGGCGAAGGAGCGGACACCGATGATGTCGCAGTAGCTGGCCATGACAGGAATGGCTTCCAGCAGATGTTCGCTCTTGTCGCCGTCCATGACGACACCGCGTTCGGTCTCCAGTTTCCAGGCTCCCTGGTTCACATCCAGCACAATGACATCCATGCCCAGGTTGCGGGCAGCCTTTTGGGTGCTGAGGCGGGTACGCAGGCTGTTATTGAAGAAAATCAGCAGGCACGTCTTGTGCTTGCCCAGCGATTCATACTGGTAACGGTCTTTCTTGATGGTGAAAGCTTCTGCCAAGGCGGCCTTCAGGTCGCCTAGGTCGAATACGTTGGTGTAAGTTCTCATACCTATATTATATATGTTGATTCAGATGTCGGAACATTCATCGGGGACGGACCTGGCCGTTTCCTTCGATGAGCCATTTGTAGGTGGTCATTTCGCGCAGCCCCATCGGTCCGCGGGCATGCAACTTCTGGGTACTGATGCCAATCTCGGCTCCCAGCCCGAATTGGGCCCCGTCGGTGAACGAGGTCGGTGCATTGGTGTAGACGCAGGCTGCATCCACTACGCGACTGAAGTAGCGGGCGGTGTCCGTTTCCTCGGTCACGATGCATTCGCTGTGCTTGGACCCGTTGGCGCGGATATGGGCAGCCGCTTCCTGTACATTGGCCACGGTGCGGACAGCCATCTTATAGTCCAGGAATTCCGTGCCGAAACTGTCGTCGGCAGCCGGTTCAAGCAACTGGTCGGGATAGTGGCCCTGCAATGCCTGGAAAGCTTCTGCGTCGGCATAGATGCGGACATGGCTTTCCTGTAGCGGCGCACACAGGTCGGGCAGGTCGGCTAGTCGGGCGCGATGGACCAATAGGCAGTCGAGGGCATTGCAGACACTGACCCGACGGGTCTTGGCATTGCAGACAATGGCAGTTCCCTTCTGCAGGTCGCCCGCCGCATCGAAGTAGGTGTGGCATACGCCGGCTCCCGTTTCGATGACCGGTACGGCAGCATGTTGGCGCACATACTGGATGAGCTGTTTCCCGCCCCGGGGAATCAGTACGTCAATATACCCCACAGCTCCCAGCAGTTCGGTCGTAGCTTCGCGCGAGGCCGGCAGCAGTTCCACGGTGTGTGGGTCGATGTCGAAGCGGGCCAGTACCTCATGAATCAGCCGGACGATAGCCCGGTTCGAGCAGTCCGCATCGCTGCCTCCTTTCAGTACGCAGGCACTGCCGCTCTTGAAACAGAGGGAGAAGACATCGAAGCTGACATTGGGGCGTGCCTCGTAGATGACTCCGATGACCCCGAAAGGGACACTGACTTTCTGCAGGTGAAGTCCGTTGGGGAGGATACGGTCATCAAGCACGATGTCCAAGGGCGAGGGCAGTTCGGCCACCCGACGGGTGTCAGCGGCAATTCCCCTCAGGCGTTCGGCAGTCAGTTTCAGACGGTCATATTTAGGGTCGTCCGGACTCATCCGGGCCAGGTCCTCGGCATTGGCGGCCAGCAGTTCGTCGGTATGCTGCAGCAGTTCGTCGGCTACGGCTTCCAGTACGCGGTTGATGGTGTCCGGGCCGATCAGTGCCAGTTGGTACGAAGCGTTGCGGACGGCTTCTAATGTGTCAGTAATCATCATTTTTCCTCGTTTTTGGGTTACACGCTCGCAAAAATAGGATTAATTTTATTATTTCCTTTTATTTTTGGCCAGATATTGACAAATCTTTCTTATCTTTACCCTACCGAGAAAGAAAACAGAATTATTAACCAAAAAACAGACAGATTATGGAACCTAAAATGTATGGATCGCTGGTAGAGGTTTTCCGGGGCAGTCTCTGGGAAGCTGAGATTGTGAAAGGCCTGCTCAATTCGGCCGGAGTGTCGTCGATGATCAAAGACGAAGGCCTGTCGATGGTGACTTCTCCTTATTTGGACATGGGAGGCCAGGTACTGGTCATGGTTAATAAGGAAGAAGAAGTGTATGCCCGAAAAGTTGTAGCAGAAAAAACAGCATGAAAATTTCATTTGCGGCAGCTGTGGCTGCCTTGTCGTTGCTTGCCTTTCCGGTGAAAGCGCAAGAACTGGTTACTACGGAATGGAAAGCCTACGGGGTCTCGTTCAAGGTTCCCGCAGGCTTTGCCGTGGAAGACGATTCGGAGGAAGGATTCGTCATTGCCGACCCTACTTATTATGTCACCGTGCAGCTCCTCGAAGGCGACGGACTGCGTGCCGCTGAACTGGCGGAAGAGTTGAAGAACGTGGCCACGGACGATGAAGTGACCCGGCAGTCGGAGGTCACGGCGTTCGACCTGCCGCAGTTCCACGGGGTGCAGTTGTCCGGCGATTGTGAGACGGAACCTTGCACCTACAGTTATCTGATGGCCAAGGACGGCAGTTGCGGATTTTATGTATCGATTCTGTACAAAGAGAAGAACGATGCGATGCCCGGCCGTATCCTCCGCAGTTTCCAGTTGAAAGACGACTGAAGCATGGCGACGGGATGCCCCAGGCTGTCCGAGAATGGTCTTTTCGCTTTCCTTTTTCCCTGTCATTTCGAACGAAGTGAGAAATCTGTCAGCGCAAGTGGAGGTATTATCGAATAGTTGCTTGCTTAGGAAAAATGGTGAAAGAAACTTAATACATTTCCCCGTTCTGTTGATTCTCCTTAACTTAGTACCAAAATCATTTGTCGAGCAAACATGGAACTGAGAAAATGTATCTTTCACTATAAAAACATGGCTGTACTTATGGCACTCTTGCTGGCAGGAGACGCTTCGCTGGTGGCGCAGCGTCCGGTTTCCGAAGCAGTGCGAGACCATCGACCTGACCCGCTTCGACCGGCATGAACGGATGGACCGGGAACTGCTGGCCTTCTGCTATATGCACAGCACTTCACTGCAGATCATCAAACGCGCCAACCGGTATTTCCCCGTGGTAGAACCGATTCTGGCCGACAATGGCGTGCCCGACGACTTCAAGTACCTGATGGCCATCGAGAGCAATGTGGACCCCTTGGCCCGTTCGGGGGTAGGAGCCGCCGGACTCTGGCAGTTCATGCCCGAAACGGGACGAGAGTTCGGCCTGACGGTCAACAACCATGTCGACGAACGCTATCATGTGGAGAAGGCTACCCGTGCCGCCTGCAAGTACCTGAAGCAGGCCTATGCCAACTACAAGAGTTGGATCAGCGTGGCAGCTGCCTACAATGCCGGGCAGGCACGTATCGCCCGCGAACTGCAACGGCAATATGTCGATGAGGCGCTCGACCTTCACCTTGTTACGGAAACTGCCCGCTATGTCTACCGTATCCTGGCCGTCAAGCAGCTGCTGGCGAATCCCCGGTCATTCGGGTTCCGCCTGCGGGTGTCCGACCTTTATCCGCCGGTGCCCTACCGGGAAATCAAGGTGACCCGCACCATCGACGACCTGCCGCGTTTTGCCAAGCAGCAGGGCATCAACTACGCATTGCTGCGCCACCTGAATCCTTGGATTCGCAGTCAGACCTTGCCGGTGCATGGAGGGCAGCAGTATGCCCTGCGGATTCCCGATGCCGAAGGGATGTACTACCCTCCTCGCGTCACACTTCCCCACAATCCCGCCTGGGTGGTGGAATGAGCCGAATTATTCATTAACCATTTATACTTACCTTTATGAAGAAAACAGTTTTGTTGGGATGGGCTGCCCTGGCATTCCTCGGTGCGCAAGCTCAATCCTTTCAGGAGTGGCAGGATGCCAATGTGAACGAAGTGAACAGGGCACCCATGCACACCCATTTTTTTGCTTACGAGACGACGGAAGCTGCCGACAAGGCGGTGAAGGAGGACTCGAAGAATTTCATGACCCTGAACGGTACCTGGAAATTCAACTGGGTACGCAACGCTGACCAGCGGCCTACCGACTTCTGGCAGACATCGTTTAATGACAAGGGATGGGACGATCTGAAGGTTCCTGCCGTATGGGAACTCAATGGGTATGGCGATCCCATTTACGTCAACGTGGGCTATGCCTGGAGAAGCCAGTTCAAGAACAATCCTCCGTTTGTTCCCAACGAGAACAATCATGTAGGCTCGTACCGGCGCACCGTTACCGTGCCGGCCGACTGGAACGGCAAGGACATCTATGCCCATTTCGGTTCGGTGACATCGAACATGTATCTTTGGGTCAACGGCAAGTATGTAGGCTACAGCGAAGACAGCAAGCTGGAGGCTGAATTCGACCTGACCAAGTATCTCAAACCGGGGCAGCCGAACCTCATTGCCTTCCAGGTGTTCCGCTGGTGCGACGGTTCGTACCTCGAAGACCAGGACTTCTTCCGCTACAGTGGCGTGGGACGCGACTGCTACCTCTATGCCCGCAACCGCCAGCGGATTGAAGATATCCGCGTCACTCCCGATCTGGACAGCGACTACCGGAACGGAACCTTGACCGTGGGGCTGGACCTGAAGGGAAGTGCCAACGTGACCCTTGAACTCCTGGATGCCCGTCGCCAGCCCGTGGCCACCACCGATGTGAAAGGCTCCGGAAAGGTGACTGCCACCCTGTCGGTAGACCAGCCGAACAAGTGGAGTGCAGAGACACCTTATCTGTATACTTTGCGTGCTTCCCTGAAGAACGGGGGAAAGACCACCGAGGTGGTGCCCGTGAAGGTTGGGTTCCGCAAGATTGAAATCAAGAACGCCCAGATTCTCGTCAACGGCCAGCCGGTGCTCTTCAAGGGGGCAGACCGCCACGAACTCGATCCCGACGGAGGATATGTGGTTTCGCGCGAACGGATGTTGCAGGATGTGCAGATCATGAAGCAGTTCAACCTCAACGCCGTGCGTACCTGCCATTATCCGGACGACAACTACTGGTATGAACTGTGCGACCAGTATGGCTTGTATGTGGTGGCCGAGGCGAACGTGGAATCGCACGGCATGGGGTACGGCGACCGTTCGCTGGCCAAGAACCCGCTCTACAAGAAAGCGCATCTGGAGCGCAACCAGCGCAATGTACAGCGGGGTTACAACCACCCCAGCATCATCTTCTGGTCGTTAGGCAACGAGGCCGGCTACGGCGCGAACTTCGAGGCAGCCTACGACTGCGTGAAGGCAGAAGATGCTTCCCGTGCCATACAGTACGAGCAGGCCGGACAACAGGGCAAGACCGATATTTTCTGCCCGATGTATTACGGTTACGACTCCTGCGAACGCTATGGAGCCGATGCCAGCAAGACCAAGCCCCTCATCCAGTGCGAGTACGCCCACGCTATGGGTAACTCTCAGGGCGGCTTCAAGGAATACTGGGACCTGATTCGCAAATACCCCAACTATCAGGGTGGATTCATCTGGGACTTTGTCGACCAGTCCTGCCGCTGGACCGGCAAGGACGGAAAGACCATCTATGCCTACGGAGGCGACTTCAACCGCTTCGATGCCAGCGACAATAACTTCTGCGACAACGGACTGATCAGTCCCGACCGTGTACCTAATCCACACATGTACGAAGTGGGTTACTACTACCAGAATATCTGGACCACGGCGGCCGACTTGCAGAACGGTGAGGTCAAGGTCTACAACGAGAACTTCTTCCGCGACCTCTCAGCCTATGCGCTGGAATACGAGGTGGTGGCCAACGGCAAAGTGGTCCGCAGCGGACGGGTCGACCAGCTGGCTGTGGCTCCGCAGCAGACGGCCAGTGTGAAACTGGATTTGGGTTCCCGCTGTGCAAGCAAGGAATGGCTGCTCAACGTGCGCTATGTGCAGAAGAACCGCGAAGGCCTGTTGCCTGCCGGTCATGTAGTGGCACAGGACCAGCTGCGTCTGAACGACTATACGGCACCTTCGATGGAGCTGGCCAACGTATCGCCGGTCAATGTGGCACCGGTAGTACCTGTAGTGGCCGACAACGACCGTACCTACCTCATCGTGAAAGGCGAGGATTTCGATATTGAATTCAACAAGGAGAACGGGTTCCTGTCCCATTACGAAGTGGCCGGCACGAACTTCCTGAAGGAAGAGGCCCAGCTGACCCCCAACTTCTGGCGTGCCCCGACCGACAACGATTACGGAGCCGGCCTGCAGCGCCGGTATGCGGCCTGGAAGCAGCCCCAGTTCAAGCTCGAATCGCTGACCCACGAGACGGACGGTGGTCTGGTGACCGTGAAGGCTGCCTATACGGCGAAAGACCTGCCTGGCCAGTTCACCCTGACTTACGTCATCAACAATGCCGGTGAGGTAAAGGTGACCCAGCAACTGGCAGCCGACAAGGAGGCCAAGGTATCTCCTATGTTCCGTTTCGGAATGCAGCTGCCGATGCCGAAGAGCTTCGAGCAGATTGCCTACTATGGCCGCGGACCGGTGGAGAACTATGCCGACCGCAACCATTCCACCTTCCTCGGTATCTATCATCAGACTGTTTCCGAGCAGTACTATCCCTACATCCGTCCGCAGGAAAGCGGCAACAAGACCGATATCCGCTGGTGGAGACTGTACAATGCCGCTGGCCGTGGCCTGCAGTTCGTGGCAGCTGCTCCGTTCTCCGCTTCGGCTCTCCACTATGACATCGCTACGTTGGACGATGGCACAGAAAAGGACCAGCGTCATTCCGGCGAACTGACCGAGGACGATGTAACGAATTTCTGCATCGACAAGGTACAGCAAGGTCTGGCCTGCGAGAACAGCTGGGGAGCCATTCCGCGCAAGGAATACCTCCTGCCCTACGGAGATTATGAGTTCACGTTCATCATGACTCCTGTGCAGAACAACATGGTCATCGAATAATACCTGAGGAACTGGTTTCCCGAAGGTGATATAGACACAGATTGGCACTTTTTTCGAGGGTTTCTCCCTAAAATCTGAGAAATGTGTGTTAATCTGTGTCTATTTTGTGTCCTCATTCAAAAACTTTGTCTATATTTGCTTACAAAATGATATAATAAGCAATAAAAGTATGGAAAAAATTGACAACCTTGACAAACAGATTTTGGAGATTATCTCCCAAAATGCACGTATTCCTTTCAAAGATGTAGCTGCCGATTGCGGTGTATCGCGTGCGGCCATTCACCAGCGGGTCCAGCGGTTGATTGACTTGGGTGTCATTGTCGGGTCGGGTTATCATGTAAACCCGAAGAGTTTGGGATACAGCACTTGCACCTATGTAGGAATCAAATTGGAAAAAGGTTCTATGTATAAAAGTGTGGTGGCAGAATTGAACAAGATTCCCGAAATCGTGGAATGCCATTTCACGACGGGTCCCTATACCATGTTGACCAAATTATATTCTACCGACAACGAGCATCTGATGGAACTGCTGAATTCCCGGATTCAGGAGATTCCCGGTGTAACGGCCACCGAAACGCTCATTTCACTGGAACAGAGCATCAAGAAAGAAATCCCTATCCGTAATCCGAACGAATGATGGACTGGCTTACCGCTCACCACTTGGGAGGGATAGCCATCGGCATCTGTACCTTTCTCATCATCGGGTTGTTCCATCCGGTTGTCGTCAAAGCCGAATATTATTGGGGCACCCGGTGCTGGTGGGTATTCTTGTTGCTGGGACTGGCGGGGCTGGCCGGTTCTGTCCTGCTCCACCACTTGCTGTTGTCATCGCTGTTGGGCGTATTTTCTTTTTCTTCCTTCTGGACCATCAAGGAACTGTTCGAGCAGCGCGAGCGGGTGCGCAAAGGCTGGTTCCCGATGAATCCGAAGCGGAAGCACGAATATTGACCGACCGCCATGTTTACCGTAATCACGTGTATGCTGGGGGGAATGCTCCTGGGATTTCTGTTGCGCCGTAGGCCGATGCCGTGGGTGCAACGGGTCATTACGGCCCTCATCTGGCTGCTGCTGTTCCTGCTCGGCATCGAGGTGGGCGGCAACCGGCGGATTGTGGAGGGCCTGGCCACCTTGGGTCTTGAAGCTGCTCTGATCAGCCTGGCCGGACTGGCCGGCAGCTGTTGCACGGCGTGGGCCTTGTGGTACTGGCTGTACAGAAAAAGGAGGATGACATGAAAGGCAGTCTTATCATCGTGGGTTTCTTTGCGCTCGGATGCCTATGTGGCATCTGGGGCCTGTTCCCGTGGGAGGTGGCCCAGACCGATATCAGCTTCTACGCGCTCTGCGGACTGATGTTCAGTGTGGGGCTTAGTATCGGCAACGACCCGCAGACCCTGAAGAACTTCCGGGCCTTGAATCCCCGTCTGGTCCTGTTGCCCGTCGCCACCATCGCGGGTACCCTTTCTGCGGTGGCCTGTGTCGGCGGTCTGCTGCCCCACCGCACCCTCCCCGATTGCATGGCCGTGGGGGCCGGATTCGGCTACTACTCGCTTTCCAGCATTTTCATCACCGAGTACAAGGGTCCTGAGCTGGGCACCGTAGCCTTGCTAGCCAATATCTTCCGCGAAATCGTCACCTTGCTGGCCGCTCCTTTGCTGGTCCGCTGGTTCGGGAATCTGGCTCCCATCGCTTGTGGCGGAGCCACTACGATGGACACCACCCTGCCCATCATCACCCGTACGGCCGGCCAGCAGTTTGTGGTGGTTTCCATCTTCCACGGTTTCGTCGTCGATTTCAGTGTCCCCTTTCTGGTCACTTTCTTCTGCTCGCTCTAAAAAACATGAACTTATGAACACCTTTTCAACATTTGATATCGAAGCCGACTACCGGCACCTGCACCGCCGTTTTCCGAATGCGGCCGGTCGGCCGGTCATCGGCATTACCGGCAACTTCAGCGAGGGGAACCTCTCGTTGGGTCCGGGCTATTATACATCGGTCCTCGAAGCGGGGGCCGTCCCCTTGGTGATTCCGCCTTTCGACAACGAGGAGGCACTGCTGAATCTGATCGACCGGGTGGACGGACTGCTGCTGTCGGGTGGGGCCGACCTCAATCCTTTGTACCTGAACGAGGAACCCATCCGCGAACTGCACGGGGTCAATCCCTGTCGCGACCGGCAGGAATGGCTGCTCACCCGACTGGCGGCCAACCGGCAGTTGCCGATACTGGGCATTTGCCGGGGTATCCAGGTGATGAATGCCGCCTTGGGGGGAACACTCTATCAGGATATCTACAGCCAGCGGGAAAACACCCGCATCAAGCACAGTCAGGACATGCCGCGAGAATGTGCTTCACATACGGTGACTCTTGAATCCGACAGCCGGCTGGCTGCCATTATGGGGACTTCCAAACTGTATGTCAACTCATTCCACCACCAGGCCGTGAAAGATCCTGCTCCGGGATTCCGGGTGACTGCCCTCTCGCCCGATGGGATTGTGGAAGCCATCGAGAGTACGGAATACAAGTCCATGCTCGGCGTGCAGTGGCATCCTGAATGCTTCATCCTCGGCCAGGACCCGTGCATGATGCCGTTGTTCCGGTGGCTGGTGGACGAGGCCCGTTCTTTCCGCGCCGCCCGCCAGCTGCACGAACGGATACTGACACTCGATACCCACTGCGACACCCCTATGTTCTTCGGACAGGACATCCACTTCGATACGCGTGACCCGAAAATCAAGGTCGACCTCCATAAGATGACCGAGGGTCGGCAGGATGCCACCATTATGGTGGCTTATCTGGAACAGAAGGAGCGGACCGAAGAGGCGCTGCTGGCTGCCACGGCCAAGGCAGACCGCCTGTTGAACGAAATCGAACAGATGGTGGCCGCCAACTGCACAGCAGTGGACATTGCCTATACTCCGTCCGACCTGTACCGTCTGAAGCGGGAAGGGAAGAAAGCCATTATGCTCGGCATCGAGAATGGATATGCTGTCGGCAAGGACCTGGCGAATGTGGAGCGGTTCCGCCGCCGGGGAGTGGTCTATATGACCCTCTGCCACAATGGCAACAACGATCTTTGTGGTTCGGCCCGCTACAACGATGAGCAGCTGGGTGTCAGTGCCTTCGGCGAACAGGTAATCCGCGAGATGAACCGTGTGGGCATGATGGTCGACCTTTCCCATGCCGGCGAACGGAGTTTCTACGATGCGCTGGCTATCAGCCGCCAGCCAGTCGTCTGCTCCCACTCGTCGTGCCGCGCCCTGTGCGACCATCCGCGCAACTTGACGGACGATCAGCTGAAGGCCATTGCCCGCCAGGGAGGCGTGGTGCAGCTCTGTCTCTACAGTGGGTTCCTGCGCCAGGACCGTCCCGCCACTCTCCGTGATGCCATCGACCACCTCCACCACATGGTCAATGTGATGGGCATCGAACACGTAGGCATCGGCACCGACTTCGACGGAGACGGGGGCATCATCGGATGCAATGATTCGTCCGAACTCATCAACTTCACGCGCCAACTGATCTTCGAACGCTATTCGGAAGAAGATATCCGCCGTATCTGGGGCGGCAATTTCCTCCGGGTGATGGAGCAGGTGCAACACTGCGGACAAGGGTGAAAAATTCTTCGCCTTCATCGTGCAGTGTCCGGGAAATAACGTATCTTTGTCGCGCAAAAACGATAACATTATGAACTCTATCAAACAGTTACTAACAGCAATGGCCATGCTGGCCGGAACTGCCTTGTTCTCGTGCGGCAACAGCAACGGGAAGGGGCAAGCCACCGAGGAGGCCGAGGAGAAGATACAGGTGAATGTACCGGTTTTCTGTGCCGACAGTGCCTATGCCTACATCGAGCGGCAGGTGGCTTTCGGGCCCCGTGTCCCGAACTCTGCGTCCCATCGTCAGTGTGGGGACTATCTGAAAAGCCAGCTCGAAGCTTTCGGCGCAAAAGTCTACGTGCAGGAAGCCGATTTGATGGCTTACGACGGTACGTTGCTCCGGTCGCGGAACATCATCGGAGCCTATCGTCCCGAAGCGGCCAAGCGCATCCTGCTCTGCTCGCACTGGGACAGCCGCCCGTATGCCGACCAGGAGAAGGAGTCCCGCCACCACCATATGGCCATCGACGGGGCAAACGACGGGGCCAGTGGTGTTGGGGTCTTGCTGGAAATAGCCCGCCAGTTGCAGCAGCAGTCGCCCACTCTGGGCATCGACATCGTTTTCTTCGATGCCGAAGACTATGGGGCTCCCGACTTCTATACCGGTCAGCACAAGGCCGACTACTGGTGCCTCGGTTCGCAGTACTGGGGACGCATTCCTCATACGCCCGACTACAAGGCACGTTTCGGCATCCTGCTCGACATGGTGGGGGGGCGTAATGCCACGTTCTACTACGAAGGTTATTCGCAGCGTACGGCCAGCAAGGCCATGAAGAAAATCTGGCGGGCTGCCCAGGCCTTGGGGTATAGCCGCTATTTCCTCCAGCAGGACGGTGGGGAGGTGACCGACGACCATGTGTTTGTCAACCAGTACCGGCAGATTCCCTGTGTGGACATCATTGACTACGACCCGAATACCGATACCGGTTTCAATCCCACCTGGCATACGCTGGACGACCACATCGGGAACATTGACAAGGGGACACTGCAGGCAGTGGGACAGACGGTCATGCAAGTCATTTACAACGAACAATAACTACAACGATATGAAGACAATAGACGAATTGCAAGAGGAAGTCATCGAGGAATTCAGTGACTTCGACGATTGGATGGACAAATACCAGCTGCTCATCGACTTGGGCAACGAACAGGAGCCTTTGGCTCCCCAGTACAAGACGGAACAGAACCTGATAGAAGGTTGTCAAAGCCGCGTCTGGCTCCAGGCAGACATGGTAGACGGGAAGGTGATTTTCCAGGCCGAAAGCGATGCACTGATTGTGAAAGGCATTGTCACCCTGCTCATCAAGGTCTTGTCGGGCCATACTCCCGATGAGATTCTGGCTGCCGACCTTCATTTTATTGATGCCATCGGCTTGCGGGAGCATCTGTCGCCTACCCGCAGCAACGGTTTGCTGGCCATGGTAAAGCAGATGCGTATGTATGCGTTGGCCTTCAAGGCCAAGAATGCATAGGCTGTTTCATTGGTTGAAACACAGCGTCACGGAGGGCACGGAGAGTTCTTTTTCTTGTGCAGTACGAAATTTTATAACACAAAGACACAAAGATACGAAGGAGTAAAGCCATTGTCCCTTCGTTCCTTTGTGTCTTTGTGTTCCAGCATACAGCCACCCGCTTTTCCTGGGCTGCCCTTCCTCTGCCGTTCAGTCTTTCTCTCCTCGAATCAGTATCTTTTCCCCATTGGCGAGGGTGGTGGCAAACAAATAGACCTCACCCCCCTCTTTCAGTTTCAGCTTTTTTCGCAAGTCCGCTACGGAGGCAGGAAAGTTACGAACCGTCAGGTTCGCTTTATCCACACCTTGCAACAGGGTTTTCAACTCCTTCTTGCCGAATCCCGACCAGCTGGTGATGCGGAAGCGGCGGCCGGGGAAATCGACAGCAGTGTCCGATGTGTACAGATGGCTGTTGGCATGGAGCTTCTGCAGGCCGTAACGTTGCCCCAAGAGGCGGAAAGGACCCGCTTTCAGGAGGGCTGCTCCGGGTTCGTAGAGATAAGTGTACAGTCGGTCGGTCAGCGGACAATGAGCAGCTTTTTCCTCTGCCTGTGAATAACTGAAGTGTTGTGAGGTAGAGTTATCAACAATCTGTTCGCAATGAATAATAAGCTCTTCTTCAATCACTTTATGATTTTCTTCCCGCTTCTTCAACAAAATTATCAACTCCTTGCACTCGTTATGAACAGCTACGATGTGAATAGCGGACACGTGGCGCAGTTCCTTGACAGCAGTGGAGAGGTCGAGCATGGGAGATAGTTTGACCATCACGGTTTTTCCTTTCTCTACCAGCATTGGTTCCAGGGAGCGGACATCGGGTTCGCAGTCGGCTATCTGTATGGTCTTTCCTCCCTGGCTGTCGCGTCGGGCCGGGTCGAGAAACAGGCAGTCCACAGGCTGCATGTGTTGCAGATAGTCCGTCCCGTCGCAGCAGTGAATCTGTACGTGCGGCAGTCCCAACAGGGGAAAATTGTGGGCGGCCAGCCGGCAGAGCACCTCCTGCTGTTCCACGTAGTCGGCCTGCCGGAAGCGGCGGGCAAGGAACGAGCAGTCCACGCCGAAGCCGGCGGTCAGGTCTGCCATCCGTTCACCGCTCACTAAGGAAGCCTTGTAGCGGGCGGTTAGCTCCGACGAGCATTGTTCCATCGACAGGTGGCGGGGATAGCGCAGGTCGTCGATGGCAGCCCAGGAAGGCAGTTTCTTCTCGGCTATCTGACGGCCGGCTATCTGGACGACGGCTTCTTGCAGGTCAATACCGGGATATTTCCCGGCCTGGAGGGCAAGGGCACGTACATCGTCGTGGCGGTGTTCGGACAGAAAGGTGGAGAAATCGGTGGTCTTCATGTCACAATCCCAGATAGTCGGTGAATTGCTGCACGGAGGTATTCATGATCAGGGCTTCCGGAAATTCCGTTTCGGCCACCAGTTCCAGCGCGTATTGGTAGTTGGCGATGTCGAACGAAATGTGGGCGTCGCTGCCCAGGATGACGGGCACTTCGTAGCGTTTGCAGAGGCGCAGGATTTCCAGGTTGTTGCCTCGTGCCTCTTCCTTGTGGCGGATGGGCTTCAGCGACGAATTGTTGATTTCGAGCAGGGTGTGGTGTTCTTTGGCCGCCAGCACCAACGGCTCGAAGTCCAGTTGGGCCGTGCCGTCGCCGGGATGGCTGATGATGTGGATGAACGGATTGCGGATGACCTCTACCAGGCCGTGGGTGTTCTCCTCGCGGGTGCCCGGTTCGTAGCAGAGCGAATGGATGCCGGCAATGCGCAGGTCGAGCTTGTTCAGGTGGAACTCGTCGAGGTCGATGTGGCCGTGGGTGTCGAGGATGTTGATTTCTGCTCCCAGCAGCAGGTCGATGCCGTACATGTGGCGGGGAACGACGTGCAGGTTGCGGAAATAGATCAGGTTGCACGTGCCGGGAATGCCCGGCGTGTGCTCGGTAATGCCTAAAAGCTTCAGGCCCTTGTCGGCAGCCGTGCGGGCCATTTCCTGCAGGGTGCTGAAGGCGTGTCCGCTGGCAAGGGTGTGCGTGTGTACATCTAATTCTATGTTCATTTTTGTTGGGGATAAAGGGTTACATCGGGTCCATGTCGTAGTAGACGATGAGCGAGCGGAACCGCTCGTCGGCCAGGAGTCCGTGCTGGACATGCAGCAGATACTCCCGCACCTTAGACAGGGAGGCCGATTGTTCGATTTTTATAATGAGTTTCCGGATATACAATGTCTGTATCCGCGATACGGGCGGACGGTCGGGACCCAGCACGCGGTCACCTAGTCCGTGGCGCAAGCGGTCGGACAACAGGCCGGCAGCCGTGTCGAGCACATCTTCTTTGCGGTGCTTCAGATAGACGGCCACCAGCCGGTAGAAAGGAGGGTACTTGAACAGCTGCCGTTCGGAGAGCTGGTCGAGGTACATCTGTTCGTAGTCGTGGGTGATGACTTGGCGGATCAGGGGCAGTTCGGGCTGCCGTGTCTGCAGGACTACCAGACCTTGCCGGTGCTTGCGTCCGGCACGCCCTGCCACTTGTGCCATCAGTTGGTAGGCCCGTTCGTACGAACGGAAATCGGGATAGTTCAGCAGCGAGTCGGCGTTGAGGATGCCCACCACACTCACGCGGTCGAAGTCCAGTCCCTTGGAGACCATTTGGGTTCCGATGAGGATATCGGTTTTCCCCTGCTCGAAATCAGCGATGATGCGTTCGTAGGCCGTACGGGTACGGGTGGTGTCGAGATCCATCCGGGCCACTCGGGCGGCGGGGAACAGCTGCCGGATGTCGTCTTCGATTTTCTCGGTGCCGAAGCCGCGGTTCATCAGCTCGCTCCCGCCGCAGGCCGGACAGGCCGAAGGGACAGAGTAGGTATAGCCGCAATAGTGGCAGGTGAGTTGGCGCAGGGACTTGTGGTAGGTGAGGCTTACATCGCAGTTCTGGCAGCGCGGCACCCACCCGCAGGTGCGGCATTCCACCATGGGGGCAAAGCCGCGGCGGTTCTGGAAGAGGATGACCTGCTCGTGCTGTTCCAGGGCTCGCCGGATCTGTAGCAGCAGGTAGGGGGAGAATTGGGCGGTCATCTGCTTCTTGCGGTGCAGCTCCTGGATGTCGACCAGTTCGATGAGCGGCAGCTCGATGTGCTGGTAGCGCTCGGTAAGTTCCACCCGTCCGTATTTCCCGTTGCGGGCGTTGTAGGCGGTTTCGATGCTGGGGGTGGCCGTCCCCAATACGGTCTTGGCACCGAACTGCGCGGCCAGTACGATGGCAGCGTTACGGGCATGATAGCGAGGGGCAGGCTCTTGCTGCTTGTAGGTGTTCTCGTGCTCCTCGTCGACAATGACCAGGCCTAACCGTTGGAAGGGCAGGAACACGGAGGAGCGGACGCCGACAATCACCTCGTAAGGGTGGTCGGAGAGCTGCTTCTGCCAGATTTCCACGCGTTCGGCATCGGGGAACTTGCTGTGGTAGATGCCCAGGCGCGAGCCGAAGACACGCTTCAGCCGTTCCGTAATCTGGGCGGTCAAGGCGATTTCGGGCAACAGGTAGAGCACTTGCCGGCCGGCCTGTAGGGCATGGCCGATCAGATGGATATAGATTTCGGTCTTCCCGCTGGAGGTCACACCGTGCAGCAGGGTGACATTCTTCTCGGTGAACGACTGCAGGAGGGCTTCGTAGGCCCGCTGCTGGGCTTCGTTCAGCGGATTCATGGGCATTGTGGGCATCTCGCTGCCCTGCAGTCGACCTACCTCGCACGCATAGAGTTCGAAGACCTGTTTCTTGACCAGGGCATTCAGGGGCTGGTCGCTCAGGCCGGTGGCATGGAGGAGCGTGCGGCGGGCCACTTCCTTGAGCGGACTGTGGGGGCGCGTCCAGCCGGACAGTTCCAGGTATTTCATGAGCAGTTTCAGTTGCTGGGGAGCTCGGTCCAAGGCCTCGAACTGGGCATGGAGGGCTTCCTCGCCTTGGAGGGCATCCGTCAGCCGTACCCTCGTTTCCATGCGTGGCTTGTAGCTGCGTTTCAGCTCCTCCTTCACGATGACGGCTCCCTGTTCGAGTAGGGACTTGACCAGTGGCAGTACGGGATGGATGCCGCTGCCTTTCTCCAGCTGCCCGATGGTTTGTTCGGGGTCGGCGGCCAGAAGGTCCAGCAGCCGCTGTTCCTTGTCGGACAAGGGACTGGCAGCCTGGAACTCTTCGTTATAGACCACCACGCTTTCGCTCTCCAGCTTCATTCCCGACGGGAGGGCTGCCTTGTAGACATCTCCCAGGGTGCAGAGATAGTATTCGGCAATCCACTGCCAGAAGTTCAGCTGGTGGGGAAGGAGGACCGGATGGCGGTCGAGCACTTCGAGGATGTCTTTCGTCTCGTAACCGGCAGGAGGTACGTCGTGCACCCGCTCCACAATGGCGGTGTAGAACTTTTTCCGGCCGAAGGGGACCACCACCCGGCTGCCGGCACCCACCTCCTGCTCCGTTCCTTCGGGCAGGGAGTACGTGAACAGCCCGGCAATGGGCAGGGGGACGATGACATCCACGAACTTTTTCATGGTGTAGTCAATCAGAACAGATAGGCGAGGGACACTTGCCAGTTGTTGCGTTTCACCTTGAATTCTTCGTTGCCCATTTGCAGCTGGCCGGCCTTGCTGAGGCTGAAATTATAGTTGATACCGGCCTGCAGGTGGCGCAGCAGGTGGATGCCGGCACCGGCATTGAAGGTCGTGTAGCGTCCCTTCAGCCGGAGGTGGTCATCGATGAGCTGGCCGAACGTGCTGTTGCCGATGTTCCAGCCGAACTGAGGGCCGACCGCAATGTAGGCACCTAGCAGGCGGCCTGCTCCGAACGACCATTTCAGGCTGACAGGCACTTCGATGGACTTGATGTTGTCCGATGAGGCACTGCGGCTGTTGGCGATTTCGCTGCGGGTCTGGTTATAGAGGGCGGCTATGTCCAGTCCGATGCCGACAAGGGGGACAGTGAACTCGGCCATCGGACCGATGAAGAAACCGGTGCGGTTGTCGCTTTGGTACACATCGCGCGAGAAGCTCAGGCTGGTCACGTTCAGACCGCCTTTCACGCCCAGCTTGATCTGGGAACGGGCAGGCTGGACTGTCCAGGCAAAGAGGGCCAACAGCAGCACTGCCATCCATTGCAGTTTGTTCGTCTTCATATCGTTCTTGGTTATTGGTGACTTCTGCAAAAATACGCACTTTTCTCGGGACTGCAAAACGCGCGCCCCTTTTTAACGGCTTATGACAATAGCTTGTAGCTGCCTCCGGCCAGGGCACGGACCATCCCTTTCATTTCCAGGCCGAACAGGAGGGCGGTCATCTTTTGGATAGGGATATTGCAGGCCACGACCAAGGTGTTGACAGGGAGTCCGTCGGGGAAGGACTGAAGGTGGTCGATGACCAGTTGCTCCTCGGCACTGACATCGGGGAAGAGCTGTCGCTGGACGGGGGAGGATGCGGCGGAAGCGGTTGCCCAGCCCAAGGCATCGACCAGTTCCTGGGCTGTCTGCAACAGGCTGGCCCGGTTGGAGCGAATCAGTTCGTTGCATCCGCTGGAAAAGGGGTCGCCGATGCGGCCGGGGAAGGCAAAGCAGTCGCGGTTGTAGCTTTGGGCAATGTCGGCAGTGATGAGGGCACCTCCCTTTTGCGCCGATTCCACTACGATGGTGGCATCTGCCATTCCGGCGACGATGCGGTTCCGCTTGACGAAGTTCGGCCGGTCGGGATTCGTGCCCGAAGGAAATTCGGTGAGCAGTCCGCCGTGCTGTAGCATCTGAGCGGCGGTGGAGCGGTGTACATAGGGGTAGATGCGGTCCAGCCCGTGAGCCAGTACGCCCACCGTGTCCAGTCCGTTGGCCAGTGAGGCCCGATGGGCGGCAATGTCAATGCCATAGGCCAGTCCGCTGACCACGAGCACATCGGGGACCAGGGTCTTCAGGTCGCGCAGGAAGGTTTCGCAGATGCCCTGTCCGTAGGAGGTAGCCCGTCGGGTACCGACCATATTAATAATGTGGAGGCGGTTCAGGTCGGCTGTTCCTCGGTAGAAAAGTACCAGCGGTGCATCCGGACATTCCCGCAGGCGGGAAGGATAGGTCTCGTCTGCCTCCGTCAGACAGGCAATCTGGTTCTTCTCGGCAAAGGCCAGTTCCGCTTCGCAGAGGCGCAGCACATCAGGACAGTCCAGGGCCTCCACCAGGCGGGGAGACACATCGGGCAGGCAGTCGCGCAGCTCGCGCCGGTGCGCAAACAGCCACTCGGCACTCTCCACCTCCTCCAGCAGGTGGCGGGCTGTGATGAGGCCGATTCCGGGAAGGCGCGTCAAGGCCAGGCGGTAGAGGGCTTCCTGCATCATGTCTCCGGGGCGTTCAGGTAGTCGGCAAACAGTTCGTCGAAGAAGGGGGAGTCGCTCAGCCGCCCGTGAACGAGGCATACGGTCTCGACGGTGGACTTGATGACGGGCTTCAGGTCGGGCAGGCGGAAGATGTCCTGGTAGAAGACATACTTGATGCCTTCCTTGCGCAGGTAGAGCTTGGACACAAACTCGTCTCCGCTTCTCAGGGGGGTCTTGAAGGCCATTGTCAGACGGGCCACTACCGGGTCGGTGCCCTCTTCGTGCAGACGGGCAAAGCTGGCCCCTACGGAATGGAGGAACTCATGGCGGGTATGTTCCAGATAATGCTGGTAGTTGGCATTGTTGACAATGCCTTGGAGGTCGCACTCGTAGTCGCGTACCTTCATCGTCAGTTCATAGATATACGGGTTCTTCATGGAATGCTTGTTTTCGCAAATGTAGTGATTTTCCTAATACGTAGCCGAGTCGGCCTTGAAATATTCATAGCCGATGCGGCAAAAGAGGCATTTTTTAGGGTCGCAGTAGTTCTTCTTGAGCTGGAGGAGGGCTTGGCTGTCGGCGGCATGGGCGGCGGTCAGTCCGCATTCGCTCCACATGCGGGTGATGGAGTTGTTTTCCGGCTTCAGTTCCTCCAGTAGCCGGCCTGCCCGCAGGCAGAGGCGCTCGTCGCCCCGTCGCTTTCCGTAGGCATAGAGGAAGGGGACGACGGTGTTGATGACGAGGAGGTCGGCCGAAGACTGGCTCAGGCGTTTGGGACGGGGGACGGAAGGCTCACCGAACACGTAGTGAGTGGTCCAGTAGACCGAGGCTTCTCCACTGAGCAGGCTGCGGAGCTGCTGCAGGGTGCCGGCTTCCATCAGCCGGGAGAGAAGGCCTTGCGAGCGATGGTAGAGAGCGGCCAGCTGGGCGATACGGACGGTGGGGAAGTTGCCTGGCCGCATCCGCAGGAAACTCCAGTGCCCTTCCGGAGCAGGGGACAGGCTGAACTTGTGCTGGAGGTAGTCGTATTCTTTCCGGAGTCGGGCCTGGTAGTCGTCGGCCGGCTGTTCCTGCAGCAGTCCGGCCTGTCCGAAGAAGATGGCTTCTATCTGGAAAAGGTCGTCGCGATGCTTGTTCACCGCTGCCAGCGGGATGGTTCTGGCCCATCGTTCGTACAGGTCGCTGTTGACGCCGAAGCCGAAGCTGCGGGCCAGGGAGAGGAAGAAGGCCTGTTCCCAGTCCTGCCCGTTGGCGTGCAGCCATTCCTCGATTTGCCTTGTCTTGGCCTCGAAGCGTTCCAGCTGGAGGGACGAGAGCCAGCTGTGGAGGATGAGACGGGGCAGACGGGGGATGAGGCGGTAGCAGGCCGGATAGCGGGAGGCATGCAATAGTTCCTCGTAGTTCTGCTGCAGGTAGGGGGGATAGTGCAGTTCCAGCTGGGGGATAGGGCTTCCGTCCGTCCGGCAGACTTTCGCGTCGATGTCGGACGCCACGTGGAGGATGACCGAATCGTAGGCCGGATTGGTAGGGTGACCGTGACGGATCCAGTCGGAAGCACGCAGATGGATTTCAACATGGCCTGCCCACACGACCCCGTCGATCCTGACCTTTGCATTGAAAAAGTCGGGGCCGGCATGGGGATTGGGCAGTCCCGGATCAATGACCTCCAGCGGGCATCCGTCGGTCGTTTCCAGCCTTTTTAGCGGGAAAAGTCGGTGTTTCCACACGTAATGTAAGAGTTCTTCCATGTTAACGAGCTGTAAATGTCGCCTAAAAGTAATGATTAATAATGAAAATGCCTATCTTTGTGCAGAAAAAAAAAAGAGAAATATGAAAATAGCATTGATTGGATACGGAAAGATGGGCAAGGAGATCGAAAAGATTGCCAAAGCCCGCGGTCATGAGATTGTAAGCATTATCGATATCGACAACCGGGAAGACTTCTCGTCGGAAGCCTTCCGTTCGGCCGAGGTGGCCATTGAATTCACGGCTCCTTCGGCGGCCTACGGAAATTGCCGGGAAGCGCTGTCCAACGGGGTGAAGGTAGTGTCGGGCAGTACTGGATGGATGGGTGAACATGCCGACGAGATGCGCCGTCTCTGCCGGGAGGAGGGAAAGACGCTGTTCTGGTCGTCCAACTTCAGCCTGGGCGTGGCCGTTTTCTCGGCTGTCAACAAGTATTTGGCCCGTATCATGAACAACTTTCCCAACTATGATGTTGAAATGGTGGAAACGCATCATATCCACAAGCTGGATGCGCCGAGCGGTACGGCCATTACGCTGGCAGAAGGGATTCTGGAGAATCTCGACCGCAAGGACAAGTGGGTGATGGGCACCTTGACTGCTCCCGACGGCAGTGTGAGCGGTACGACCCAATGTGCCCCCGACGAACTGGCCGTCAGTGCCATCCGCCGAGATGAAGTGCCGGGCATCCATACGGTGACCTATACCTCCGAAGCGGATTCCATCGTCATTACTCACGATGCCAAGAACCGCAGCGGGTTTGCGTTGGGAGCGGTACTGGCTGCCGAGTTTACAGCCCGGCACGAAGGATTTTTAGGTATGAACGATTTATTCCAATTCTGAATATGGTAAAAGCATCTCAAAGACAGTGGACGAAATTTGGTATCGTACTGGCTCTCTACCTGCTCTTTCTGTTATGGTTGAGGAGCTGGCTGGGACTGGTGGTCGTTCCGTTCATTTTCGATGCCTACATCACGAAGAAGATTCCCTGGTACTGGTGGAAAAGTTCCAAGAACCCGATGGTGCTCACCGTGATGGGGTGGGTAGATGCCATCGTGTTTGCGCTGGTAGCCGTGTACTTTGTCAATCTGTACTTCTTCCAGAACTATGTCATTCCTTCTTCTTCGCTGGAGAAGTCGTTGCTGGTGGGCGACTACCTGTTTGTCAGCAAGATGAGCTATGGGGCCCGCATTCCGCAGACACCTCTGCACATGCCGCTGACGCAGCATACGCTGCCGGTGCTCGACTGCAAGTCGTATCTGGAATGGATTCGGTGGGACTACAAGCGTGTGGAGGCACTGGGCAAGGTGCAGCTGAACGATATCGTGGTCTTCAACTTCCCGGCAGGCGACAGTGTGGCCTACAACGTGCAGGCGCAGGACCTCTACGGACTGGCCTACCAGGCGGGCAAGGAGCTGTCGAAACCCGTTGACATGAGCCAGCTCACACTGGAACAGCAGCGGCAGGTATTCGACTTCTACTATCAGACCGGCCGCAAGTATATCAGCGAGAACGAGGATCTCTACGGAAAAGTCATCTACCGGCCTGTGGACCGGCGGGAGAATTATGTGAAACGGTGTGTGGGATTACCGGGACAGACCTTGGAAATCAAGAACCGGGTGGTGTACCTCGACGGACAGCCCAACAAGGAGCCGGACAACGTGCAATACCGGTATCTGGTGCAGACCAAGGGAATGCTGCCCGACGACCTGTGTCATGAACTGGGCATCAGTGCGGAGGACCTGGCGGCTTATTATCCCAACGAATCGGTCTACAACATGCCGCTGACGGCCAAGACCAAGGAGGCCCTGCTGGCCCGCAAGGACTGTGTCGTCTCTATACAGGATGTGCCGGAGGATGACATGGGCGGACTCTATCCACTGAACAAGCTGACCGGATGGACGGTGGATAACTATGGTCCGCTGTGGATTCCGAAGAAGGGGGCCACCCTCGAACTGACACTGGACAACCTGCCCTATTACGAGCGGTGCATCCGTTCCTACGAAGGCAACAGCCTGGAGGTGAAGGACGATGGTATCTACATCAACGGACAGCCTGCCACGAGCTATACCTTCCGGATGGATTATTACTGGATGATGGGCGACAACCGCCACAATTCTGCCGACTCCCGGTTCTGGGGATTCGTGCCCGAAGACCATATCGTGGGCAAGCCTATTTTTGTGTGGCTGTCGCTGGACAAGGACCGTGGATGGCTGGACGGTAAGATCCGTTGGAACCGGCTGTTCAAGTGGGTGGACTCGATTAGATAGAATTTAAAATTTAAAATTTAAAATGAAGTGCTCTTTTACTTGTCGTACTGAACGTAGTGGAGCATTTGTGTACATCTACTTCGCATTTATTAAATAAGGTATAGAAAAGTTGAAGCTGCGTTGGGTATATGGACTGAAACTGGCGGTCGGGACACTTCTGGCGGTCGGTCTGGTACGGACTCTGCTGGTCGGCTCTTACCGGATTCCTTCTTCGGGAATGGAAAACTCGTTGTACGAGGGAGAAGGAGTACTGGTTGACAAGTGGAGGTATGGCCTGCGTCTGCCGCTGCTGTCGTGGGCAGGCTATCATCGTCTGTTCCCCCGCGAGGTGCGGAAAGGGGATGTGGTGCTGTTCAACAATCCCGGTACGAGCGAGGCCGGCGTGCGGATTGAGAACCGGAAGGTTTTCATCAGTCGCTGCATCGGCGTTGCCGGCGATACCCTGATGCTGAACCGCGACTGGCGAAGCGTGGACAATTCCAGGGTAAGCCCCGACAGCAAGGCCCTCTATGCCTATCCTTCCGCTTTGGATGAGGTGGTGACGGCCTTGATGGAGGCAGTGGGCATCGAAGGGAATACGTTGGTGGACTATACCCCCGACGGGGGATATATCCGTCGGTTCAGCCACTACGAATTTTACCTGCTGACCCAGAAGGCGGACGGAAGAGTGCCGTTTGTCGCGCTCGACCAACAGGACCCGGAGGTACATCCTGTCGTGGTTCCCCGACGAGGGGTGCCCGTCAGCGTCTATCCGTGGAATGCCATTCTGCTGTGCAACACTATCGTGCACCACGAGCATCGTCAGGCATGTCTGCGGGGCGATACGCTGGTGGTCGACGGCCAGGCAGTCAGTGAATACCGCTTTGGAAAAAACTATTATTGGATGGCCTCGAACGACCCTCTGGACCTCTGCGACTCGCGGCTGTTCGGGTTTGTGCCCGAGGACCATCTCATCGGCAAGGCATGGCGGCTGTGGTGGACCACCCGTCCGGGACGTTTGTTTCAACGTGTAGAATAAGATGGAATAGATATAATATGAACGAAAAAGAAATAGTGCTCAGTACCGCCTATCTGGCACCGGTGGAATACTACACCAAGCTGTATCAGTACGGCAGGGTGTGGGTGGAAGGCTTCGACCATTATGCGAAGCAGACTTACCGCAACCGCTGTGTCATCGCGGCGGCAGACGGACCGCTGGCGTTGACCATCCCGACGGAAAAGGGCGACGAAGACAAGTGCCTGACCCGCGATGTCCGTATCTCGGACCATGGCAACTGGCGTCGTGTGCACTGGAACGCTTTCGTGGCGGCCTATCGCCACAGCCCGTTCTTCGACTATTATGCCGACGAGTTCCACCGCTTCTTCGAGCAACGCTATACGTTCTTGCTGGATTTCAACGAAGCCCTCTGCCGGTGGGTCTGCGAACAGATGGACCTGGCCCCTGACATGTGCCCCACGACGGCCTATGAAGCGGTGCCTGCCGGGAAAGAGGATTTTCGCGAACTCATCCATCCCAAAAAGGATTTCCGGATGGCCGATCCGGCTTTCGAGCCGGTCCCCTATTATCAGGTGTTCGATGCCCGGAACGGGTTCCTGCCGAACCTGAGCGTGGCCGACCTGCTGTTCAATATGGGTCCTGAAAGCCTGCTGGTCTTGCGGGATTCCGTAGCAGCCCCTTCCCTTACCACTAAAAAAACGTTTTGACAATTATGAATAATCTACCCACTGTAACAAAGAACCTGCTAATTATCAATGTGCTGTGTTTCTTCGGCGCCATCGTGGTGCAGCGGAACGGCATCAACCTGAACGATTATCTGGGCCTGCATTTCTTCCTGGCCGATGATTTCAATGCGGCGCAGCTCATCACCTACATGTTCATGCACGCCAATTTCCAGCACATCTTCTTCAATATGTTCGCTGTCTGGATGTTCGGCCGGGTGCTCGAACAGGTGTGGGGTCCCCGTCGTTTCCTGTTCTATTATATCCTGTGCGGCATCGGGGCCGGTCTGGTGCAGGAAGTGGTGTACTATGCCGAATTTGCCCTCGAATGGTCGCATTATTCGGCGGTGGACACGGGCATCGGCATCATTCCCATGGGAGAGTTCCTGAACCAGCTGAACACCATCGGGGCTTCGGGAGCCGTCTATGCCATCCTGCTGGCGTTCGGAATGATGTTCCCTAACAGCGAGATGTATGTCTTTCCTATCCCCTTCCCCATCCGGGCCAAGTTTTTCGTCTTGGGCTATGCCGCCCTCGAACTCTTGCTGGGCATCGGAGGACATGACGGCGTGGCCCACTTTGCCCACCTGGGCGGGATGCTTTTCGGTATTTTCCTGATCATTTACTGGAGGAAACACAATGGCAGCGGACCTGTTTACTTTTGACCTTCGCGGACGGTTCCGGAGGGGCGATACGGTGGTGCGACTGCTCTACCTCAACATCGGTGTCTTCGTCCTGGTGGCGTTGGTGAACCTGGTGCTGATGCTGTTCCGTTGGCCTACGGCTTATTGGACCAACTGCCTGGAACTGCCGGCCAGTCTGCAGCAGCTGGCGCGTCAGCCGTGGAGCCTGGTCACCTACATGTTCATGCATGCCGGCCTGCTCCATCTGGTTTTCAACATGCTGTGGCTGTTCTGGTTCGGGAAGCTGTTCCTGCAGTTCTTTTCGGCCCGTCACCTGAGGGGGCTTTACCTGCTGGGAGGTATCTGCGGCGGATTGCTGTACATACTGGCCTTTAATGTCTTCCCCTATTTCTCCGATGCTGTCTATCTCTCCTACCTGCTGGGCGCATCGGCTTCCGTACTGGCCATCGTGTTTGCCGTGGGGTTGTCACAGCCCGATTTCGAGGTACAGTTCCTGCTGGTCGGGCGTGTGCGGCTGAAGTATGTGGCCTTGGCCGTGTTCCTGCTCGACCTGTTCTTCATCACTTCCGACAATGGGGGCGGCCACATCGCCCATATCGGCGGCGCCCTGGCCGGCTGCTGGTTCGTGACGGGCCTGCGCAAGGGATACGATGTGACTCGCTGGATCAATGCCGTGTTCGATGGGGTAGGTAGGCTGTTCGTCCGCACTCCCCGGCGGCCGAAGATGACCGTCCATTTCAGCGACCGAAAGAAAGATTATGAATACAATGCCCGAAAAAAAGAGCGGAACGAAGCCATCGACCGCATCCTGGACAAGTTGCGCCATTCGGGGTATAACAGTTTGACCGACGATGAGAAACGACAGCTTTTTGACGCAAGTAAGAAATAGAATCCTGGCCCGTCATTGGGTCAGTCCGGACGACAGAGAATATAACCGCAGTACGCCTTCCACTTCCTTTTGGGGACGGTGGACGCAGCGTATCCTGCTGGTGGGTAACCTGTTGGTGGGTTTCCTGTACCTGGGGTCGGCCTATAGTCCTTACATCTCTCCTACGGAGCATGCCGTCTTTTCGTGTCTGGGACTGATGTTCCCGCTGCTGCTATTGTTGCACTCATGTTTCTTTGTCCTGTGGCTGCTGTTCCGTCCCCGGATGCTGTGGCTGCCGGCCTTGTTCCTTCTGTTGGGGTGGAAGACGACCACTACCTGCTACTCCGTCGGCAGCCAGAAAGAACCGGAGGGGAAGACCCTGAAACTGCTGACCTACAATACGCACATGCGTGCCTTTACAGGGCTGGACCATCCCGAGAAGAACGAGATGCTGAACTACCTGAAGGACAGTGATGCCGATATCCTTTGCCTGCAGGAGTTCCTGCCTCCCACCGAGAAGGCGGCCAGAAAGGTCAACCGGTACCTGTCGAACTATCCGTATCATCACCATTACCGGGTGGCCAACGGCAACGGGCTAGCACTGTATACGCGCTATCCGATTCTGTCGGTCGAACCGGTCCGCTACAAGACCCGCTTCGCCAACGGCAGTGTGCTCTATCGCCTGCAGGTGGGGAGCGACACATTGGTGGTTGTCAACAATCACCTGGAAACCAATCAGCTGAGCAGCCACGACAAGGAATTGTATAAGGATCTGCTGAAGGGCAGGAAGGAAAACTCCCGGAGCGGCAGCAAGCATCTGCTGAAGAAACTGGCACAGGCCGCCGTCGTGCGCGGCCCTCAGGCCGACTCGGTGGCACAGGCCATCCGGCGCAGCGGACAGCAGTATGTGGTGGCCTGCGGAGACTTCAACGACTCGCCGGTTTCGTATGCCCACCGGGCCATCGGCGAAGGACTGGACGATGCTTTTGCTGAAGCCGGATGGGGGTTAGGTACCACCTACAACCAGTCGTACATGTATTTCCGTATCGACCATATCCTGGTCAGTCCCACGCTGCGGGTGGTGCAGTGTGAGGTCGACCGCTCCATCCGCCTGTCCGACCACTATCCGATGTGGTGCATTCTGGAAAAAACCAATGAAGACGAGTAGCTGAAAAGGGGAAAAGACGATGCAAAGAGGATTTTTTTTCTTTTTTTGGCCCTTATCAATTAAATAATTAGAAAGCTTTCTCCATATAACTGAAAAAAGAACTATCTTTGCAACCTTGAATAAACGTGGATTATCAAAAAACGTAAAATAATAATTTATAGTAACATGCAAAACAAAGGATTTGTAAAGGTTTTTGCGATTTTGCTGACCCTTGTCTGTGTGTTCTACCTTTCGTTCTCTTTCGTGACCCGCTATCACATGAACCGGGCCGCAGAGGACCCTCAGGGAGAACAGCACTATCTTGATTCTGTGCAGAACAAGAAAGTATGGCTTTGGGCGTATACGCTGAAACAATGTCGTGAGATGGAAATCGGTTTGGGTCTGGACCTGAAGGGCGGTATGAACGTCATTCTCGAAGTGTCTGTGCCCGATGTAGTGAAAGCATTGGCTGACAACAAGCCCGACGAAGCTTTCAACAAGGCGGTGGCCGAAGCTGCCCGGCAGCAGGTGACCAGTCAGGAAGACTACATCACCCTGTTTGTCAGAGAGTACAAGAAACTGGCTCCTCAGGGCAAGCTGGCAGAGCTGTTCGCTACCCAGCAGCTGAAAGAGAAAGTCAATACCCGCAGTACGGACGATGAAGTCATCAAGGCCCTTCGTGAAGAAGTGAAGGCCGCAGTAGACAACTCGTACAACGTGCTCCGTACACGTATCGACCGTTTCGGTGTGGCACAGCCTAACATCCAGGCACTGGAAGGCAAGATGGGCCGTATCATGGTGGAACTGCCGGGTATCAAGGAGCCGGAACGTGTGCGCAAGCTGTTGCAGGGTTCTGCCAACCTGGAATTCTGGGAAACCTTCGATGCGAAAGATATTACTCCGATCTTGGCTTCGGCAGACAGCCGTGCGCGTGAGGCTTTGTCGGTCAGCTCTGTTGCCGACACGACGGCAGTAGCCGAACAGGCGGCTTCGGCAGCAGTTTCTGCCAAGGACAGCCTGACGGCGGCTTTGAAGGGCGAAGGCGCTTCGACGGAAGCTGCTGCCAACTTCGAGCAGGTGAAGAAAGAACATCCGTTGCTGGCCGTGCTGCAGCTCAACCAGGGAGGCCGCGGGGCTGTTGTGGGTTATGCACACCACCGCGATACGGCGGATGTCAACCGCATCCTCAGCCTGAAGAGCGTGAAGGACATCCTGCCGCGCGACCTGAAGCTGATGTGGGGTGTGGCTGCCATGGACAAGGAAGGACAGATTTACGAACTCTTTGCCATCAAGTCGACCGAACGTAACGGACGCGCTCCGCTGGAAGGTGACGTGGTGACCGAGGCACGCGACTCGTACGACCAGTACAACCGCCCGTGCGTCAGCATGTCGATGAATACGGAAGGGGCCCGTCGTTGGGCAGTCCTCACCAAGCAGAACATTGGCAAGGCCATCGCCATCGTACTGGACGGCTATGTGTACAGTGCACCGAACGTGAACGGTGAAATCACCGGCGGTAATTCGGAAATCTCCGGTAGCTTTACGCCCGAACAGACCAAGGACTTGGCTAACGTGCTGAAGTCCGGTAAGATGCCGGCTCCTGCCCGCATCGTGCAGGAAGACATCGTAGGTCCGTCGCTCGGTCAGGAATCCATCAACCAGGGGGCTATCTCTTTCGTAGTGGCCTTGATCTTCCTGATGATTTATATGTGTGCCATGTATGGCATGATTCCGGGTATGATTGCCAACTGTGCCCTGTTCGTGAACTTCTTCTTCACGCTGGGTATTCTGACATCGTTCCAGGCAGCGCTGACCATGTCGGGTATCGCCGGTATGGTGCTTTCGCTCGGTATGGCAGTGGATGCCAACGTGTTGATTTATGAACGTACGAAGGAAGAGCTGAAGGCTGGCAAGGGCACTCGCCAGGCACTGGCTGAAGGTTACTCGAACGCTTTCTCGGCCATCATCGACTCCAATGCTACTTCTATCCTGACAGGTATCATCCTGTTCAACTTCGGTACCGGTCCTATCCGTGGTTTTGCTACCACCCTGATTATCGGTATTCTCTGCTCCTTCTTCACGGCCGTGTTCCTGACCCGCGTGGTTTACGAACACTTCATGAGCAAGGACAAGTGGCTTGACCTGACGTTCACGACCGGTATTTCGAAGAACCTGATGCAGAATGTCCACTTCAACTTCATGGGCATCAGCAAGCGTACGTTTACCATTTGGGGAGCCATCATTGCGGTCTGCATCGTTTCGTTCTTTGTCCGTGGCCTGTCGCAGAGCATTGACTTCACCGGTGGCCGCAACTTCGTAGTGCAGTTCGAACAGACGGTACAGCCGGAAACGGTACGTGCCCTGCTGCAGCCGAAAGTGGGCGATGCCAACGTGCAGGCCATTGCCTTGGGTACCGACGGCAAGACCATCCGTGTGACGACCAACTACCGCATCGAGGAAGATTCTCCGACCATCGATGCCGAAATCGAAGAATTCCTGTATACTTCCTTGAAGGAAGGCAACCTGCTGGGCCAGAATACGACACTCGACATCTTCATCGACCGTGACAACCGTATGGGTGGTTCCATCATCAGTTCGCAGAAGGTGGGTCCGAGCATCGCCGACGACATCAAGACCTCGGCTATCTGGTCGGTCATTCTCGCCTTGATTGGTATCGGTCTGTATATCCTGATCCGTTTCCGCAACATCGCTTACTCGGTGGGTGCCACTGTAGCCTTGATGTGCGATACGGTACTGATTATCGGTGCTTACTCGCTCTGCTATGGCTGGATGCCGTTCTCGCTGGAAATCGACCAGACCTTCATCGGTGCTATCCTGACGGCCATCGGTTACTCTATCAACGATAAGGTGGTTATCTTCGACCGTGTGCGTGAGTTCTTCCACCTCTATCCGAAGCGCAACCGCCAGCAGTTGTTCAACGACTCGCTGAATACGACGTTGGCACGTACCATCAACACCTCACTGAGTACCTTGATTGTATTGTTGAGTATCTTCATCCTGGGTGGCGACAGCATCCGTAGCTTCGCCTTCGCCATGATTCTCGGTGTCATCATCGGTACCTTGTCTTCTCTGTTCATCGCTGCTCCTGTAGCTTACCTGACCATGGGACACAAGATGCCGGACGAAGGCAAAGAGGCTGTAAAGGCATAATTATAGCATAGAAGGCCGTATAGGCCGTTGCTCCACAATGAGAGGCTGTTTCACACCGAAGCAGCCTCTCGTTGTGTCTATGGGGACTGTGTCTGGAAGCCTATTTTCGGCTTTTCTTATGCGCTAAATGAGGCTATGTCAAAGCCCAATGAGCATACAAAACGAGGGTGTGTCAAAATCAAATGACACACCCTCTTTGTACCTTTGTGGCTTTGTGGTGCTTAACCCCAGCAGTAAGCCAGGTTATAAGTTCGCCAGTTCCTTGGTAGCTACCTCCAAGGCTTCATTAATATGGCTGCAGATGTTTTCCTTGCCCAGCATCGCGCAGAAACCGGACTTCTCCAGCACCGCGTACACTTTCGGATTGACACCCGACAGGATGATATGGATGTTCTCCTTCTTCGACATCTCGCACAGGATGGTCAGGTTATGAATACCCGTCGAGTCGATGAAAGGCACCTTACGCATACGGATGATGCGGATTTTCGGACGGTCTCCCAGTTCCGACATGATATCCTCAAACTTGGTGGCGATACCGAAGAAATACGGGCCGTTGATTTCGTAGACCTCCACTCCTTTCGGTACAACCAGGTGCTCCTCATGCAGCTGCAGGTCCGATTCCTTGTTCGGGTCGATTTCGTCGGTAATGACCGAAATCTCGGTCGTTTCCATGACACGGCGCATGAACAGCACACAGGCAATGACCAGACCTACTTCGATGGCTATGGTGAGATCGAAGATAACCGTCAGGAAGAACGTGATCAGCAGGACAGACACATCCGATTTGGGGTTCTTCAACAGCCCCTTGAAGACTCTCCAGCCGCTCATGTTGTAGGAAACGATGACCAGCACACCGGCCAGACAGGCCATCGGGATGTACTGGGCTAGCGGCATCAGGAACAGCAGGATCAGCAGCAGGACAACGGCATGCACGATACCGGCAATGGGCGAACGCCCGCCGTTATTGATGTTGGTCATGGTGCGGGCAATGGCACCGGTGGCAGGAATACCGCCAAAGATAGGAGAGGCAATGTTGGCAATGCCTTGGGCTATCAGTTCGGTGTTCGAGTCATGGCGGTCGCCGATGACACCGTCGGCTACGGCAGCCGAGAGCAGCGACTCGATGGCACCCAGCACAGCAATCGTAATGGCCACGGGGAACAGGTTCTTAATGGCTTCCCAGTTCAGCGAGGGAACGGTGGCGGCAGGCAGTTGGGCCTGGATGCTGAAACGGTCGCCGATGGTGTCGATGCAGGTAATGCCTCCATACAGCTTCATCAGGTACACGGCTATCGTTACGAGGATGATGGCCACTAACGAGCCGGGAATCTTTTTCGAGAACTTGGGAGTGATGGCGATGATGAATATGCTGACGATGCTGACCACGAAGTTCCACCAGTTCACGCTGTCGAAATGGCGGAAGTACAGCATCCATTTGCCGATGAAGTCACCCGGAATCTTCTCACCGTCGAAGCTCAGGCCGAAAATGTCGGCAATCTGGGTGGTGAAGATGGTCACGGCGATACCACTCGTAAAGCCGATGATGATGGGATAGGGGATAAACTTGATGACGGTCCCCAGTTTGAAGACTCCTAATAAGATAAGGAGTACACCTGCCATCAGTGTGGCTACCATCAGGCCGTCGATGCCGTATTCCTGGATGATGCCGTAGATGATGACGATGAAGGCACCTGTAGGCCCGCCAATCTGGACCTTGCTGCCGCCCAACAGAGAGATGATGAATCCTGCAACAATCGCTGTGATGATACCTTTCTCGGGACTGACCCCCGAAGCAATACCGAAGGCGATGGCTAACGGGAGAGCCACGATGCCGACAATGATACCGGCCATAAGGTCGGTCATGAAGTCTGCCTTGGTGTAGTTCTTAAGCGTAGTGAATAACTTAGGCTTAATGTCGAATTTGTTCATACCTACTTATTTTTGTTATACAATGATAATTTCTCTGCAAAATTAGAGAATTCCCTCAACATAAGTGGTATGTTTCGTGTTTTTCTTATGAACGAGCGATGAAAATATTAATATTCTATAAATAGTAGGACTCCGATGGTTGTAATGATTACAACTTTGAATAATTGTATTATATTTGCAGTACAAATGATTCAAGTAATAACATTAAAATCGAAGAGTAACTATGGGACAGAGTATTAAAGGAACAAGAACTGAGAAGAACCTGGGTATTTCATTTGCTGGCGAATCGCAGGCACGTATGCGCTACACATATTTTGCCAGTGCAGCCAAGAAGGAAGGATACGAGCAGATTGCTGCTATCTTTACGGAAACGGCTGACCAGGAGAAGGAACATGCCAAGCGGATGTTCAAGTGGCTGGAAGGTGGCTGCGTAGAGATTACGGCCAGCTATCCGTCGGGTGTCATTGGCAAGACACTGGATAACCTGAAGGCAGCCGCAGCCGGCGAGAACGAGGAATGGACATTGGACTATCCGAAGTTTGCCGAAATTGCCGACGAAGAAGGTTTCCCCGCCATCGCCGAAATGTACCGGCAGATTGCCGTGGCCGAAAAGGGCCATGAAGAAAGATATTTGGCTTTGGTGAAGAACATCGAAGAAGGCAAGGTATTCAAGAAGGACGAAGAAGTGGTATGGCAGTGCCGCAACTGCGGTTACCTGTTCGTAGGTACGGAAGCTCCTGAAACATGTCCGGCTTGCTTGCACCCGCAGGCTTATTTCGAAGTGAAGAAGACAAACTATTGATAGCACATTAGCTGGTCAGTTAGACAAAGTCAATCGGTCTGTTCTTCACGTTCTCAAGAACAGGCCGATTGTTTTTGTTGGTTGTTTTATAAATAGGGTTTAATGGTAAGGTACGGGTGGGCCGTTGAGGGTTCGCCCTACTTTTTTATCCAGCATCGACCGCTGATAATGAAGGGATTGTAAAATAGTTGAAGAAAAAGATGAAAAAAATCTTCGAAATAGTTTGCAGATTCGGAAAAAAGCCCTACCTTTGCAACCGCAATCGAGAGAGAAAGCAACGAAACAAAAACAGAATGGTGCGTTAGTTCAGTTGGTTAGAATACATGCCTGTCACGCATGGGGTCACGGGTTCGAGTCCCGTACGCACCGCTTCTTTCGAACAGCAAGTTAAATCCTGAGGTGATTCACTTCAGGATTTTTTTCTATATATCTCCTTCCTTTCTTTGGGGAGGCTGCTTTCGATACAGCATAAGCCTTCCTTTTGCGTTCAGCCTGGGCTGAACGGTGCCCGAAGATATCTTCGAACCACAGGTATAGTATCTTCTATGACCGTTCAGCCTGGGCTGAACGCAAAAGGCAGCTGACTAATTGCCGGTATGTCCCTGTTCTCGGTGTCATAGGAAGCTACAATGGTTCCCTGCAAGGGATAGGTTCCTGTAGCTGAAAGGACTCATTCTTGTGGCCGCAAGAACCCGTTCTTATGGCAGTAGGGTCTCGTTCTTCTATCCATGGTGATTGTCCCTTTCCTGTCCTCCTTGTCTGTCTTGCTGAACGCTCTATTTCACCTGACTCCTGCTTATCCCCCTTACCTGATTATGCTGAGCGCAGTGAAGCATCTGTCCAATAGCGCAGTTGTACCAATTACAGAAAAAAAGGATGCGCCTTTGTGGGACGCATCCTTTCAGAGTAGTATTGACTATCACCTTGACAGGTGAAGTGTGAATCAGTTGGTCTTCACGGTTACGTTGAATTCGCGAACCATGGTCATACCCCACTGGTCGGTTACCTTGATAACCATCGGAACTGTTACCTGGCCGCCGGTTACATCGGATGGAGCACTTGACTTAGCGGTAATGGTAGTTGTCTTCACTACATTCTTACCAGAAACAATTTCCGTCTTACCTACAACACCATCGTCAGCAACACCTTGGAAGTATTTTGCAGCTTCAGCAGGATCCTTGAAGGCAATGATAACCTTGTCTACCTTTGCATGAGCCGCAGTCGGTTCAGTAACAGTACCATTTAAAGAAGGAGTTGTTGTAAATGCAATCTTTGACTTGTATGCATTGAACAAAGCTAATCTTTCTTTCCGATGGTATTCATTTGCTTCCAGTTCAGCTTCAACTTCTGCTTTTGTCCACTTAATAGAAGTACCAGGTTTGTTTGTATATTCTTCCTTACCAGTAGTTTGATTAATGGTATAATAACGTGACCACGTTGTATACAACTGGTTCCATCCATAAATTTCACTTGAAGTAGTAGCCACATTATATTTGTCTGTCTTGAGGTAAACCTTCGTCTCACTACTCAACGCAATGAAGTCGTCCATAGACATACCGAAATCCAACAGGTCATCGCGGCTAATTTCTACAGGTTTGCCACTGGCATCAACAACATAACCATTATTTGTTTTCGGTTGGTTATAATGAATAATCGTTGCATCAGACGTACCTCCTGCATTACCAAACATATCATAGGTCTTGCCCTTGTCTGTACCGGCAACAAACACAGCCTTAGTGACAGCAGCCTTGATGTCAATCTTGTTGGTATTGTTTGCGCCACCGAATACAGCGGTCAGCTTCGCATCGTCCATAATGATTGCCTTCGTAGCATCTTCACTGAAGATTTCACTCTTCACAACTACAGGGAAGTCGAATTCTACAACATTGTTTTCATTACCGAACAGTTTGTAGTATGCGCGGATGTTACGGGTCTTGTACAACTGCTGGTGCTTTGCTGCATACCAATCTGCAGCGGTTGAAGTTTCTTCCCACTTGTTGACAAATAATTGAGCATTAGGATTTTCCTTATCTTTCTGTACATTCGTTTCATTTACTATTTGACCTTTTCTCAACCAGTTATAGTTGCCTGCTTCAGATTTGTCCCGAAGGTTACCGCCATTATCCAAATAGTTCCAGGCATCTATATCCATGAATCCTACCAGCTCTGCGCCCTCGCCCAAAAGCAGAGCATCTTTCAATTTGTAGGTCACCTGTGTCGCGCTAGTTGTACAATCTCCAGTAATCTGGAATACACCGTTTTCTACAAATCCGGGAACCAACTTGATATAAGAAGTAACAGCATCAGGATTGGACACTGTCAACGTTGTCTCAGCAGAGAATACTACACTTGTCCCTTTCTTGGAGGTCAGCGTGATGGCATAGTCTTTCGGTAACCACTTTTCTGTTGTGTATTCAACATTATCAATTGTTGCAATTGTACCAGTTCCACCATCTGGAGTCGCTTGCATGTCTCCAGCTTTGATATCGAAACCGAAGGCAACCGCATTCCCATTTCTCCAAGCACCTGTGGTAGCGTTGTATGTCGTTACAGCACCTTTTTCATTATAGTATGTAATGGCACCATTGTAGGCAACAAAGCGATCTGTATCACCATTGTCGTTTATGTCTTCACGAGTTGCTGTCAGAGTAATGGTATTGCCCTTGTAGAAGTTATCAAACTGAATTGCATCCATTCCGAGTTCGTTGATATCCCATCTAACCTCTACTGCTTCCTTATCCAAAGTGATTGCTTTTTCGCTCAATGAAGCCTCAGACTCAACGCCCTGTGCAATGGTAACAACTGTCGGGGCCGAGTTGGCTGAACCATTCAGACCCAGTGCTGTAAGTTTTAGATTAATCTTAATGGAAGTTTCGTTGGCGGGCATATTGCCGATGTGCAACTTTCCACCTTCCGTTGTCAACTGATATTTGGCTACCTGCAAAGCATTGGTTGCTTCCAGTACTACATAACCTACATATTCATTTTCAAGAATGAAGATGGGATTGTCTCCTCCATTTTCCCCTTGTTTGGCCAAGACATCAATAGTGGGCGCATAATTCACTTCGGTAGTTCCTGTTTTAACAGTAACATGATCTGTAATGTCATCGCACTTAACAGTGTAGGCAAATGCAGTCTTCATAGTCGTGCCTTTTTCGTTGGTAACAACCAAAGAAGCATTGCTTACTTCTGCATATTTCTTTCCATCGTAAGCAGGTTCAACCTGTACAGTCCAGAAACAGTCGTTCTCGGCAGAACGAACTTCCATCGTATAGTCGTTAATATTGATGTTGGAAGGCAATCCCTTGACAGGCGAACCGATTTGGATATCTGCTGTCTTGCCATCCAAGCCCTGCAGACTGAAAGAATAATCATTTGTCAGTTCAACATTTGCCGGAGAAATAATCAAAGGAAGACTGCCTCCCTGCTTTACAGGAGCTTTCTTTTCGATATTCGCAATTTCAGGGAATTGGGCGAGCAAAGTCTTTGACGCAGCAGTATTGGCGTTCCAAGCAGTCCAAAGAGCCTTTTCAAGATGTACTTCAACTTTTCCAAACGGAGCGGTAGCGATGAAAGCATCAGAAGTAGCCGGCAGCGTGATGGTCTGGTAGACACCGGTCTGGTCAGCTATATGCAGTTCATAAGTATTTCCGGTAGCAACCACGTAAGCTGCAGTACCGATAGCGGAGAATTCAGTTTCTGTGGCTTCGAATTCGCCGGTAGCTTCATTGAAGTTATAGACAATCCAGTTGCCGTTGGCACTGATCTGGGGAGAAGGAGCTGTCAGACCGTTCTTTCCGTCCTGACCATTCTGTCCGTCCTGACCGTTTTCGCCGTTCGCGCCGTCCTTGCCGACAGCCACGAATGCAGTCTTTTCGCCGTCGCATACCCAGAAGCCGTCTTCAGAGATGGTCCACTGTGTTCCATCCTTACCGTCCTTGCCGTTGGCACCGTCCTTGCCGTTGATGCCCTTGACCGTCTGCGAGGTTCCGTCGCTCATGGTAACGGTGAAACCGTTTTCAATAGGAGAAATGGCGGTTACCCACTTTCCTTCACCGACAAGCTTCTGGAGGGCAGAAATAGCATCCTTGTTGCTATTGATTTGTCCCTGCAGGTTCTCGATGTCGTCATCGTAGTCCTTACAAGAAGTGAATGTTGCTGTTGAAGCCATCACCAAGGCTCCGAACAGAAGTGCACTTAAATACTTTTTTCTCATGATAAAAAAATTTTAATTTATAAATTAAAAAACTCAAATTGTTCTAACTCAAGTTGTTCTT
>SFDG01000093.1 GCA_004558305.1 Phocaeicola plebeius
CGCGCTGGATCAATGCACTCGCTACATACGACTACAAGCCGTGCGAGAATATCGGCCAGATGGGCGGGAACTACAACTACGATTCGGTAATGGACGTACAGTGGCCCTTCGGTTTCGGGCTGAGCTACACTTCTTACCAATACAGTCATCTGAAGGTGGACAAAGCTGACTTCACGGCTGACGACGAACTGACCATCACGGTGGATGTAACGAATACGGGCAAGGTAGCGGGCAAGGAAAGTGTCCTGCTGTTTTCGAAAGACCTGGTCGCCAGCAGCACCCCGGACAACCTACGCCTCCGCCAATTCGAGAAAATCTCGTTGGCTCCCGGCGAGACCCAAACAGTCACTTTCCGTCTGAAAGGCAGCGACCTCGCTTTTGTGAACTATGCCGGGAAATGGACCTTAGAGAAAGGTGACTTCAAGCTGAAATGCGGCGACCAGTGGACCGACCTGCACTGTACCGCCACCAAGGTGTGGGACACGCCGAACATCTGATCTCCTTTCATTCTGTAGCATGGCGCATGAAGAAGTCTGCAAGATTTCCCCATGCGCCATGCTCCTTTTGACTACATTCTATCAGCTTAGATCAGGTGGAAGATACCCATGACATAGAGCAAGGAGTATCCTAGAACCATGCTGACCAGGCCAATAATGCATCCCATTTTCGCCATGTCTTTTTGCTGTACCAGATTGGTGGCAAAAGCCAAGGCATTGGGAGGAGTGGAGATGGGCAGCACCATAGCACTGGAAGCGGCAATGGCCACACCAATCAAGATGGTAGAGGTTCCGCCGATAGCATCCAGCTTGTCCCCCATCGCTGCACATACCACAACCAGAATAGGCATCAGCAAAGCAGCAGTGGCGGAGTTACTGATAAAATTAGACAGGGCATAACAGATGAGGCCGGAAAGAATCAGGATGAACAACGGCGAGAAGGTGCCGAATGGAATGCTTTCTACCGCACGTTCGGCCAGTCCCGAGGCGTTGAGTCCGTAACCCAGCGCAAAACCTCCGGCCACCATCCAGATAACCGACCAGTTGATTTCTTCCAAGTCGCGGCGCGTAATGATGCCCGTCAGCGAGAAGATGACGAACGGGACGAGGGCGACGGTATACGAGTTGATGCCCGTGACGGAGTCCAGCAGCCAGAGCAGGACAGTCAGGATAAAGGTGGCAATGACAATATAGGTATGCGCATCTTTCTTCATTTCTCCTTCAATGTGCAGTTGGATGGTCTTCTGTGTGAACGGGAAGATGCGTTTCAGAAGCATCCAGCCGATAAACAGCAGTACCACCACCAGCGGGAACATGAACATCATCCATTCGCCGAATCCCAATCCCAGGTTGAGCCCTTCGGGGTCGTTAAGGTATTTCAAGGCAATGGTGTTGGGAGGAGTACCGATAGGTGTTCCCATACCCCCCAGATTGGCGGCAACGGGAATGGAAAGTGCCATGGCGATACGGCCTTTTCCTTCGGGAGGCAGCTGTTTGAAGACGGGAGCCAGGAAGGTCAGCATCATGGCTGCTGTAGCGGTGTTCGACACGAACATGGAGAACAATCCGGTGATGAGGAGGAACCCCAGCAGGACATTCTCGCTCTTGGTACCGAAGGGACGCAACAGTATCTTGGCCAGTTGGGCATCAAGTCCGGTCTTTCCCGCTGCAATGGCAAGGGTAAAACCGCCGATGAACAACATGATGACCGGATCGGCGAAGGTGGCCATGACCGCCTTGTAGCTAAGCAGCTGCCCCACCTCGTCGGGGTTGCACATCCACTTGATGCCCGAGTTGGAGGCAAACAAGAGCAGTAACCCGATAATGGCCACACTGGTGGCCCACGAAGCCGCCACTTCCATCACCCACATCAAGGTGGCAAAGGCAAAGATGGCAATGATGCGCTGCTGTACGACGGTCAGTCCATCAATCCCGAAGAAAGAGGTGGGAGCATTCCAAAGAAGCAGTGTAATTATCAGGACGATACACCCCTGAATCAGTTTTTTGATGATTCGCTCGCGTTGAGCTTTCTTGAGCGAGCGCATTTTGTGATAGGCATCCAGCAGATGGAAGCCATGAAAGTTTTTAAACATACGTCAAGTCGTTTTTTCGATGAATATAGGTTTATTGTTGATTCGCGGGCGAAGATACGAATTATTTTATCAAAGACAACCATCTACCCTTTTTCTTTTTTGGGGGATAGCTGTCATTTCCTGCATTCCCCTGTAGGCTTTTTGCGAAGATTTGTCTATTTTTGCAAAGACAAGACTTTTGTATTACCAACCCTAATAGTTAAATGTGTATGAATGTACGAAATTGGCTGTTGACAGCCTTGCTGGGCACCGTGTCGCTGACGGCGACTGCCCAATCTGTGTGGACTCCCGACAATGGAGACGGAACATTTACAAACCCGATCATGTGGGGCGACTGGCCCGACCCGGATGTCATTCGGGTGGGCGATGACTTTTATTTTGTTTCTACGAGTATGCACTATGTGCCCGGATGTCCGATTGCCAAGTCGAAGGACCTGGTCAACTGGGAAATGGTGGGCTATGCCGTCGACCGCTATGAGGAAGACCCTCGTTATGACATGAAGGGAGGACAGCTCTACCTGAACGGCTCGTGGGCCAACTCCATCCGTTACCACAACGGCAAGTTCTACGTGGCCTTCTGTACGCCCTACGGTCTGGGCACGGAGAAAGGCCATTTCTCTATCTGTGAAGCGGAAAAGCCGGAAGGGCCGTGGAAACGGACCATCTTCCCGGAATACCTGTACGACCCGGGATTGTTCTTCGACGACGATGGCAAGGTGTATGTGATTCATGGACAGGGAAGGCTGCTGGTGACCGAACTGAATGCCGATGTACATTCGGTGAAGGGGGAACCGGTGGAAATCTGGAACAAGCGTTTCAAGGACAGCCAGACCCTGGGAGGTCATTTCGGCATGGAAGGCTCGCACATGTATAAGATCAACGGCAAGTACTACCTGACTTGTCCGGCCGGCGGAACGGAAGGATGGCAGGTATGCCTGCGGGCCGACAATATCTATGGTCCGTACGAGCACAAGATCATCATGGACGACAACAGTTCGTACCCCGTCAATGGCCTGCACCAGGGCGGTATGGTACAGCTGAAGAATGGCGACTGGTGGTTCATCATCATGCAGGACCGTGGCGCCATCGGCCGTGTACCCTGTCTGGTACCGGTGGAATGGGTGGACGGATGGCCCATGCTGGGCACCAACGGCAAGGATGTCGTGACCTATCCGAAGCCCCATGTCGGCAAAACGTATGCCATCAAGGTGCCGGCCACCTCTGATGAATTCAACGGCAAGAAGCTGGGCTTGCAATGGCAGTGGAACCACAATCCCGACAATGCGAAGTGGTCGTTGACCGAACGCCCGGGCTACATGCGTCTGAAGGCATCTGAAGCAGCCCATTTGAAAGAAGCCCGCAATACCCTGACCCAACGGGTACAGGGACCTTCGTCCGAAGGATCGGTGGTGATGGATGTTTCCGGCCTGAAAGACGGGAATGTAGCCGGCTTCGGAGTCTTTGAATTCCCGTATGCCTATGTAGCGGTCCAACAGGAAGGGAACACCCGCAAGATTGTGATGTGCAACGACGGCAACATCATCGAAACCGTGCCCCAGCCGCTGCAGGGCGACAAGATCTGGATTCGTGCCAGAGTCACCGACCGCGAGTTTACGGCCCGTTTCTATTACAGCCTCGACGGCAAGAAGTATTTCCCCATTGGCAATGTCTTGAAGATGGGCCTCGGCTTGCCGTGGACCGCCAACCGTTTTGCCTTGTTCAATTTCTCCACAAAAGCCGAGGGCGTAAATGGATATGCCGACTTCGACTGGTTCCATTTCACGGGTAAATAAGAAGAGGTTCACCACTTGGCATGAGAAGAATAATCTTATTAACTAAGTCAATACGCTAACAACGATGAAATACCTTATTTTATTAATAGGAGGGGCGCTGACGATGCTGGCTGTGGGGTGTACCTCCCCACAGCCGGGTCGGGAAACCCTGAACATGAATACCGATTGGGCCTTCTACCGAGGGGATGTGGAGAACGGACAGGCGGTGGAAACCGACGATTCCGGATGGATTCCCGTATCCGTACCGCATGTCATGCAGTTAGAGACGAAGCACTGTGGCGGCAATGTCATCTATGACGGCATCGGCTGGTACCGCCGTCACTTCCGCCTGCCCGCTGCTTATCAAGGGAAGCGGGTGACCGTCCAGTTTGAAGGAGTGATGAAGAACTGCGAAGTGTACCTGAACGGCGAGCGGATAACGGAACACTACGGAGGCTATATGGGCTTCGTGGCCGACCTGACCGGCCACATCCGTTGGGATGCCGACAATGTGCTGGCCATCAAGGTCGATGCGGCAGACGATCCCTTGACACCGCCGGGAAAGCCTCAGGCCCGTATGGACTTCTATTACTACAGCGGCATCTATCGGGATGTCCGGATGGTGGTGACAGAGCCAGTCTATATTACCGATCCGTTGGAAGAAGACATCGTGGCCGGAGGAGGCCAGTTCGTCACCTTCCCTTCGGTCAGCGAGGAGGAAGCAACGGTGCATGTGTCCACGCATGTGCGGAACCGTACGGAGGCAGAGGTCGCTCGGGTACTGGTCGTGGAATTGTGTGATTCGACCGGTCATGTGGTAGCCACCCACCTGTGTCCGGTGTCCGTACCGGCAGAGTCGGCCACGACTACCCAACAGGAGCTGACGGTGAGACAGCCGGCCTTGTGGCATCCCTATACACCTTATTTATATACCTTGCGTACCCGCTTGATGGAAGGCGAAAAGGTGGTAGACGAGGTGTCGCAGCAGATAGGTATCCGGACCCTCCGGTACACGACCGAAGGCTTCTTTCTGAACGGGAAACCGCTATACCTGCGCGGCGCCAACCGGCACCAGGCTTTCCCGCACATAGGGGATGCGGCTCCCAACTCCATGCAGGAGAGGGATGTCATCCAAATGAAACGAGGCGGTTACAACGCGGTCCGTGCCGCTCACTATCCCGCTGATCCGGCTTTTCTGGAGGCATGCGACCGTCATGGACTGCTGGTGGTGGAGTGCATTCCGGGCTGGCAGTTCTATAACCCCGACTCTACGTTTATCCACCGGCTGTATGAGGTGGGCCGACAGATGATTCGCCGCGACCGCAACCATCCCTCTGTTGTGCTTTGGGAAACGGCCTTGAACGAGTCCCGCTACCCTGTTTCGCTGGCCAAGGCCATCTTCGAGCTATCGCACGAGGAATACCCCGGCGACCAGTTCTACACGTCTGGCGACTATTTCGGCCATGCGGACATGGAGCCCTACTATGATGTGTTCTACAAGCAGGTGGCCCGCTTCCCGAAAGACGGGGATGTGATGAGCAATTATCCCGAAGACTTTCTGGCTGTGAAACCGTTGCTCACCCGCGAATGGGGAGACGGTGTAGGCGAAAAGCCCCGCGTCGGCCTGTGGGAGAACGAAGAGGAGCAGATGCGCCAATGCCGGGGACGGGTGGCCCAGCTGGAGGGGAAAGGCTATTTCGACTGGTGTATGCTGGATGCCAATCCTTCGATGGCTGGCCATTTCCTCTGGAGCTACAACGACTATGCGCGGGGCAGCCAGGACGAGACGATGTATTGCGGGGTGGTCGACATGAACCGCTATCCGAAGTTCTGCTACTATCTGCTGCAGAGTATGCGCTCTCCGTCTGTCTCGCAGCCGGGGCTGTACGAAGGTCCGATGGTCTTCATCGCTTCTCACAATGCTTCTGCTGATTACGAGTCGTCCACTTCGGCCATCATGGTGTTCTCGAACTGCGAGGAAGTCAGTTTGTGGCGGAACGGCAAGTTGGTGGGCACCCAGACGAGGGCCGAGCGCAGCCGTCTTTATCCTGCCATTGTCAGCAAGGGCGGCAGCCCGCTCTTTGTCTTCGATGCCGGCGGCTACGAAGCAGGCACACTGAAGGCAGAAGGATGGATCGATGGCAGAAAGGTGGCCGAGCACCTGGTAAGTACCCCACAGGCACCGGCCCGCCTGACAGTGGAACCGGTGACTGAAGGCATTGTTCCCGTAGCCGACGGAAGTGACCTGATACCGGTCTACATCAAAGTGTGCGACACCGACGGGACATTGGTCAGCAGCTCCCGCCAGGAGATACAGCTGTCGGTAGAAGGCGAAGGAACATTGGTAGGCGATACCATCGCCCGTGTCGGAGTGCATCGGCAGCAGGCAGAAGGCGGTGTAGGCTTTGCCTTTGTGCGTACCTCCCGGAAGGCGGGGAAGATAAAGGTAAGAGCCGTTGCCGACGGACTGGAAGCCGGAGAGGCAACTGTGGAAAGCACCCCCTATACGGGCGCATACGTGCCGGTGGGCAAGAAGGTGACTTTCCGAGGCCATGAAGAAGATCATGTGGTGGTAAAACCCTCATCGTGGCAGCAGCAGGTACTGAAACGCCCACCCTTGAAAATCGCTTCGGTGAAGGTGGACGATGAACAGCCTGGCTATCCGGCCTCGAACATACTGGACGGAGACGACCACAGCTGGTGGATTGCCGGCAGCGACCGTCTACCGCAGACGGTCACGTTCGACTTGGGACAGCCGACCTATATAGCAGCCAGCCGCATCTTGTTCCAGAAAGACAGTTCTTCCTACCGCCACAAAGTGGAGACATCGGCCGACGGTTCCCGCTGGACCGTACTCTACGAGCGTGAATGTACCGGCTGGGAATTCAAGCCCATGACCGTCGACCGCGAAGCCCGGTTCGTCCGGCTGACCATCGACGGTGTATCGGAAGGACGCGCCGGATTAGGCGAGGTGACCTTCTATTGATTCATTTCTTCAGTTCCGGGTAGCTGATGCGGGTGTGGTACATCGTTTTCAGCTTCTCCTTGAAGACACTCTTAACGATGGCGATGTCGCGGAACGTAATGGGGCATTCCTTGAAATAACCTTCATTGACCTGGCTGTCGATAATCTTCTCCACCAGGTTGGAAATGCTCTCTTCGGTGTACTCGTGGAGGCTGCGTGAAGCGGCCTCCACGGCATCCGCCATCATCAGGATGGCCTGCTCCTTGGTGAAGGGGTTCGGCCCCGGATAGCGGAAGA
>SFDG01000017.1 GCA_004558305.1 Phocaeicola plebeius
CTTCGCTTCGGCAGGAACTTTTACCTCTTGTAAGGACTACGATGACGACATCGACAACTTGCAGAGCCAGATTGACAAGGTGGTCAGCGACCTGGCTTCCCTGAAGTCGACGGTGGAGAACCTGAAGGTGGGTGTGACCAGCGTGACAGTAGACGGCGACCAGCTCGTTGTAGTTACTGACGGAGCTACTACCAAAATGAACCTCCCTGTCGGTGTACAGGTTTCTGAAATCGAAATCAAGGACGGACATCTTTATGTAGGCGGCGTGGACAAGGGTGTCATTGCCGGTGAGACTGAAAAGGCCCAGAAGGTCGAAGTGAAGGAAGACGGCTTTCTCTATATTGACGATGTGAAGCAGGAAGGCCTGCATGTAGGTACAGATGTCATCATCAAGGACGCTTCCAATGGTGTATATACCATCACTATCGGTAAGGATACTATCCAGTTGCCGATGGCTACTTCTTCTTTGTGGGCAACTATCGTTACTTCTGATTTGAAAACCTATGCTGACAAGAAGGGTATTTGGTGGGGAAAAGCTGCTGCAGCAGTTGACTGGAAAGGCCCGAAGGGTGCTATTGCCAAAAACCAATTCTTGGTAGGTTGCACTCCTACTGCCACCGTTTCTGTATTGCCCGCCAATGTAGACCTGAGCACAAAGACACTGACTTTGGTGAACTCTATCGGCAAGAATGCTCCTGTCATTGTTACTGCAACAGCTATTGAAAATGACCAGCCTGTCAACAGTGGTGATAGAGCAATCACTAATGCTGGTGCCTGGAAGATTTCTATTGTTCTTGACGATACCGTTAACGGTGATAATGCCGGCAAGGCTTTCACTACAGGCGGAAATGACCCCAAGAATGTCAAATATGCATTGGCCGTTGACGGAGCCGTTATCTCTGACTATGAATTTATTATCGATACAGAAGAAACTGCCATCACAACCGCTAGTGTGCATGCAAATCAATTCAAAGTAAAGGACAACACCGATAACGGTGTAGTATGGACTTCTACCTCAATCTCTACTGCATTAAAAGCTCCTGTAGGCAGCTATACGTTCTCCTTTATTGGGGATGGCACGAATGAAGACTATAGAGGCATCGTAGATGGCTACATCGCTGTAGTAGACGAAGACGAAGCTGAAGCACTGGGCATTTCTTTCAATGGAATGACTGTAACTGCTTCTGACAAGGCCGGTGGTAAAACCATTAATGTCGTATTGCATATCCTGGATGTTGCCGGCGGTGCATACCAAACCAAAGCTCAGATTACATTCGGAAATTCTGCTGTAGAAGGAGAAGAAATTTCGGCTCAGACTTATGTTGCCATGCCGAATACGGATGTTGTGATTGACTTGGGCACTGTATTTACCGGTATGAGTGCAGCAGATGCCAATACAATTGCCAACGCAAGTTCTACACCTGCAAACAACTTCGTATGGTCATCCGATGGTAACTTCTTCAAGAAAGCCATTGCCGCTTCTAATGTGAAGTATTATAAAGATGCAGAATGCACAAATGAAGTAACTGAATTGAACAAAGCCACTACTATCCGCACGATCAAGTACGCTAAATTTGATGATGCTGAACTGATTGAAAAAGCCAAAGTAGGTGACACCAAACTGACACTGACGCTGAAGGGTAACGATGGCAATGAAGTGAAGAAAGTATCCACTACATTGACCGTCAAGACTCCGACATTCGATGATTTATTCGTTGCCAATTCACACGCTCTGTGGGATGAAGGTGTCTTCACTACCCGCATGGACGTTGACGTTACGACAGCTAAACCTTTAATCAATTTGGCAAGCGGCTTCATCAGCGTGAAGGATGCCAACAATAATCCGTTGACTAATGACATTACATTCAAGGTGGTTTATAAGGATGCAAATGGCAATGATGTGACCGTAGACACTCCTACCGCTGATATTAGTGCATTGATCGCAAACAACAAGCTGAAAGCTAATGAATTCACCGTAACAGCTTCCGTACAGGCTCTGACAGGTACGCAGGAAAACTTCGTTGTATCAAAGAGCTATAGCATGAAGCTGATGACGATATTCGAAGGTGCCAAGCTGGTTTACTATGTAAACGATGAAGCTCAGGCATATGCACAGGTTGGTGCAGACAGCTATATTGCTCCTTACGTAGCGAAGGACAAGCTGGGTCTGGCTCTCGAATTCAACGGCTCTAAGGTAGCTGTTGCCGGTAAGAACTTCACCGTAGCCAACATCACAGTTTCTGCTCAGGATGTTGCTCCGGATGTCACGTTGAGCACTCCGAGCAGTGCAGCTACAGTTAATGCCCTGTATTCTTTGGGAGAAGGCTCGAAAGGTACACTTGCACGTCCTTCGGGTGACGGTAGTAATGGTAATCCGAATATGGGTGCTAAGATTACGAACATCAATGTTAACGAAAGTGGTGTTCTGGTTATCACCTTCATGGATAAGGCTGGAATCAAGACTTCTGCTTCCATCGAGTATCGTAAGTAAACAGATTCCTTCAGTTCTCTATATGAAAGCGGTTCCCCGAAAAGGAACCGCTTTCTGTATATATGCCTGGATGTGTATTCCCTGATGAATGCGCAACCCCCTCTGCACGTTGGAAACGGAAGAGCTGTTGCCGTGGGCATCTACCTCCCACAAAAGGACGAATGTCCACATGTAGGAATACGACTGTCTTTAGGCGGAAGTCCTATTATTCAGTCTGCAGGAGGACGAAGGAACGAATCGCAGCCGGTGCTCTCGATAGGTAACAGGGCATCGCGACACGGGAAATATTCCTCGAGCTTGATTCCAGCAGGGGACAGAACAGTCGTAAAGCGAAAACGACATCTTAAAATTGTGTAATTACAGAAAATGTTGTACCTTTACCCCCTCGAATATAATACGATCAAGAAAGATGGCCATCACTATTCAACAAGTCAGCTCGAAAAAAGAGCTGAAAACATTCATACGCTTCAATTACGAGCTGTATAAGGACAACCCTTATTCAGTGCCCGACCTCTATGACGATATGCTCCATACGTTCAATCCCAAGAAGAACGCGGCCTTCGAGTTCTGCGAAGCCGCCTACTTCCTGGCCTACAGGGACAAGAAGGTGGTGGGGCGTGTGGCCGCCATCATCAACCACCGGGCAAACGACACATGGAAAGCCAAGGAGGTGCGCTTCGGATGGATTGACTTCATCGACGATGACGAAGTGTCGGCCGCCCTGCTGAAGACCGTAGAGGAATGGGGCAAGGCACGCGGTATGAACACCATCGTAGGGCCGCTGGGCTTCACGGACATGGATGCCGAAGGAATGCTGATAGAGGGCTTCGACCAGCTGAGCACCATGGCGACGATTTACAACTATCCCTATTACCCGCAACACATGGAACGGCTGGGCTACGAAAAAGCCACCGACTGGGTGGAATTCAAGCTGAAAGTGCCCGAACAGCAGCTGCCCGAACGCTTCAAGCGCGTGGCGGAAATCATCCTGCAGAAATACAAGCTGAAAATCGTGAAACTGACCCGCAAGGTCATCAAGGAGAAGAACTACGGACAGCGGATGTTCGACCTCATCAACGAGGCCTATGCACCGCTCTACGGCTTCTCGAAGATGACGCAGGGACAGATCAGCCAATACGTGAAGACCTACCTGCCGCTGCTGGACCTGCGCATGGTGACGGTGGTGGAGGACGAGGCCGGCGAACTGGTGGCCGTAGGCATCTCGATGGCTTCCCTGTCGGAGGCCCTGCAGAAGGCCAAGGGCCGCATCCTGCCCTTCGGCTGGTTCTACCTGCTGAAGTCGCTCTACTGGAAACGGCCGAAGACCCTCGACCTGCTGCTCGTGGCCGTGAAGCCCGAATACCAGAGCAAGGGTGTGAACGCCCTGCTGTTCTACGACCTGGTGCCCGTGTACATGCAGATGGGATTCGAGTTCGGCGAGAGCAATCCGGAACTGGAAGACAACAAGAAGGTGCAGTCGCAATGGAGCGCCTTCGACCCCGTGCTCCACAAACGCCGCCGGGCCTTCCGCAAACACATCGACTAATATCCTATATATAAATAAGGTGGGGAAAAATGGAAGAAGATAAATTGAACGAACAAGAGCAGACGGCTCCCGCCGTGTCCTACACCGAGGAGAACATCCGTCACCTGAGTGACATGGAGCACGTCCGCGTGCGTCCCGGCATGTACATCGGCCGTCTGGGCGACGGTTCCCAGGCCGAAGACGGTATCTACGTGCTGCTGAAGGAGGTCATCGACAACAGTATCGACGAATTCAAGATGGGGGCCGGCAAGCGCATCGACATCCAGATGGAGGACAACCTGCGCGTGTCGGTCCGCGACTACGGCCGGGGCATCCCCCTGGGCAGCCTGGTCGATGCGGTGTCGATGCTGAACACAGGAGGAAAATACGACACCAAGGCCTTCAAGAAAAGCGTGGGCCTGAACGGTGTGGGCGCCAAGGCAGTCAATGCCCTGAGCCGCCGCTTTGTGGCCCGCAGCGTCCGTGACGGACAGCTGCGCGAAGCCGTCTTCGAGCGCGGGGAACTGCTGTCGGACACGACGCAGCCCACCGAGGAGAGCAACGGCACGTACATCTTCTTCGAGCCGGACGATACGCTGTTCGTCAACTACCATTTCCGTCCGGAGTTCATCGAGACGATGCTCCGCAACTACACCTACCTCAATACGGGACTGTCCATCTACTACAACGGCCACCGCATCCTGAGCCGGAACGGACTGGAGGACCTGCTGAACGACAACATGACCGCCCAAGGCATCTACCCCATCGTACACCTGAAGGGAGAAGACATCGAAATAGCCTTCACCCACAGCCCGCAGTACGGCGAAGAGTACTACTCGTTCGTCAACGGCCAGCACACCACCCAGGGAGGCACCCACCAGAGTGCCTTCAAGGAGCACCTGGCCCGCACCATCAAGGAATTCTACGGCAAGAACTATGACTTCCAGGATATCCGCAACGGGCTGGTGGCTGCCATTGCCATCAATGTCATCGAGCCGACCTTCGAAAGCCAGACCAAGATCAAGCTGGGCTCGCTGACCATGGCTCCGGAAAAGGACTCGGAAGGGCAGCCCTACCCCCTGTCGGGCGTGAGCGTGAACAAATTCGTAGGCGACTTCATCAAGGAGAACGTGGACAACTACCTCCACAAGCATCCCGAAGTATCGGAGGTGCTGCTCCAGAAAATCCAGGAGTCGGAAAAGGAGCGGAAGGCCATTGCCGGTGTCACCAAGATTGCCCGCGAACGGGCCAAGAAGGCGAACCTGCACAACCGCAAGCTGCGTGACTGCCGCATCCACCTGAACGATCCGAAGGGTGGAAAGAAGGACGAGGACGACGACCCGCGCCTGGAAAGCTGCATCTTCATCACCGAGGGCGACTCGGCCAGCGGCTCCATCACCAAAAGCCGCGACGTGAACACGCAGGCCGTGTTCAGCCTGCGCGGAAAGCCGCTGAACTCGTTCGGACTGACCAAGAAGGTTGTCTACGAGAACGAGGAGTTCAACCTGCTGCAGGCGGCTCTGAACATCGAGGACGGACTGGACGGACTGCGCTACAACAAGGTCATCGTGGCGACCGATGCCGATGTGGACGGTATGCACATCCGCCTGCTGATGATCACCTTCTTCCTGCAGTTCTTCCCCGACCTCATCAAGAAGGGCCATGTGTTCATCCTGCAGACCCCCCTGTTCCGCGTGCGCAACCGCAAGAAGGGAGTCTACGAAACCATCTATTGCTATTCGGACGAGGAACGCATCGCCGCCATCGAGAAACTGTCGCCCAACCCCGAAATCACCCGGTTCAAAGGACTGGGAGAAATCTCGCCCGACGAGTTCCGCCACTTCATCGGCAAGGACATCCGCCTGGAGCAGGTCACCCTGCGCAAGACGGATGCCGTCAAGGAGCTGCTGGAGTTCTACATGGGCAAGAACACGATGGAGCGCCAGAACTTCATCATCGACAACCTGGTAGTAGAAGAAGACCTAGTAGACTAAACACATGAGAAGAGCCATTTTCCCAGGGACATTCGATCCCTTTACCATCGGTCACGACTCGGTCGTGAAGCGGGCGTTGACCTTCATGGACGAAATCGTCATCGGCATCGGTGTCAACGAGTCCAAGCGTACCTGGTTCCCCACCGAACAGCGGGTGGCCATGATCCGCCGGCTCTATGCCGACGAACCGCGCATCCGGGTGGAAGCCTATAGCGACCTGACCATCGATTTCGCCCGGCGACAGGAGGCCCGGTTCATCATCCGGGGCATCCGCACGGTGCGCGACTTCGAGTACGAAGAAACCATTGCCGACATCAACCGCAAGCTGGCGGGCATCGAAACCATCCTGCTCTTCACCGAGCCGGAACTGACCTCCGTCAGCTCGACCATCGTCCGTGAACTGCTGCACTACGGCAAGGATGTCAGCGAGTTCTTGCCCCAAGGCATGACGATGGAACCATAGCCAGCGGGGCAAGCCCCACGGAACACCTTAACGAATAACCGGAACAATCATCAGACATGAAACGTTACATTGTAGGAATAGGGGCGGTATGGATGAGCCTGCATCTCCTTTTCGCCCAGAACAACAAGCTGTTGCAGTCGCCAGCCAGGAAACTGCAGATGGCCGAGTTTGCCATCTCCAACCTGTATGTCGACCCGGTAGACGAAAACAAGATGGTGGAAACCGCCATCGTCAGTATGCTGGAGAAACTGGACCCGCACTCCACGTATGCTGACCCGGAAGAAGTGAAGAAACTGAACGAACCGCTGCAAGGCAACTTCGAAGGCATCGGCATCCAATTCAACATGGCCACCGACACCCTGTTCGTCATCCAGCCCGTTTCGGGAGGCCCTTCCGAGAAAGCCGGCATCCTGGCCGGCGACCGCATCCTGGAGGTGAACGACACGGTGATTGCCGGGGTGAAGATGGGCACCGAGGAGGTCATACGCCGGCTGCGGGGCAAGAAAGGCACCCGGGTGGAGGTGAAGGTGCAACGCAAGGGAGTCGACAGTCTGCTGCCGTTCACCCTGGTGCGCGACAAGATTCCTGTCTACAGCCTCGATGCCGCCTATATGGCCGACGAACGCATCGGCTACATCCGCATCAGCCGGTTTGCGGCCACTACCGCCAAGGAATTTGCCGAAGCCCTGGAACGACTGCAGCGGAAAGGCATGAAGGACCTGATACTCGACCTGCAGGGCAACGGCGGAGGCTACCTGAACGCCGCCATCGAAATCGCCAACCAGTTTCTGGACAAGAAAGAACTGATTGTCTATACGGAAGGACGGCGGAACCCGCGCACAGAATTCCACGCAGAAGGCAACGGCAGCTTTACCGACGGAAGGGTCATCGTACTGGTAGACGAGTTCTCTGCCTCGGCCAGCGAGATTGTCGCCGGCGCACTGCAAGACTGGGACCGTGCCGTGGTAGTAGGCCGGCGCTCGTTCGGCAAGGGACTGGTGCAACGCCCCATCGACCTGCCCGACGGCTCGATGATACGGCTCACCGTGGCCCGCTACTACACGCCTTCGGGCCGCTGCATCCAGAAGCCCTATGAAAGTATCGAGCAATACAACCGCGACCTCATCGACCGCTATAACCGGGGAGAGATGGTGAGTGCCGACAGCATTCATTTCCCCGATTCGCTGAAGGCCAAGACCCTGCGGCTCGGACGGACGGTCTACGGCGGAGGGGGCATCATGCCCGACTGCTTCGTCCCGGTAGACACGACCTATTTCACGAACTATTACCGCCAGCTGCGCGACAAGGGCATCCTGGTGCAGCTGAACCTACAGCTCATCGACCGGCACCGCACCGAATGGCTGAAGCAGTACCGACAGTTTGCCCAGTTCGACCGCGGCTTCGACATCCAGCCGGCCCATCTGGAACAGCTGCGCACCCTTGGCGGACAGGCCGGCATCCCCTTCGACGAAGCACAGTACCAGACCTCACTTCCCCTCATCCAGGCCCAGCTGAAAGCCCTTATCGCCCGCGACCTGTGGGACATGAGCGAATACTTTCAGGTCATCAACCGCCTGAACGAGAGCGTGAAGAAAGCCATGGAACTGCTGCACCAGCCGGATGCGCTGACGGGAGAACAAAACTAACTATCTGCCATTCTGAGTCCCCTTCACACATTGTGTGAAACGATTCGATGATGACGCTGTAGGGGCCATCGTAAGAAGTGTGTGAGAGACTCAGAATGACAATATAAAGGGCCGTTGAATAATTACCGACAGCAACAAAAGTGAATAAAGAATTATTTCCTTAATCGCTTGTATAGAACGGGGAAAATCCCTACATTTGCAAATAGTGAAAGTTGGCATTTATGCAGAATTTTTAGTTCTAACAGTTAAATAATTTAAATTCAATCATTTATGTGGTTAAGTAATTCATCTATTGGAAGGAAAGTGGTGATGAGTGTAACTGGTATCGCCCTTGTCCTGTTTCTGACATTTCACATGGCGATGAACTGTGTTGCTTTGGTCTCTGGCGAAGCATACAACATGGTCTGCGAGTTCTTGGGAGCCAACTGGTATGCTTTGGTGGCAACCGTAGGACTGGCCGCGCTGTTCGTGATTCACATCCTCTACGCTTTTTGGCTGACCTTGCAGAACCGTGCAGCCCGTGGCAGCGAACGCTATGCCGTGACAGCCACTCCGAAAAACGTGGAATGGGCCTCTCAGAACATGCTGGTGCTGGGCATCGTCGTTATTCTGGGTCTGGCACTGCACTTCTTCAACTTTTGGTACAAGATGCAGTTTGCTGAAATCATCGGCAACCCGATGATGGGCGGTCTTCATGCCGCCGACGGCTACGGCTACATCCAGCAGACCTTTGCCTGCCCTGTGTTCTTTGTTATCTATGTGGTATGGCTGGCTGCCCTTTGGTTCCACCTGACCCACGGTTTCTGGAGTGCCATGCAGACATTGGGATGGAACAACACCGTCTGGATTAACCGCTGGAAATGCATTTCCAACATCTACTCTACGATTATCGTATTGGGTTTCTTGCTGGTAGCAGTTGTATTCTTCTTGAAGGGCATGTGCTGCGGCGCTTGCTAATTAACGTGTAACTGATTAAAATTGAAAAACATTATGACTAAGATAGATTCAAGAATTCCGGAAGGACCGGTCGCTGAGAAATGGACCAACTATAAAGCCCACCAGAAACTGGTGAACCCGGCCAACAAGCGTCGTCTGGACATCATTGTAGTAGGTACTGGTTTGGCAGGTGCTTCTGCCGCTGCCTCGTTGGGAGAAATGGGATTCCGCGTATTCAACTTCTGCATCCAGGACTCTCCTCGCCGTGCGCACTCCATCGCCGCCCAGGGTGGTATCAACGCTGCCAAGAACTATCAGAACGACGGTGACTCCGTTTACCGCTTGTTCTACGACACTGTGAAGGGCGGTGACTACCGTGCCCGCGAAGCCAACGTTTACCGTCTGGCTGAAGTGTCGAACAACATCATCGACCAGTGCGTAGCACAGGGTGTTCCCTTTGCCCGTGAATACGGAGGTACATTGGCCAACCGTTCGTTCGGTGGTGCCCAGGTATCGCGTACTTTCTATGCAAAGGGCCAGACCGGCCAGCAGCTGTTGCTGGGTGCTTATTCGGCCTTGAGCCGCCAGGTAGGTGCAGGCACCGTAAAGCTGTACACCCGCTATGAAATGGAAGACGTAGTTATCGTGGACGGCCGTGCCCGCGGTATCATTGCCAAGAACCTGGTAACCGGCAAGCTGGAACGCTTTGCCGCTCATGCTGTCGTTATCGCTACAGGCGGTTATGGAAATGCCTACTTCCTGTCCACCAACGCTATGGCTTGTAACTGTACAGCCGCTATGGCTTGCTACCGCAAGGGTGCCTGGTTTGCTAACCCCGCTTACGTTCAGATTCACCCGACCTGTATTCCGGTTCACGGCGACAAGCAGTCGAAGCTGACACTGATGTCAGAATCCCTGCGTAACGACGGCCGTATCTGGGTACCGAAGAAGCTGGAAGATGCCAAGGCTTTGCAGGCCGGCACCAAGAAGGGCAGCGACATTCCGGAAGAAGACCGCGACTACTACCTGGAGCGCCGCTATCCGGCCTTCGGTAACCTCGTTCCGCGCGATGTGGCTTCACGCGCTGCCAAGGAACGTTGCGACCACGGCTTCGGTGTCAACAATACCGGTCTGGCTGTCTTCCTTGACTTCTCTGAAAGTATCGAACGCTTGGGCATTGACGTAGTCCGCCAGCGTTACGGCAACCTCTTCGACATGTACGAAGAAATCACCGACGTCAATCCGGGCGAACTCGCCAACGAAATCAACGGCGTGAAATACTATAACCCGATGATGATCTATCCGGCCATCCACTACACCATGGGCGGTATCTGGGTAGACTACGAACTGATGACTTCCATCAAGGGTCTGTTCGCCATCGGTGAATGTAACTTCTCTGACCACGGTGCCAACCGCTTGGGTGCATCTGCCCTGATGCAGGGTCTGGCCGACGGTTACTTCGTATTGCCGTATACCATCCAGAACTACCTGGCCGACCAGATTACCGTTCCCCGCTTCTCCACCGACCTGCCTGAATTTGCAGCTGCCGAAAAGGCTGTCCAGGACAAGATTGACCGCCTGATGAACATCAAGGGCAAGAAGTCGGTAGACTCTATCCACAAGGAACTGGGTCACGTGATGTGGGAATATGTCGGCATGGGCCGTACCGCAGAAGGTCTGAAGACCGGTCTGGCCAAGCTGAAGGAAATCCGCAAGGAATTCGAGACCCAGCTGTTCATCCCCGGTTCGAAGGAAGGTATGAACGTAGAACTCGACAAGGCCATCCGTCTGCAGGACTTCATCACTATGGGTGAACTGATTGCCTACGATGCCTTGAACCGTAACGAATCTTGCGGCGGCCACTTCCGTGAAGAATACCAGACCGAAGAGGGCGAAGCAAAGCGTGACGATGAAAACTACTTCTACGTGGCTTGCTGGGAATATCAGGGAAGCGACGAAAAGGCACCTGAACTGCTGAAAGAACCGCTGGTTTACGAAGCAATCAAGGTACAGACTCGTAACTACAAGAGCTAATCAGGTGAAGTTAAACATTTAAAGAATCTAAGTAAGATGGATAAAAATATATCATTTACGCTGAAAGTTTGGCGTCAGAACGGACCGAAAGAAAAAGGTCATTTCGATACATTCCAGATGAAGGATATCCCGGGCGACACTTCGTTCCTGGAAATGCTGGATATCTTGAACGAACAGTTGATTGACTCGGGCAAGGAACCCGTTGTCTTCGACCACGATTGCCGTGAAGGTATCTGCGGTATGTGCTCTCTTTACATCAACGGACATCCGCACGGTCCTGCCACCGGTGCAACCACTTGTCAGATTTACATGCGCCGTTTCAAGGACGGTGATGTCATCACCGTTGAGCCGTGGCGTTCTGCCGGTTTCCCGGTCATCAAGGACTTGATGGTAGACCGCACTGCCTACGACAAGATCATGCAGGCAGGCGGCTTCGTAAGCGTTCCTACAGGTGCTCCTCAGGATGCCAACGCTATCCTGATTCCGAAGCCGATTGCCGACGAGGCCATGGATGCAGCTTCCTGCATCGGTTGCGGTGCATGTGTAGCCGCTTGTAAGAACGGCAGTGCCATGCTGTTCGTTTCTGCCAAGGTCAGCCAGTTGAACCTGCTGCCGCAGGGCAAACCCGAAGCATTGCGTCGTGCCAAGGCCATGCTGTCGAAGATGGACGAACTGGGCTTCGGCAACTGCACCAACACCCGTGCCTGTGAAGCTGAATGCCCGAAGTGCGTTTCCATCAGCAACATTGCCCGTCTGAACCGAGACTTCATCAAGGCGAAACTGAAAGACTAACAGTTCTGCCGTAGCTTTTGGTAGATACTTTCTCCGAAAGGCAGTATCCCACCAAAAGCTACCGTCAGTCTATATGTCATTCTGGACATAGCGAAGAATCTGCCAACCGCAAGTAAATGTATTCAGATTCTTCCCTGTGTCCGGAATGACATTTTTATGTATGGTGGAGCATCCACACCCTCCTCTTATAGTTACCGGACAGCCACTTCGCGGGCATTCATTCCGCCTGCCGTTCTGCTAATAAGTGTAATTTGTACGTTTATAGAAATAAACTTTGTGCACGCAAACGATTCTTTCTCTAAAAGAAACCTAAATCTTTCTCCATAAACCACTTCCGGTTTGCATATCCAGGGTAAAGTCTTTACTTTTGCGGTGTGATTTTTTTCATAGTATTAGATTTAAGGTTAACAAGGTTGGGAGAAAGCGTTCTCCCATTTTATTACTTCTATGTGAATAGCAGTAACAAAAAACGCAAAAATCGCAAGTTCCGGGCATCCCGGACTTGCGATTTTCGCGTTGTATATCCATTCCCCTACTGGAGGGAAAAACGGTTTACTTGGCCATCAGCAGGTAATAGTTCTTTTTACCACGCTGTACCAGCAGGTATTTGCCGTCGAGGAGGTTGTCGGCCGTCACCGGCTGATCGAAAGCTGCCAGCTTCTCCTTGTTCAGCGATACGCCTCCGCCCTGTACCAGCTTGCGCATCTCGCCCTTTGAGGCAAAGACAGCCGCCTTTTCCGTAAAAAGATCTACTGCCTTGATACCAGCTTCGATATCTGACTTGGCCACCTCAAACTGAGGTACACCTTCAAAGACGGACAACAATGTTTCTTCATCGAGCTTCTTCAAGGCCTCCGAAGTGGCATTGCCGAATAAGATGCCGGATGCCTCTACGGCAGCTTCATAGTCTGCCTCTGAATGCACCATAATGGTGACTTCCTTGGCCAGACGCTTCTGCAGGGCACGCAGGTGAGGAGCCTGTTCGTGTTCGGCCACCAGTCCGTCGATTTCGTCCTTGTCCAGCGAAGTGAAAATCTTGATATAGCGTTTGGCATCCTCGTCGCTGACATTCAGCCAGAACTGGTAGAACTTGTACGGAGAAGTGTAACGGGCATCCAACCAGATGTTTCCCGATTCCGTTTTACCGAACTTGCCTCCATCGGCCTTCGTAATGAGCGGACAGGTCAGTGCAAATACCTCGCCCCCGTTCGTACGACGAATCAGTTCCGCACCGGTCGTAATGTTACCCCACTGATCGGAACCGCCCATCTGCAGCTTGCAGTTCTTGGTCTCGTACAGGTGCAGGAAGTCATATCCCTGTAGCAGCTGGTAAGTGAATTCTGTGAACGAGAGACCGTCGCGTGCCTCTCCGTTCAGACGTTTCTGTACGGAATCCTTGGCCATCATGTAGTTGACGGTGATGTGTTTGCCGATGGTGCGGGCAAAATCGAGGAAGGTGAAATCCTTCATCCAGTCGTAGTTATTGACCAGTTCCGCCCGGTTCGGAGCATCGCTTTCGAAGTCAAGGAACTTGCCCAACTGCTTTTTGATACACTCCTGGTTATGTCGCAGCGTTTCTTCATCGAGTAAGTTGCGCTCTGCCGATTTGCCGGAAGGGTCACCAATCATCCCCGTCGCACCGCCGACAAGTGCCAACGGCTTATGGCCGCAACGCTGGAAATGACGGAGCATCATGATTCCGCACAAATGACCGATGTGCAGCGAATCAGCTGTCGGGTCAATACCTACATAGGCTGTCACCATTTCCTTTTCCAACAATTCTTCAGTGCCCGGCATCATGGTATGGACCATTCCGCGCCATTTTAATTCTTCTACAAAATTCATCGAATGAAATGCTTAGTTTTACATATTTATTGCTTAGCCGCAAAAGTACGACACTTTATCTGAATAACCAATTTTTATCGGTTAAAAAAAGAGGAAGTCCGCGGTGTGTCCGACTGCCTGTTCTAATTGTTCCACGGGGAGCCTGCGCAAGGCCGCCGCGCGTGCATAGAGTTGCCGAATGTCCGTTTGGCTGTCGTCCGTTTCCATCAGCAGCCGATCAAGAGGGACAGACTGCAACGTATCAGGAACATACCGCTCGCCAAAAGACAGATAGCATCCCTGACGAATCCAACTCTCGGCCAGCTCTTTCTTGCCGCGAAATCCATGCATCACCCACGGTTGCCGTGCCCGTATCCGATTGCGGACAGCCATCAGTTCAGCGGTGGCCCGTACGTTATGAATGACAATCGGTTTCTCCCGTTCCTCAGCAAGCCTCACCACTGCCTCGAACGCCTGTTCCTGAAGTTCCCATGGAACGGGACAACACTTGTCCAGCCCCACTTCTCCGATGGCCAGCACACGCCTGTCTGCCAACTGCTGTTCCAGCTTCTCCAACAGCTCCGGCAAGGGCTTATCGGAAAGGTACCAAGGATGCAGGCCGGCAGAAAGATAGCGAGCACGCACAGGGGGAGGTTCCTTGCCGGGAAAATAGCTGAACAGGGCGGTTGACGGATCAGACGGCAGACGATGGGTATGAATATCGAGCAACATACAAGAACGAGGAGATAAGTCACGGTACAGGATCATATCCCGAACCGCCCCAAGGATGACAACGCAACAAACGGCGTATCGTGAGGTACAATCCTTTCAAGGGGCCGTGCTTCTTCAATGCCTCGATGGCATATTGCGAACACGTAGGGGTAAACCGGCACGAGGGAGGAGTATAAGGAGAAATACAATGGCGGTAGAAATAGATGGGGACCAGCAACAGCTGCGTCAAGAGTTTCCGTATCATAAACGCTCTGCAGTCAGTTGCAGCAGTTTCTTGACCTTTTCCTCTACGACTGCAGAGGAATGCAGTTCGTTGTCTAACCAAATGAATGCCAGCACTACCTTCTGACCGGTAGCCTCCAATTTATCGGTGAGCAGCGTCTTGTGGAGGCGATAGGCCTCACGTACCTGCCGCTTCACCCGATTGCGTTTCACCGCCCGTTTGAAACGTTTCTTGGGCACACTGATCAGCAGCGAAACAATGGGCAGATTGTCATTTTCCACCGGCATATACACAATGCGCAACGGATACGCCGGAAGCGACTTGTTGCCTCCCGCAAACAGCTGTTCAATCAAGATGCGGCTGTTCAGGCGTTCCGTCTTCTGCAATGTGTGTGGTCCCATGTGGAATGATTTTTATATCCTTATCAGGAGAAACATCATTTGTTGTGTTCGGCAATGAATTTGTCCAGCGCTGCCGGCATGGAAGGCGCATCCACAGTCGGGGCTTCCAGGTCAAGTCGCAGACCGGCTTCCTTGACGGCCTTGGCGGTTGTCGGCCCGAAACTGCCGATAGCAATCTCCTTCTGCTCGAAATCAGGGAAATTCTTCTTCAGGGCCTGAATACCGGCAGGACTGAAGAAGATCAGCATATCGTAATCGAACACCTCATCGGGGCCGAAATCATTGCTCACCGTACGGTACATCACCGCCTCTGTATGCTGAATCTTGTTCTTGTCCAACAAATCCTTGATCTCATCGTTATGGACATCCGACATCGGAACGAAATATTTCTCCGCAGGATGCTTCACGATATACGGCAACAGGTCGGCAAACTTTCCGGTATTGCCGAAGAAGACTTTCCGCTTACGATACTGTACATACTTCTGTATATACAAGGAAATGGCTTCTGACGTACAGAAATACTTCATGGTTTCCGGTATAGTCACTCTCAATTCAGCGCACAGATTAAAGAAGTGATCAATGGCATGGCGCGAAGTAAACACGACGGCTGTATGATCCAAAATAGACACCTTCTGCTGTCTGAACTCTTTAGGAGTCACACTTTCCACTTTGATGAACGGGCGAAATTCTATATTCACACCGTATTTCTCAGCTATATCGAAATATGGAGATTTCTCTGACGTGGGCTTCGGCTGAGAAACCAGAATTTTCTTTATCTTCAATGTCTTAAAATTTTAATGTCAGCAAACTATTAACTACACCTATTCCCTCCCAGAGTAGGAATGTCGGTATGATTTCGAGGGCACAAAAGTATAAAATTAAATGGAGAACACCATAAAAATGCCCGAAAAAGTTTCTGACGCACTTATAAAATAATAAAATTTTGACAAAACACCAAATCCCGATACATAATTGTTCCATAATGCTTGCCGGAAAATCCACGTACACGGCCATCAGAACAAGCGGGAAAAGTACCAGACTCAGGCTGGCCCATGTGTCAAAATAAGTCTGCATCCAGCATTTTTGTTGACTATTTTCAAAGAAAATCCAGTTCACGAACGAATAAAGGCCTTCCTTGAACAGGATAAAGAGCAGCATCAGGCTGCTGTAAACGGCCAGCAGTAGCGAATGAGGGACAACCTGCATCAGCGGCCCGCCATGTTCTACATAATAGTCGAACAGGCACAGCCCTGCCAAAATACAGGTAATGGCCACCAAAGCCACGGAATAGCGGCTGTCGGAGGAAGCCGGGACATCGAACAGGCTGACCCGCTGTTTATGGACGAACAGGTGGCGGATACGTTGCAGAATGTATTTCTTGCCGTTCCGGAGTGCATAGGCCAACAGCAGGAAACAGAGGACGACCACTGCCGTGATGGGCCAGTCGGCCGACATGCGATAGGGCAAAAGCGTTCCGTCCAGGCCCCTCTCTGCCGGTGTAGGTAAAGTAGCCTCCAGGGATTGGAGCACCTGCTGTTCCGAGGCCTCTTGGATTCGGGCCAGTTCAGCCCATCCGATGTGACACGTTCCTTCCATTCCTTCCTTTATTTAATAGCCGCCCACTTGCGCATATCACGGCCCCAGGCAGGTGCCGTCAACAGAGCGTCCAATGCCTCCTGTGGAGTAGCTGCCACCCTCCAGATGTCGCCGTGCTGCCTGCGCATGAAATTCTCCTCGATGGCCCGCTCCAGCATTTCCAGCAGTGGGTCGTAATAATGGTTCACATTCAGGATGACAATCGGGTGAAGATACAGCCCCAACTGCTTCCAGGTGATGATTTCCATCAGTTCTTCCAGCGTGCCGCATCCTCCCGGCAAGGCAATGACTCCGTCCGATAGGTCGGCCATCAGCTGTTTCCGCTCGTGCATGGTCGGCGTTTCAATCAACCGGGTCAGCCCTTGGTGGGCCCAACCTTGCTCCACCATGAAATGAGGAATCACACCTGTCACGGTGCCGCCTTCGTCCAAGGCAGCATCGCTCAGGCAGCACATCAGCCCCAGGCAGCCGGCACCATTGATGATATGGATACCCCGGTGCGCCAGCAAGCGTCCCAGTTCGGCAGCTGTCTCGAAATACACACTGTCTATCTGGGTGCTCGACGCACAATAGACGCACACGTTCCGGAGGCTGTTCTGGCTCATTTCAATCCGAAGGCTTCTTTCACCTGGTCCACGTAGTCCAGCTTTTCCCAGGTAAACAGTTCCACCTCGACCTCCTTGTCACCTTCATACAGCGACTCGAAGTGCTTGGTCACCACTTTCGGCTCGCGGCCCATGTGTCCGTAAGCAGCCGTTTCGCTATAGATAGGATTGCGCAACTTCAGGCGTTGCTCGATGGCCCGCGGGCGCATGTCGAAGATTTCATCCACTTTCCGGGCGATTTCACCATCCGTCATGGCCACATGGCTACGGTTGTAGGTATTTACATAGATATTGATGGGCCGCGCCACACCAATAGCATACGATACCTGTACCAGCACTTCATCGGCCACGCCGGCAGCCACCAGGTTCTTGGCAATGTGACGGGCGGCATATGCAGCACTACGGTCCACTTTACTGGGGTCTTTGCCCGAGAAGGCACCTCCACCGTGTGCACCGGCTCCTCCGTAGGTGTCTACAATAATCTTGCGCCCGGTCAGACCGGTATCCCCGTGCGGACCACCGATGACGAACTTGCCCGTCGGATTGACGAAGTACTTGATCTGGTCATTGAAAAGCTTCAGCACTTCGGGATTGTGGATACTGGCAATGACGCGCGGCATCAGGATTTCCACCACATCCTTACGGATCTGTTCCAGCATTTCCCGGTCTGCTTCTTCCTGAGCCTGCTTTGAAGCGTCAGCCGGCTGGATGAACTCATCGTGCTGGGTCGACACCACGATGGTATCGATGCGGACGGGCCGGCGGTTGTCATCATACTCAATCGTCACCTGACTCTTCGAATCCGGACGGAGGTAGGTCATCACCTTGCCTTCGCGACGGATGTCGGCCAATACCATCAACAGTTTATGGGCCAAATCGAGCGACAGCGGCATGTAGTTCTCTGTTTCGTTGGTAGCGTAGCCGAACATCATGCCCTGGTCGCCGGCACCCTGGTCCATCGGTTCTTCGCGTTCCACTCCCCGGTTGATATCTGCACTCTGCTCGTGGATGGAGGAAAACACGCCGCAGGAATTGCCTTCGAACATGTATTCACTCTTGGTATACCCGATGCGATTGATGACTTCGCGGGCCACCCGCTGCAGGTCGATGTACGCTTTCGTCTTCACTTCGCCTGCCAGTACCACTTGTCCCGTCGTCACCAGCGTTTCGCATGCCACCTTCGAGTTGGGGTCGTAAGCCAGCAGTTTGTCAAGAACGGCGTCTGAAATCTGATCCGCCACTTTGTCTGGGTGTCCTTCCGACACCGATTCGGATGTAAATAAGTATCCCATGTTACTTCCTTTTTTTTTAATGGTTCGTAATTGATTGTAATATCCGTGTACGGACAAGAGTAGAGATGTAATTCCTTCCTGGCAGGAAGGACGGAGCGTGTTTTAGCATTTTTTTCCGTGGTTGCAAGCTACTCAAATCTTTCCACTTTTGTTTTCGGCGGCAAAGGTACGGATAAATCTTGGAATCCGCTAATGATAAGCAGTATTTAACGTATGGATTTGGAGGGTCGCTACAAAAAATGTATCTTTGCCCCCTCAATCATAGATATGCTGACCACCATGAACCAAACATTTGCTCCTTTTGCCAAACCGCTGTATGTCATGGCAAAGCCCGTAGGGTCGCTCTGCAATATGGCATGCGAATACTGCTATTACCTGGAGAAAGCCCACCTGTACGAAGGCAGTGCCCGCTCTATCATGAGCGACGAGTTGCTGGAAAAATTCATCCGCGAATACATAGAGGCACAAACCCTGCCCGAAGTGCTTTTCACCTGGCACGGTGGTGAAACCCTCATGCGTCCGCTGTCTTTCTATCAGAAAGTCATGGATCTGCAGCGGAAGTATGCCCGCGGACGGACTATCAACAACAGCATACAGACTAACGGGACATTGTTGACCGATGACTGGTGCCGCTTCTTTCACGACCATCAATGGCTGGTGGGGGTATCAATCGACGGGCCGCAGGAATTTCACGACGAGTACCGCAAGACCCGACAGGGCAAACCGTCGTTCGTGAAGGTGATGCAGGGCATCCGGCTGCTCAACAAGCATCAGGTGGAATGGAATGCGCTGGCAGTGGTCAATGATTTCAATGCCGACTATCCCCTTGACTTCTACCGTTTCTTCAAAGAGATAGGTTGCCGCTATATTCAGTTCACCCCTATCGTTGAACGCCTCGTGCCACACGCCGACGGAAGGCACCTGGCTGCCGTAGAGGAAGGCGAGGGACAGCCAGTCACTGAGTTCTCGGTGTCGCCCGAGCAGTGGGGAGAATTTCTCTGCACACTCTTCGACGAATGGGTGCGCAACGATGTCGGTCACTATTTCATCCAGCTGTTCGACTCTACCTTGGCCAACTGGGTCGGTGCACAACCGGGAGTCTGTACGCTGGCACAGACATGCGGCCATGCAGGAGTCATGGAATTCAATGGCGATGTGTATTCGTGCGACCATTTTGTCTTCCCGCAATACAAGCTGGGAAACATTTATACCCAATCCTTGGTAGAGATGATGTACAGTCAGCGGCAGTTGGAGTTCGGCCAAGCCAAGCGGACATCCCTGCCGCCTCAATGCCAGACCTGCGACTACCTCTTTGCCTGCAACGGCGAATGTCCCAAGAACCGTTTCTGCCGAACTGCCACCGGAGAGCCGGGACTGAATTACCTCTGCAAAGGCTATCATCGCTTTTTCCAGCATGTGGCCCCTTATATGGACTATATGAAGAAGGAACTGCTGGCAGAACGTCCGCCTGCCAATGTCATGGAGGCCATCCGTCGCGGAGAGCTGTGAGTACCGGCCACGACTTTTTGACAGCCAAGTGTCAGTCGGCAAGGGTGAACAAGGTTTGTTCAATCTTAAATCGGCAGGTACTTTGCTGAATAAAGTTTTCGTAGAATTAAAAGTAATCAGACAACGTCTGACAAATCGTCTGTCAGGCATACGATTTGTCCTTTATTTAGTGAATTCTAAAGCTGCAAGGCCGGAAGGATTCAGTAGAACAATGGAATATACAAAAACTAAAGAAAGGAGATTACAACTATGATGCCTATTAGAAAGTACAACAGCCAGAACTGGTTACCGACATTTTTCAACGACTTTTTCGATAACGACTGGATGAGCAAGACCAACGCTACGGCTCCTGCCATCAATGTCATTGAGAACGAAAAGAACTATCAAGTGGAAGTGGCCGCTCCGGGTATGACCAAGGAGGACTTCAACATTCATCTGAGCAATGACAACGAACTGGTCATCACCATGGAGAAAAAGAACGAATCGACGGAAGAGGGCAAGGACGGGCGTAAATACTTGCGCCGCGAATTTTCTTATTCGAAGTTCCAGCAGGCCTTCGTGCTACCGGAAGATGTGGAAAAGGAGAAAATCAACGCTACTGTCAACGATGGTGTATTGACCATTGAGCTTCCCAAGCGTACTCCCGAAGAAAAGGCCCAAGTCAACCGGGTGATTGAGATTCATTGACACCAAGATCCCGATAGCACCCCGTGTACTTCCCTGTGGGAAAGTGTGTCAACATTGGCACTCTCTCCCATGTTCGGGAAGTACACGGGGTTTCTCTTTTCTTGTCTGCGCATCTTCTTCATTTCGTTTCGCCTCAACATCCTCTGTTCTTCCATTGAGACTAAGACAATGCCATCCTTGTCGCTGCGTAAAGAATTCTGTACGGCAAGTACGGGGAATGCAGGCACTTCCCAATACCTCCGAGCCTTGCCGGTGCCTGAACTGCGGAACCACCTTTACCGGCAACTACTGCCCGCGGTGCGGCCAGCACCGAAAGACACAACGATACCACCTCAGCAGTATTCTCCGCAACCTGGCGGCAGCCTTCTTCAACATCGACCATGGATTCAGACGGACAGCGGTGGAGCTTGTCTACCGCCCCGGTTACCTGATGGACGATTTCCTGAGAGGCAAGCGCGTGAACTATTTCCAGCCCTTCCAGACCTTGTTTGTGCTGGCCGCCCTGTATCTCATGACAGTCCAGCTGGTGGACCCCTCGGCATTGGTCAAGAAGACTGACAAGGAGCTGACCACTGAAGAATGGACGGAAATGCGCAAGGAACTGGCCGAGAAACTGGACCAGGCAGATACAGACACGGAGCGCCAATTGGTGGAAGAAACACTGAGCCTCCTGGACCGGCAGGTTGGAGACCAGCTGCCGACCGACTCGATAGCCAGCGGGCAAGAGCCGCCTGCTCCTTTCCTGTCCAAGCTGATGCGGATGGACCGCTGGCGGGAATACTTCAGCCGTTCGCCTTACTTGTCACGCGTATGGGGACTCCTGGAGAACTGGGTGAAAGGCAACAAAGCCTTCAGGCTGACCGTCCCCCTGTTCGCTCTCTCGTCCTGGTGCGTGTTCCGAAGAAAAAGCATCCGGCGGCGCTACAACCTGACAGAGCATGTCTTCATCCAGACCTTCATTGCCTGCCAGATCCTGTTGCTCAGCATTCTGGCCGTTCCCGTCAACGGGGAGGCAGCCGTCGATGACCTGTACGACGTGCCGGCCATCTGCATCTACCTGCTGTTCTGCTACGACCACTGCCAGCTCTACCGCATCAGTGGCTGGAAAAGCTGTCGCTACACGCTGTGGATGTTTCTCCTCAGCCTGCCGATACTGATAATAGGCGCATCAGTGATTGTCGGGATTGTTTATCTGCTCCTGTAGTAAAGGCCCGGGCTCAAGAAATGACCGACCAGTTGACCTGCTCTTTCCGCATCTCCTGCAGGTGTTTCCAGACAACGGCATTCTCGGGCCGTTCCGCATTCGGGTCTTCGTCCAACAGGCGTTCGGCAATGCCCCGCACATACTGCAGCAACTGTCCATCGCGGGCAATGTCGGCTATCTTCAAGTCGAACGCGATACCGCTCTGCTGAGTCCCTTCCAGATCGCCCGGTCCCCGCAGCTTCAGGTCGGCTTCGGCAATCTCGAAGCCGTCGTTGGTCTGTACCATGATTTCCAGCCGACGGCGCGTATCTTCGGTGAGCTTGTAGCCGGTGACCAGTACACAATAGGATTGGTCGGCCCCTCGCCCTACACGCCCCCGCAACTGGTGCAACTGCGACAGGCCGAAGCGTTCGGCATTCTCAATGACCATGACCGAAGCGTTCGGCACATTCACGCCCACCTCGATGACCGTGGTCGCCACCATGATTTGCGTCTCATTGCGGAGAAACCGCTGCATCTCCTCCTCCTTCTCCGCCGGTTTCATCTTGCCATGTACCTTACTGATGCGGTATTCGGGAAAAGCTTCACAGATGTGCTGATACCCTTCTTCCAGGTTCTTGATGTCCATCTTTTCGCTCTCCTGAATCAACGGATAGACGATGTAGACCTGCCGACCTTCCTGAATCTGCGCCTGGAGGAAAGCATACAGAGAAGGACGGCGGTTGTCGAACTGATGCACCGTCTTGACCGGTTTCCGGCCCGGCGGCAGCTCGTCGATGACCGATACATCGAGGTCGCCATAGAGCGTCATGGCCAAGGTACGGGGGATAGGGGTGGCCGTCATGACCAGCACATGAGGCGGGCAGGCATTCTTTGCCCACAGTTTGGCCCGTTGGGCCACTCCGAACCGATGCTGCTCGTCAATCACCACCAGACCGAGTGCCGAAAAGTTCACGGTGTCCTCAATCACCGCATGCGTTCCTATCAGGATATGAACATCGCCTGTTAATAAGTCGCGGAGAATCGTTTCCCGCCGTTTGCCCTTGATGCTGCCGGTAAGCAACTCGACCCGTACCTCCATCCCTTCCAGAAACCGACGGACGGTTTCATAGTGCTGGGTGGCCAAAATCTCCGTGGGAGCCATCATACATGCCTGGAAACCATTGTCTAATGCTATCAGCATGGTCATCAAAGCCACCAGGGTCTTACCGCTGCCCACATCGCCTTGCAGCAGACGATTCATCTGCCGTCCGCTGCACAAATCGCTCCGCATCTCCCGGATTACGCGCTTTTGTGCTCCTGTCAACGGAAAAGGAAGATGCTGTGAATAGAAGGTGTTGAAAACTTCACCTATCCTGTTGAAAACAAAGCCGCGGTACTTGAGGCGACGCTCTTTGGTATACCGCAGGATGTTGAGCTGTACATAGAACAATTCTTCAAACTTCAGACGATACTGCGCCTTTCGCAACAACTCGGGATTCTTGGGGAAATGGATGGCATAAAGAGCATCTGCCAGCGGCATCAGGTGATGGGCGGTCACTAAAGCGGGGGAAAGCGTTTCTTCGATGGTTTCGTTCTGCAAGGTACGGAACAGGTTCACCATCAGTTTCTCGATGGCATTGGAGGTCAGGACATGCCGCTTCATCCGTTCTGTCGTCGAGTAATAGGGACGCAAACCTAAGGAAGTACTGACGGACTCATCGGCACGGTCGATGTCGGGATGAACGATAGTGACCCTCTGTCCGAAGACGGTAGGTTTGCCGAAAACAACGTAGTCCTCATGCGCTTTGTAACGGTTGGCGACAAACTTCAATCCCTGGAACCAAACCAGGTCGATGACTCCGGTACCGTCCGAGAAATGGCCCACCAGCCGTCGCTTCGCTCCCTCGCCCTGCGTCTCAAAACTGAGCACCTGACCCCGCAACTGGATATAGGGCATGTTCCCGTCGATTTCAGCAATGGTATAGATACGGCTTCGGTCGACATATTTATAGGGGAAATAATATAACAAATCCTTGAAGGAACGGATGTTCAGTTCCTTTTCCAGCAGGGAAGCGCGTTGGGGACCCACCCCCTGCAGAAACTGGATGTCGCGTTCGGCAAGCTCCATCATCTGTCTGCTGCCAACACTTCAGCCACCTGCAGGTCGAAAGGAGTGGTGAGCTTGATGTTTTCACGATTCCCTTCCACCAGTGCCACCTGCTCGCCCAATGCTTCCACCACAGACGCATCATCGGTAAAGAAGGGTGTAAACGGTTGCCGGTATGCCCGCTTGAGCAGCGCCACCGGAAAGACCTGGGGAGTCTGTACCAGCCGATAATTGTCGCGAGGAACCGTTTCGCTCGCGCCGTTTGCCGACAGCCGACGCACCGTCTCCACCACCGGCAGCACGGGTACGACTGCCTTCCCGGCTTCCGCTTCGGCATAGCATCGCTCAATGACCGCTGCTGACACAAAAGGGCGGACTCCATCGTGCACACCGACCACTCCTTCTTCGTCGGGAATCAAGGCAAGCCCGTTCCGCACCGAGTGGAAACGGGTCTCGCCCCCTGTAGCGATGCGATGGGACAAGGTGAAGCCCTTGTCGGCACACAACTGCCGCCAGTAGGCTTGCTGGTCGGCAGGCAACACGACAATCAGCTCCATGTCGGGGCAGGCCCTGCGGAAGGCTTCAAGCGTACGCATCAGCACGGGCCGGCCCTTGACCGGTACAAACTGTTTGGGAATGTTTCCTCCCATGCGCAATCCTTTCCCGCCGGCCACCACCACCACGTAGCGTTTCATCATTCGGCCCACAACATTCCGCGTTTCACTTCCAGCATCTTCTCTGTACCTACCCATTGCTCCAGCAGGGTAAAGCCGAACTCAGCTGCCGCTCCGGGACCTTTGCCCAATACGAAGTTGCCGTCCTTCTCGACCATGCGGCCAGTGCATTCTGCTCCTTCCAGGAAGGATTCAAAACCCGGATAACACGTTGCCTTGCGGCCCCTCAACAAGCCACGCTTGCCATAGACCAGCGGAGCCGCACAGATGGCAGCCATCGGGCGGCCAGCAGCCGCAAAGTCATGAACCAGCCGGTCCAGTCCGGCATGAGCGTCCAGGTTGGTCGCCCCCGGCATACCGCCCGGCAATACAATCATGGCCACATCGTCGGCCACCAGTTCTTCAAACAGCAGGTCGGCCACCACCGGTACCTGGTGAGCCCCCTTCACGCTACGGCTGCCCGTAACGGAAACGGTACGGACATTCAGTCCGCCGCGGCGGAGAATATCCAACGGCAACAAGGCTTCCACTTCTTCGAAGCCTTCGGCCAAAAAGAGACAAATCGCTTTCATAGTGTCTGGGATTTATTTCAGTTTAAAATAATAGGTAATGGTTCCACTCTGGTTGTTTACCCCCGATACGGTATTGAACCGGGCCTTTCGGGCCGCTTCCTCCGCCGCTTTCCGCAAGGCAGGATTCACCGTATTGGTCCGCTTGTTGATGCTGGTACTGATGACCTGTCCGGCGGGATTCACCACGATGGTCACCACCACGCGTCCTTCGTCCTGCACATTGTAGACCGGCTTTGGCAGGCCGCCCGGCCCCAACGACCGTCCGTTCAAGTCGAAAGTACCAAAGCCACCCGTTCCGGTCGGCTTGCCCGCATCGCTGTTTCCGGTCGGTGTACCTTCCGCACCGCTGCCTGTAGCAGAGGCACCCTTGTCGCCCATCTGCGAACCTTTTCCGAACGCGCCCGCTATCTTGCTGGCTGCCGCCTGTGCCGCTGCCCGTTCTGCTTCGGCCCGTTTCTCCGCCTCCGTCTTCTCGGCCGGTTGTGCAGCCGGCTTCTCCACCGGCTTTTCGGCTGGCTTCTCTACCGGTTTCACAGTCGGCTTCGGTGCCGGCTTTTCGGCCGGTTTCGGCTGCTGTTCTTTTTTCTGGGGAGGCAGGGGCTTTTCCTTCTTTACTTTTAAGGAAGGCTCGTCGGCCTGGGTAATCAAGGGTTGCTTCACCGGCGGCTCAGGCACTGCCGGAGCAGCCGGGGCGGGGTCTGCCGGTTCAGGGGGAGACACCACCTCCACTTCCGTCAGGGTATAAGGGTCGGCATCGCCGTGCGCCTGCTCTGCATCGCCCAAAAGGACGGGCACACCGCTCTCCTCTTGCTGCTCGGGGCGTGTCAAGGCACTGAGCAACAAGAACAGGAGCAGCAATACATGGAGAGCCACGGTCCCGACGATTCCGGTTATCTTACTTCGTTTCATGCTATTTCATTACTGCTTGTCGGGGCGGCGGGTAGCCAGCACCATCTTAAAATGATTCTCGTTCGCAATGTTCAGAATCTGCACAATCTCCCGGTAGGGAATGGACTCGTCCGCATACAGCGCCACATACATCTCCGGCTCCTTGGCCGCGCATTCCTGCAGGAAAGCCGGCACCTCGTCCAGTCCGAGCGGCATCTCGTCCTCATTGCCGAACGCTCCGTAATAGTTCAGATCCTTGTCGATGATGACCCTGGCCATCGGTTTGGCCGATGTCTGTTCGCTCCCCTGCGGCAGGAGCACCTTGATGGCATTCGGCGACACCATCGTGGAGGTAATCATGAAAAAGATCAGCAACAGAAAGATGAGGTCGGTCATGGACGACATGCTGAAGCTGGGCGATATCTTCTGTCTTCTCTTCAGTGCCATACGCAATTACTTTTGGGCAGGTTCTTCATTCAGCAGGTCCATGAAGGCAATGGTCCGTGCCTCCATCTGGCTGACCACTTTGTCTACCCGGTACACCAGGTGATTATAGGCAAACATGACAGCAATGCCGACCACCAGTCCGCCCACAGTGGTAATCATGGCTTCATAGATACCTCCGGAGAGCAGGGTGATGTCAATGTTGTTGCCGGCATTGGCCATGTTCCAGAAGGCACGCACCATACCGGTCACCGTCCCGAGGAATCCCAGCATGGGAGCACCGCTGGAGATGGTGGCCATGATGGACAAGCCATTCTCCAGTTTGGCCACCTCGATGTTACCGGTATTCTCGATGGCCGCCTGTACATCCGCCGTCGGACGGTCCATGCGGGCAATCCCCTTCTCGATCATCCGCGCCGAAGGAGTGTCCGTGATGCGGCAATAGTTGATGGCCGACTTGATTTCCCCCGTGCGGATATAGTCACGGATGCGTTCCATGAACAACGGGTCTTCCTTGCCGGCCTTGCGGATGGCCACCGTCCGTTCGAAGAAAATATAGAAAGCCACGACGGACATCAAGGCCAGCAAGGCCATGATCCATCCACCCTTACAGGCCATTTCAAACAGGTTCATTTCGGGTTCGCCGGTAGCAACAGGAGTCAGTACCGGATTCTCCCCGGTCATCGAATCGGCCACCGCCTGGGCAGCCTGGAGTAAAATTGTCAGTATCATATCAGTTATCGGAGGCAGTTTTTATATTCTTCAATCGTTGTCTTCAATCCCAGGTAAAGGGCATCACAAATCAAGGCATGTCCGATGGACACCTCGTCCACCCAAGGAATCTGCTGGTGGAAATACGCCAGATTCACCAGACTCAGGTCATGCCCGGCATTCAGTCCCATCCCCAATTGGCGTACCCGGCGGGCCGTTTCCACGAAGGGAGCGATAGCAGCCTCCGGGTTCTTGGGATAGAGTGAAGCATACGGCTCGGTATACAGTTCCACCCGGTCGGCTCCTGCCTTGGCTGCATACTCGGCCATTTCCAGGTCGGCCCCTATAAAGATAGAGGTACGCACGCCCGCGTGGCCAAAGACCTCCATCAGTTCGGTCAGGAACTCCAGGTTCTTCTTGGTGTCCCATCCCGCATTCGATGTAATCTGGTCAGGCGCGTCCGGTACCAGAGTGACCTGGTGAGGCTTGACCCGCAGCACCAGGTCGATGAACTCCTTCGAAGGATAACCTTCGATATTGAACTCTGTCTTCAACAACGGCCGGAGGGCATATACATCTGCATACCGTATATGGCGTTCGTCAGGACGAGGATGAACCGTAATTCCTTCTGCTCCAAACGCTTCGCAGTCCAATGCGACCTTCTCGACATCGGGGTTGTTCCCCCCACGTGCATTCCGCAAGGTAGCTACCTTGTTTATATTTACACTTAATTTCGTCATAATTGCGTGAATTTTTATATCTTTGCGTCTACAAAACTTTGCAAAGTTAGCAGGTTTTACGATAAACTTGTTATGATAACCCGTTAAAAAATACCATTCGTCATGCCACAAACGATGAAATTCGCCCTTTTTGGAAACACTTATCAGGAACGCAAGTCGGCCCATGTGACTCATTTGCTGGAAATCTTGCGTAGCAAAGGTGCCGAAATCTGCATCAGCAGCGAGTTCTACAGCTTTTTGATGCACCATTCCCGAGCGAACCTATGCGGGCTGGACGTGTTCGAAGGAAGCGACTTCACGGCAGACATGGTATTGAGCATCGGCGGCGACGGCACGTTCCTGAAGGCGGCCAGCCGGGTAGGCGACCGAGGGATTCCCATCCTGGGCATCAACACCGGAAGGCTGGGCTTTCTGGCCGACATCTCTCCCGACCAGATGGAAGAAGCCTTCGAAGAAATCTACCAAGGACGTTACCAGGCAGAAGCCCGGCGCGTGCTGCAGCTGACCTGTGAAGGACAACCCTTGAAGGGCTATCCTTACGGACTGAACGAGATTGCCGTCTTGAAGCGCGACAGCTCGTCGATGATTACCATCCATGCATTCGTCAACGGCAACCTGCTGAATTCTTACCAGGCAGACGGACTGATTATCGCCACCCCTACCGGTTCTACCGGCTACTCGCTCAGTGTAGGCGGCCCCATCCTGGTGCCTCAAAGCGGAACCGTCACCTTGACAGCCGTGGCTCCCCACACCCTGAACATGCGCCCCATCGTCCTGCGCGATGATTGGGAAATTACCCTCGATGTGGAAAGCCGCAGCCACAATTTTCTGGTGTCCATCGACGGACGCAGCGAAACGCTCCACGAGGGGACACGTCTGCGTGTCTGCCGGGCAGCACACGATGTGAAGATTGTCAAACGCTTGTCGCACACCTTCTTCAATACCCTTCGCGAGAAGATGATGTGGGGACTGGACACCCGCATCTGAGATGTATAACATTCTTGTAGAAATTTCCAATATAAAAAACCCGTTTAAAATTAAGTTATCCATTTACCCCATCCAGATATAGCTGCAGCGGCAATTCTCACCCCAAAAGTTTTCCGTATTTAGACGCTTAGCACTTTTTTACCTTTTGTATCTTGTTCAAAAGTTCTATATTTGCACAGGCCTCCCGAAGGAAGTCCGTGAACCAAGTTACTTAATTAAACATCTATCCATATTATGAGTCCTACTTCTATCTGTATCATCAAGCGCGACGGAAAGCGAGAAAGCTTTTCGGCAGCCAAGATTTACAACGCGATCGGGAAAGCGTTCACTGCTACTGGTATGGAACATCAGGAACAGCTGATCGACCTCATTACCCGGAAAGTGGTCAACCATCTTACCACTCCCACCATCGGCGTGGAGGAAATCCAAGACATCGTAGAGAATGAACTGATGAAGGAACAGCCCGAAGTGGCCAAGAAATACATCATCTACCGTCAGTGGAGAAACACGGAGCGCGACCGCAAGACCCAGATGAAACATATCATGGACGGCATTGTCGCCATCGACAAGAACGATGTCAACCTAAGCAATGCCAATATGTCGAGTCACACTCCTGCCGGACAGATGATGACATTCGCCTCAGAAGTGACCAAGGACTATACCTACAAATACCTGCTGCCGAAACGGTTTGCGGAAGCCCATCAGCTGGGAGATATCCATATCCACGACCTGGACTATTATCCGACCAAGACCACCACGTGCATCCAGTACGATCTCGACGACTTGTTCGAACGTGGGTTCCATACCAAGAACGGAAGCATCCGTACCCCTCAATCCATCCAAAGCTATGCCACACTGGCGACCATCATTTTCCAGACCAACCAGAACGAGCAGCACGGCGGACAAGCCATTCCGGCCTTCGATTTCTTCATGGCCAAGGGAGTCCTGAAATCCTTCCAGAAATCAGTGGCCGCTACCCTTTCGTTCTGTCTGGAGATGAAAGGGGAAACGGTGAACGAAGAACAACTGGCGGAAAGCATCAAAACGCATCTGACCAGCATACAGACCGATGCCGCCACCCGGCAGGCCTTCCTTCAGGCATTGCAGCCCTTTGCCGTTACGCTGACAGACGATGAGCTGCAGCATATCCTGCACCGTTCGTACGAACGGACCCGCAAGGATACCCACCAGGCCATGGAGGGATTCATCCACAACTTGAACACCATGCACTCGCGCGGTGGCAACCAGGTCGTGTTCAGTTCCATCAACTATGGCACGGACACCTCTGCCGAGGGTCGTATGGTGATTGACGAACTGCTCAAAGCCACCGTGGAAGGACTGGGCAGCCGGGGCGAGGTACCCGTATTCCCCATCCAGATTTTCAAGGTCAAGGACGGGGTTTCGTATTCCGAAGCCGACTACCAGCTGGCCATGACTGACTTCGAGGCTGCCCTCAACGGAGAAATGCACTTCGAGGCTCCCAACTTCGACCTTTTCCTGAAGGCTTGCCGTACCACTGCCAAAGCGCTTTTCCCGAATTTCATGTTCCTGGACACTCCGTTCAATCAAAACGAGAAATGGGATATCAATGACCCCAAGCGCTACCGCTATGAGCTGGCGACCATGGGTTGCCGCACCCGAGTCTTCGAGAACCTGAACGGCGAGAAGACATCGTTGGGCCGTGGAAACCTGTCGTTCACGACCATGAACATGCCCCGACTGGCCATTGAAGCCCGCATCAAAGCCGAGAACCTGGCTGCCAGCGGCCATCGGGATGCCGTCGAACTGAAAGCGAAGGAACTGTTCCTTCAGTCGGTTCACGAAATGGCCGGACTGATTGCCGAGCAACTGTATACCCGTTACCAGTACCAGCGCACCGCACTGGCCCGCCAGTTCCCCTTCATGATGAGCAACGATGTCTGGAAAGGCGGCGCTGCCTTGTCCCCCAACGAGGAAGTGGGCGATGTATTGAAACAAGGTACACTGGGCATCGGCTTCATCGGCGGTCACAATGCCATGGTTGCCTTGTACGGAGTCGGCCATGGGCATAATCAGAAAGCATGGGACACCCTGTATGAAGCCATCCAGGAGATGAACAAGGTGGTGGAAGAATACAAGGCCAAGTATCACCTGAATTTCTCGGTACTGGCCACCCCGGCCGAAGGATTGTCGGGCCGTTTCACCCGTCTGGACAAACGGAAATACGGCATTATCCCCGGCGTAAACGACCGAGACTATTATGTCAACTCCTTCCATGTAGACGTGAAAGAGCCCATCAGCATTGTCGAAAAGATCAAGCGGGAGGCTCCTTTCCATGCGCTGACACGCGGCGGGCACATCACCTACGTGGAACTGGACGGCGAAGCGCAGAAGAATGTCCGCGCCATTGCCAAGATTGTGAAAGTGATGCACGATGAGGGCATCGGCTATGGCTCCATCAACCATCCTGTCGACACCTGCCACAACTGTGGCTACAAGGGGGTCATCTACGACAAGTGTCCTATCTGCAACAGCGAGAACATTTTGCGGATGCGACGCATCACGGGCTACCTGACAGGCGACCTGAACAGCTGGAACTCGGCCAAACGGGCGGAAGAACGCGACCGCGTCAAGCACGGTTAAGGCACTTATCATGATACATCTTTTATATACTTACCCCGAAACGATTGTAGACGGTGACGGCATCCGGTACTCTATTTACCTGGCCGGATGCAGTCACCACTGCAAGGGGTGTCACAACCCGGAGTCATGGAACCCGGAAGCCGGTTCAGCCCTGACTCCTGAAAAGCTGGCAGACATCATCGCCGAGATCCGGTCGAATCCGTTACTGGACGGGGTGACATTTTCTGGTGGCGACCCTTTCTTCTCTCCTGCTGACTTTCTGCCCATAGTCCGACGGGTGAAGGAAGAGACACGCCTCAACATCTGGTGCTATACCGGCTATACTTACGAGGAGCTGGCTGCCGATTCTTCCCGATGCCTCATCTTGCCTTACATTGATGTCCTGGTGGACGGGAGGTTTGACAAAATGCTCTATTCTCCCTACTTAGAGTTTCGAGGGAGCAGTAACCAGCGTATTCTGCCATTAAAAGATGGCAAAATACGGGTTTCTTGATTTACATCATGAAAATTGTCCCTTTCATCAAAAAATTCCTGTCGGATATTGCAGTTCTCGGTGAAAGCCGTACCTTTGCGTCGTGGTTGTGAAACCATCATTAGAAAAGGTATTAGAATAAAAAGTAATGTTTTCAGGTTAGGATTTTTTTCAATAGGTAATAGCCTAATGAGTTTCAAGGTAAAAGCAAATGAAAGGATAACACAAGAACTGAAAAATGACGCAAGAACCCTTTAACAGGGGTTCTTTCAGATTCCGGCGGATGGTCTGCGTGAGGCAGGTCAGTCGCTTTTTTTTGCCCGTTTATGTGCCCCGTATACCCAGCCGCAAGCTGTTCCGATGCATGCTACAAGCGAAATTTATCTATATTTTTTTCTTCCCATATTTTTTGCCCATACTATCTAATTTATACGCACTATAAATAGAATCCTCCCTATTTGCACCTCCAATCCCTGAAAAACACCTCGCCGAATGGTCCCCATTTGGTCCCTCATCTGCAAAAATCGATACTTATCTCATTGATTCATAGTTATCTCATTTCTCCGATTCAGTTATCGACGCGCCAACGAAATCGGGGGTAAAACCCCGTTCTGAGGCTTCTGAGAGGGGTTGACTACCGAGAAACCGGATGGTTTTCTATCGAAACCGTCCCTCGTACGGCTCTTTTCCGTCCACTGCCCCGATAGGCTCCAGGAGACTGAATTAAGAACAACTTGAGTTAGAACAATTTGAGTTTTTTAATTTATAAATTAAAATTTTTT
>SFDG01000094.1 GCA_004558305.1 Phocaeicola plebeius
GGCGGACCTGCGTGTCCGCCCGGATGCCGAGGTGGATGTTTCCGGGCAGACACATAGGTCTGCCCCTACAGTTTCGTCATTGGTAGAGAAGCGAAGAATGACAAAGTGGTGGTAAGACACCCCTTTGTCATTAGTGTCATTTGTCATTTGTCATTAGTGTCACGAATGTCATTTTTTAATTTCATGCAAAGCGAAGCATCTGTAGGCATCCACTGGATGTTTTCAGCTGCTTCGCTTCGCATGCATCTTCTCAGGAAAGCACGTCCACAGCCATCAGAAGCTGAGACGATAGTAGATGCTCGGGAACGAGAGCGCACTGTCCACCTGATCCATACGGTCGTACTTGTAGTTGTACGTGTCCGTATAAGGCGGCTTCACCCCGTTCAGGTTCAGGGCCTCTACGGCAATCGTATGGTCGCAGTGCTTGCCGGAAATCTTGTAGCTCACCGTCAGGTCGAGCACACCGATCGGGTCGTACTGCTTGCTGAAGGCATTCTTGTCATCGTAAGCCACATCGGGCAAGTGATGGTTGAAGTATTCGTCCTTGGTGGCCTGCAGGTCGGCGGGCGTATAGCGCATGCCGCCCTGGAAGGTGAACTTGGCATTGACGCTGAGCACGTTCTGCTTGCGGCTGCCCACCATCCATTCCTTACCGCCCAGAATCTTGGCGGCATAGGAGCGGTTGTAGCGCGTATTGCGCCATACGCCGTCCTGCGCCTTGTATTCGGCTTTGTAGAACGAAGCGTTGACCATGCCGTACCAGCCGCCGTGCATATAACGTTCCAAGGTCAGGTCGATACCGTAGTTGCGGCCCTTTCCGTCGTTGTTCAGCGCACGGTCCACGTAGTAGTCGCGGCGGTTGATGATGCAGTACGTATCGTTCGGGTCAGCGGCCACGGGCAGGTCGAACAGGCGCTGGTAGTAGGCCTCCGCGCGGAAGTTCAGCTGGTCGTTGAAGCGGTACATCCACGACGCCAGCAAGTGGTGAGCCTTGCTCAGCTTCAGGTCCTTGTTGACGAAATCACCGGTTTCGAGGTCCTTCACGAAATACACGTCCATCTTCTCCATCTTGCTGTGCAGGCCATAACCTAACGAGAAGGAGTTCTTGTCGTTGGGTGCCCACTGCAGGGCGGCACGCGGCTCGAAGCTCTTGTCGTCGTTCAGACGGAAATACTGCACGTTCACGCCGAAGTTGAAGGTGAAGTACGGGTTCCATTTCCAGGAGTTGGAAAGATAGGCCGTGAGCAGTCCCGTGTGGCTGTCGGCCTGGTAGAGGTACTGGTCGGGCAGCGGTTCGTTCAGGGCTTCCGACTTCTTCATGTTGATGTCGAAATAGTATTCCGAGTAGTTCGCGCCCAGCTTGCTGGTGAACTGGTTGCTGAAGCGTTTCTGCAGGGCGGTCTGCACGGTGAGCTGCGAATTCTTCTGGCGCATGACGGCATAAGGCTTCAGTTCGCCGGCCTTGTAGTTATTGTCGAAGTCCAGGTCGAAGTAGCTGTCGTCCCCGTCGTTCTTGAAGTACGAGCCGGCGATGGTCGTGTTCCAGTTCCATCCCTTGCCCAGATAGATGCGGTGCGCCAGTCCGCCCACCAGCATGGTCTGGCGCGATTCCAGGTATTCCTGGTCGTAGAAGCTTTCGCGGTCGGGTTCGTCCACGATGTCGTTCCAGTATTTGTCTTTCAGTCCCAGTCCGAAGAGGGAGAACGTACCGGCATGGCGGGTGGGGAAGTTGAACTTGAAGTTCACATCCTGGAAGTCGGCCTGGTCGCCGTCCACCGAGAGCAGGCCGATCTTGCGGGCCAGGGTGGTGAAGGCGTACCGGTAATTGATCAGGTAGGACGAGCCGGCCTTCTTGCTGATAGGGCCTTCCGTGGTGAGTTCTGCGCCCAGTGTACCGAGCTGTACGGCATGCTGGAAGGTCTGGTTGTTGCCGGCACGCATCTTCATGTCCATCACGCCGGACAGGGCATTGCCGTATTCGGCGGTCATGGCTCCGCTGTAGAAGTCCGAGTTGCCCAGTACGTGCGAGTTGAGGGCACTGACAACGCCGGTACCCATAGCGAAGGCGTCCGAGAAGTGGTTCGGGCTGTTGATTTCAATGCCTTCCAGCCGCCATGACAGGCTCTGGGGGGCATTACCATGCACCGAAATGCCGTTGTTGTCGGGGCTTCCGGTGACGGCAGCGAACGAGGTGACCAGACGGGCCGGGTCACTGTAGCCGCCGGCGTAACGGCTGGCTTCTTCCATGCTCAGCATCCGCGCTCCCACAATGGCCATGGGATTGACGGCCCTTTCCTTGTTCACTTCGGGGCGGACGGTGACTTCGCCCAGGCTCAGGTCACTTTCGCTCAGGGCGAAGTTCATGACCATCTCTCGGTTACCGGCCACCAGCACTTCCGTATTGGCTTGCGGGTCGAATCCGACGAACGAGGCCTCGACGGTGTAACGGCCTGTCGGGATGGAAGTCAGCACGTACTTTCCGTCCATGTCGGTCACCGTACCGATGGTGGTTTCTTTCAATACAATGGTGGCACCTACAATCGGTTCACCGCTTGTCGCTTCGGTTACTACACCGCGGATGCTCTGTGCGCGGAGTCCTGTGGTGCAGACCATCAATAACAGTAAACTCCAGAACCATCTGCAGGTCTGGGGAGGGTACTTGGTTTTTTTGTCGTTGCTCATACTCTTTTTTCGTTATAATGATAAAACTTGTTCCAAAAGAAGAATGTCGTTTATGTTTTTTTGCAAAAGTACCATTTATTTCTTGATGTGCTCCTATTTTGTTGATATATTGTTTCGTTTATTAATGATCTTTTGCGTATTGAGACTACATTTTATAATAATAAGCGTATTTTTATAAACAATCATCGCCCTTCGTTGTTGGGTGTATAAGAAGGATGTCCTTCGAATGCACCTGTACAACGGAGAGCGATGAATCGTGAGAGTTCCTTTTCCCTGGCTCGGGTGGACCGCTCTGTCGGCTTGTTGAATGTGGCTCCTGCCGACTATATATAGACGGTTTGTGATTGTTGTATGACAAAGGTAGGGGATTTTTTTGAATCTGTTTTCTTCTGTGAAACAGCCGGGGCAGATTTTGTTCCAATGACGCTTTTTTGTTTGTTTGACCAGTCTTTCTCGTAGTGCCAGTGGGTGTAACAGATGAAACACAGAGGCCACGAAGTTTTAGTTTAAACACAGAGGCACAGAGGCCACGAAGTTTTTTTATTGTCTTGTTGGACGAAATTGTAGGGGCAGACCTATGTGTCTGCCCGGAAACATCCACCTCGGCATCCGGGCGGACACGCAGGTCCGCCCCTACAATGTCATTATCGAATTGTTTCACACTCGGTGGGATGGGGACTCTTGACTGACGCTTCTCAGACCGCCTGTGCCGGGGGAGGCGGATTAGTGCAGCGAGCAAAAGAAAAAGATGCCGGTACCCATCATCAGCAGTCCCAGCACGGCATAGAACAGACGGGCCTTCCGACGGCCGGCCGAGGCGACAATGTAGCGGCTGTTGCGGGCGGTGAACAGCCAGTCCCAGTTGAAGACGGCGGCCAGCAGGGCCACCAGTCCCACCAGGACAAACAGGGCTTGCAGACAATAATGAATCGTCATGCTTCCTCCGCTTCGAAGGTCAGGCTGCGCGAACCGTCTGCCTCTTCGTCGATACGGACACTCACCGCATCGCCCGGCAGCACCTCCTCTACCAGTTCCGGCCACTCGATGAAGCAGAGTGCACCGCTGTAGAAATAGTCTTCGTAGCCCATGTCGTACACTTCCTCCAGCTTTCGGATGCGGTAGAAGTCGAAATGGTAAATCAGCTCGCCCGTCGTGTCCGAGCGGTACTCGTTGACAATGGCGAAGGTGGGGGAGTTGATGACATCGGTCACTCCCAGTTCCTCGCAGAGGGCTTTGATGAAGGTGGTTTTTCCCGCTCCCATCTTTCCGTAGAAGGCAAAGACGGTGTTGTCGCCCATGGCGGCGATGAACTGGCGGGCCGCTTCGCGGATGGTTTCCAAAGAAGTAATGTGGATGGTCATATCGTTCTTGTTTTTAGTAATGGACAATCTTGTTTTTCAGCAGCTTGCAGGCCGCGTAAATCAGGATGGAGACAAAGATGATGCACGCGCCGGACGGCACCTGCAGCTGGTAGGAGAGGAGCAGGCCGCCCAGGCACCCGGCCCAGCCGAAGCCCACGGACAGGAAGATGATGCGCTTGAAGCTGTATGTGAACAGGTTGGCGGTCATCTGCGGCAGGGTGAGCAGCGAGAGGGCCAGCACGATGCCCACCATGCGCAGGCAGGCCACGATGGTCAGGGCGATGAACATCATCAGCAGGTATTCGAACCGGGCCACGGGGATGTGCTGCGAACGGGCAAACTCGCGGTCGAAGGCAATGGCGACAATGGGGCGCAGGAAGACGGCGAAGAAGCCGGCCAGCAGCACACTCACCGAGGCCAGCAGCACGAGGTCGCCCGTCGTAATGGTCAGGATATTGCCGAAGAGGTACGAGGAGAGGTCGGGGGTGAACCCCGGTGCCAGGAAACTGAAGATGATGCCTACTGCCATGCCGAAGGTCCAGAACACGGCAATGGCCGAGTCTTCGCGCATGTCGCTGCGATGGCTGAGCCATTCCACCCCGAAAGCCGAGAGCACGGAAAAGACGGCTGCCGTCAGCAAGGGGGAAAGGCCGGTATAGAGGCCGATGCCGATGCCGCCGAACGAGGCATGGGTGATGCCCCCGCTGATGAACACCAGCCGGCGCGTCACGATGTAGGTGCCGATGATGCCGCAGGCGATGCTGGCCAGCAGGCTGCCCAGCAGGGCGTGCTGGAAGAAGGTATAGCGGAAGAGGTCGAGGAAGGCATCCATAGGCAACGGCAATTAACGGGACGGGGAGGCGGCAGACCGGAACCGGCGCTCGCCCACAATCATGAACAGTTCGTCTTTCAGCTCGTCGGGCAGCTGGATGCCGCGCAGCTGAAGGCTGCGGCTCCAACCGGCCACCTCGTCTTCGCGGGTGGTGTAGAGGATGTCGCGGAACTCGTCCACCTCCTCTTCCGTATAGTCGTCCGAGGCCCGGCCCCGGAAACGGTCCAGTTCCTCGTCGTCGTAATATTCAATCTGCCGGCTCACTGCGGCCAGCAGGCTTTCCTTTTCGCACACTTCGTGCTGTCCGCAACATTCCTGGTCCACTTCCACCGGAGCAGGCAGCTCCGTCAGTTCTCCGCGCTCCATCTTCCGGCGGAGCGAGCGGTTGTAGAGGTAGCCGGCAGCCATGCCGAACAGTACCACACCGATGAGAATCACTGTCAGAATGAGCATGGCCTTATCCCTCCCTTTCTTCAATCTGGAACCCGGCAGCCGCCAGGTCTTCCCAATAATGGGGATAGGACTTCGACACCACGTCGGGACGGTTGATGCGGACCGAACCCTTCACGAAGGAGGCTGGCGCAAAGGCCAGGGCCATGCGGTGGTCTTCGTACGTGTCGATGCCGGCCTGTCCGTCGGCCGGGCAGCGGTCGCCTTCCCAGCTCAACTCCGAGCCGTCGCGCTCTTTCAGCACATATCCCAGTTTCCGCATCTCGGCCATCAGTGCGGCCATGCGGTCGGTCTCTTTGATTTTCAGGCTTTGCAGTCCGCTGAACCGGAACGGAATTCCCATCAGGGCACAGGTCACGACGAAGGTCTGCGCCATGTCGGGCTGATGGGTGAAGTCGTAGTCCATGCGTTCCACCTGCCGCTCGGCCTTGCCGAGGACGATGCCCTCATCGGTAAAGGTGGTCGTGACACCCAACAGGCGGAACAGGTCGGCGATGCGGGCATCGCCTTGCGGACTGTCGGCCCGCAGGCCCGGCAGCTCTACGGAAGTGGCTCCGGGGGCCAGGGCCATCATCTCATACCAGTAGGAGGCGGCGCTCCAGTCGCTTTCCACCGTGTACGGCTTCGACACATACGGCTGGTGGGGCACTTCCAGTTCATGGTCGGATATCCACCGGGCGGTCACCCCGTATTCCTGCATCAGCTGCAGGGTCATGTCGATGTAGGGGCGGGAGACCACTTCGCCCGTCAGCGTCAAGGTCAGTCCGTGCTCCAGAACCGGGCCTGTCATCAGCAGGGCGGAGATGTACTGCGAACTGACGTTTCCCGGCAGCGCGATGCGGCTTTCCCGGAGGGAGGTCCCCGTGATGCGCAGCGGAGGGAATCCTTCTTGCGCTACATAGTCTATCTGTGCCCCGAGGCTGCGGAGGGCGTCCACCAGGATGCGGATGGGGCGTTGGCGCATCCGTTCGGTACCAGTAATGACATGGGTGCCGGGAGTCACCGCGAGGTAAGCGGTCAGAAAACGCATGGCCGTTCCTGCGGCCAGGATGTCGATGACGGGAGGCATGTCCCGCAAGGCACGAACCATCACCCGTGTGTCGTCGCAGTCCGACAGGTTGTCGGGCGGACAAGTGCCCCGGCTCAACGCATGGAGGATGAGGGCACGGTTGCAGATGCTTTTCGACGAGGGCAGCACGATGCGTGCGGCCAGCCCGGCAGGGGGGATGAGGTTGATTTGTTTCATGACATAGTTTCTTTTTCGCTTTCGGGAGGCAAATGTAGCGAAAAAAACGGAAATAGGCCAACTGTTCGCTGATAAAATCTCCGCAGGGTCCGGGCCGATCCCGCCTTTTCGGATGCTTCGTTAGGCTACCCATGACGAAACTGTAGGGGCAGACCTATGTGTCTGCCCGGAAACATCCACCTCGGCATTCCGGGCGGACACACAGGTCCGCCCCTACAACGTCATTATCG
>SFDG01000095.1 GCA_004558305.1 Phocaeicola plebeius
TCTCTGTCTCGTTATGTTCCTGAATAAGCCGTTTGAGCTCAAGCAGATGCTTGGCACCATCATCAATTTCACGACTGCCAAGTTTGCATTCTATCAGGGCATACCGTCCGTCTTCCAGATGAAGCACAATGTCTGCTTCTAAATCGTACCTATCATGATAGTAAGAAACGTGGCTGTTCAAATCTATGGTGTATGCCTTTAAGTCACGAATACACATCTGTTCAAAGATAAATCCAAATGTCTTGAGTTGCATGCTTAACGCTTCGGGAGATAACCCCAAAAGAGCAATAGGAATAGAGGGGTCACAGAAACATCGTTTCACACTACTTCTGATAGCGGTTTTACTTCTAATGTCAGGACACCATGCACTGACGTTTTGAATGACAAACAACTTTTCCAAAGCAGAAACATAATCATTAAATGTATCTGTGTGGCAGCTCACTTCACCAGAAGAGATTACATCATCTATAAGAGATTTCTTTTTGACTAACGTCGAAACATTACGAGCATACGCCCGAAGTATCATGCTTGTCAGTTTGGCATCCCGTCTCTTTCCGTCAATACCTGAAATATCGTCTAAACAAATTGAGATTTATCTACAGCATTAGAGCCTGTGAGTATAAACTGCCCAGGGATTTGACGGTCATCCACCGTTGTCCGCACAGCATCCCAAAGCATTGGGGCATCCTGCCACTCGTCAATAAGACGGGGCGTATCTCCATTTAACAGAATGGAAGGCTTGGTTTTTGCAGTGACTAAATACTCGTCACGCATACTTGGGTCTTGCATTCTTAAGATGCTATTTGCAAGTTGGGACGCAGTAGTAGTTTTATCGCACCATTTTGGCCCTTCTATCAATACTGCTCCAAATGCGTCAAGTAAATCTTTCAACAGGGCATCAGCTGTTCTTTTATAATAATTCATAGCTCATATTCTTTGTTCTGGTTGCAAAGGTACAGAATATCTGTTAATTACGCAATAAAATCGGTGTTTTTGTGGTGATTTAATCGGTGTTTTTGCGGCGAATCAATCGGTATTTTTGCGGTAAATGGCTGTATCAATCAGACAAACCAGCCATCAACTCCATCCGTTCCTCCTCGCTCATGTCCTTCAACATTTCAAGCAAAGCAGCCTTCTTATCTACAAAGCTAACTGTGCTTTTGGGCTTCTCGTCCGAATGGCTTCGCTATTGTTTTATTGTTTTAAAAACACCACCCTCAACGAAAACACGCTACAGGCAGGAAAGTCCACTACCCTGAACCTCCAGATTGCACCGCCTGCCCATACGCCCTGAAACAGAATACATATATAAAAAGTTGCAAAACATCTGTCACTGTCACCACCGGATTACAACCAATTATTTATCAGCGGATTGCATTTTATACGCGGTGACAGATGTCCTGAAATCGGGCCTAAGTCCGACACTATTATAGGGTTTTTGATGATCAAGACAGTGATTTTCCCCCCGTTTTTTGCATGGTCAGCTGTGTTTATCCGTCTGTCGGTAAGGCAGAAAATCCTTCTTCCTTCGGAAAGCCGGCTAATCCCCGTTGTCAGCAAGTCCGTCCATGTCCTCCCTGCTCAGCCCGGAGGAAGGCTCGGACAGTCAGCTATGAATGAGCCACGAACCTGTCGCCTCATCCGCATCCTTCCGGTGGGTATTCCGTCAGAAAGGCGGCCCTGACTCCGCCTCGAAAGGCATCGACTTCACGTGCAACCTACGTCACTACATCGCGCAACCTACGTCGCTATATCGCATAACCTACGTTGTTATATCGCTCAACCTGCGTTGAGAGTGATACAGATGAGCGGGAAAGCTGATAATGAACAGGTTCTTGTACATCCTGAAACAGAAAAGAAACCTTCCGTTGAGTATCCTGTTTCAGAAAATAATTGTATATTTGCAGAGCCGGTGCAGGCTTACCCCTCCTGTGCCGGCTTAACAACTATGAACATATACATCCATACAAACTACTAAAAATACAAGTAACACATGAAAACCATCAAGTATCTGTGCGTTTATCTATGGCTGGCCAGTCTGGCCATCGTGTCTACCTCCTCCTGCTCGTCCGAACGTAGCAACAGCCAGCAGGAAGAAATCATGCCTGCCGACTTTGTGGTCCTGGCAGAGGTCATCCCCGATGTCATCCAGGAAATCCGTTACCACTCTACCTATAATTTCGTGGGAGAGCGGGTCGACGGTTATGAAGCCCCCATCGCCATCATCACCCGCCAGGCGGCGGAAGCGTTGAAGGGAGTGAACGAAGAAGTCATGGCAAAGGGCTATCGTCTGAAGATTTTCGACGTGTACCGTCCGCAGCGGGCTGTCAACCATTTCATCCGCTGGGCGAAGGAGGTCGACAATGTGAAGATGAAGGCATATTTTTATCCCGAAGTGCCGAAGGAGGAACTGTTCGAACGCGAGTACATCATGGCCCGTTCCGGCCATAGCCGCGGGTCGACGGTCGACCTTACCCTGTTCAACATGCAAACCGGCAAGGAAGTGGACATGGGCGGCACGTTCGACTGGTTCGGCGAACGCTCACACCCCGACTTCGAGGACATCACCGAGGAACAGAAGGCCAACCGGCTCCTTCTGCGTGAGGCCATGCTCCGCCACGGCTTCAAGCCCCTCGACAGCGAGTGGTGGCACTTCACCCTGGCAGACGAACCATATCCCGACACGTACTTCGATTTCCCCATCAAGTGCTATTGATGGAAGGTGTACCTACTCCTTCGTAGACAAGGCCATCCTGGTGCTTATTTCTAAAATAATCTTGAATAAGCCCTAAAAAACCATTATTTTGGGCTGGAATAGGAAATTTTTATCATAAATGTTGTCTTATATTAATTCTGTCCGTATATTTGCGGCATAAATATCAATACAGGACATACAGCATGCTGTATGGGCAGTATAGTTATCACTTAAATCGTTAAACGTATGAGATTCATTCAGAGACAGAAGAAAGTAAGACAGCTTTCGGCTTTCAAACAAGCCTCTTTATGTGCATGCCTTACAATGTTTGCCGGAATGGCATTCCCCATGCCTTCGTATGCTGCTGGTGCTACGGAAATAGTCCAGCAGAATGCGAAGCAAATCACAGGTACGGTGGTGGATGCGACTGGAACTCCTATTATCGGAGCCAATGTGCTGCAGGCCGGAACCACCAATGGAACGATTACCGATGTGGACGGTAAGTTTGAATTGAAAGTGCCCGTAGGAGCGAAAATCATCGTCTCCTATATCGGTTACCGCAACCAGGTGGTGACGGTCGGCACTGCTTTTGACTATCAGATTGTCATCAAGGAAGACACGGAAGCCCTTGAAGAAATCGTGGTAGTGGGCTATGGAACACAGAAGAAAGTAAACCTGACCGGTTCAGTGGCTACACTGGGGGCGGAGAAGCTGGCGAACCGCACCAGCTCGAATGTGACCAATATGCTGGCCGGCCAGATGCCGGGTGTGACCATTATCCAGAATTCCGGCCAGCCGGGTGCCGATGCCGGTGTGCTGCGTGTGCGCGGTATTGGTACGATGGGTGATGCCAGTGCGATGGTCATTGTCGATGGCGTGGAATCTACCATGAGCAGCGTCGATCCAAACGACATCGAGAACATCTCTATCCTGAAGGATGCCGCCGCTTCTGCCATCTATGGTGTGCGTGCTGCCAACGGCGTCATCCTGATTACGACCAAGAAGGGGGCCAAGGGCCGTGCCATTGTTTCGTACGACGGTTATGTGGGCTGGCAGAGTGCTGCCCGTCTGCCCAAGTACCTCGACTCGTACAACTATGCCCTGCTGATGAACGAAGCCTACCAGAACGACGGTCAGGCCGCTCCCTACGATGCGACTGCCCTGCAGAAGTTCAAGGACGGTTCGGATCCCGACAACTACGCCAACTCCGACTGGCTGGGCGCACTGCTGAGCGAAAACGGAGTGTTCAACAACCATCACCTGAGCATCAAGGGTGGCGGTGAAAAGGTGACTTACTCGGTGGCTTTCGGTTATCATGACAAAGATGGTCTGATTCCCAACACGAACTACAACAAGTTCAGTGCCCGCGTCAATCTGGATGCCAAGATCAACAAACGGTTGAAACTGACCACCGGAATGGCGGTCTATCGCAGCAACCGGACGTCACCGGCGGCAGGCATCAGCAACCTGATCCACTACGCTTACCGCGAAACACCGGTGACACCCATCCAGCTGACAAACGGCAACTGGACCCTGTTCAAGAACGAGCACAACTCGGTGGCATCTGCCCGCGACGGAGGTGTCAGCAAGGTGATCGGCAACAACTTCCAGGGCAATGTCGGCATGGAGCTGGACATCGTGGACGGACTGAAGCTGCGCGGTATTGCCGCCACTACCTTCGACCTGACCGACAACCCGACTCATGTCAATACCGTGAAGTATTACAAGGCAGGTTCGGACACTCCCGTCAAGACGACCACCAACTCGGTGACAGAATACGACACGAAGAAGATTGAGCTGAACCTGCAGGCCTACCTCGACTACAACAAGACATTCGGCAAGCACACGGTAGGTGCCCTGCTGGGTTACTCGCAAATCTACAACCAGTACCGTTATCTCCAGGCTTACCGCAAGAACCTCCCGAACTCGAACACGCTCGACCAGATCAATGCCGGCGAAGTGACCGGACAGACCACGTATGGTACGCAGACCGAATATGCCTTGCGCTCGGTGTTCGGACGTGTGAACTATTCGTTCGACGACCGTTACCTCTTCGAAGCCAACCTGCGCTACGACGGTACGTCCCGTTTCCCGAAGAACAAGCGGTTCGGTGCCTTCCCCTCCTTCTCCGTGGGATGGCGTATTTCCGAGGAAGACTTCTTCAAGGCTGACTGGGTAGATAACCTGAAGCTCCGCGCCTCGTGGGGTCTGCTGGGTAACCAGGAAACGGTCGACACCGACGGCTACAGCACCTACTATCCCTACCAGAATACGTATGAGTTCGGCTACGACTACAGCTTCAACGGCACCTTGTATCCGGGCATTTCCATCAGTTCGGTCATGGCCAACCAGGCCATCACGTGGGAGAAGACCGGACAGTGGAACGTGGGTGTAGATGCAGCGTTCTTCGGCAACCGCCTGACCCTGGGACTGGACTGGTTCCACAAAGAGACCCGCGACATCCTGCTGCAGCTCCCCGTTCCCTATATGCTGGGTGTATCGGCACCGATGCAGAACGCCGGTAAGGTACGCAATACAGGTATCGAACTTCAGTTAGGACATAACAATAAGGTAGGCGACTGGACCTACAGTGTCGGTGCCAACTTCAGCTACGTCAGCACGAAGATTCTCGACCTGAAGGGTGGCGACACGCCGGGACAGTCGGTAGGCGACCCGTTGTGGACCTACTACGGCTACGTGTGCGACGGCATCTTCCAAAGCCAGACGGAAATTGATAACCATCCGAAACAGATGACGGGTACCCCCGTTCCGGGCGACCTGAAGTACCGCGACTTGAATGGCGACAATGTGATAGACAGCCGCGACCGCCAGGTGCTGGGTTCGTATTTCCCGAAAGTGAACTTCGGTCTGAACTTCTCCGTCCAGTACAAGGGCATCGACCTGAGTGCCTTGCTGCAGGGTGCAGCCGACGTGAAGGGAATGCCGGTAGCAGAAATCCGCTATGCGTTCTACAATGGCGGCAAGGTGAACGAGATGCAGCTGGACCGCTGGACTCCCGACAACCCGAATGCTACCTACCCGCGTCTGTCGATGAGAGACTCGCGCAACCGCATCACTTCCAGCTTCTGGGTGCAGGATGCCTCGTATGCCAAGCTGCGTAACCTGCAGGTAGGCTATACGCTGCCGGCACAGTGGACTTCCAAGTTCGGTGTCAGCCGTCTGCGCGTCTACAGCAGTATCGACAACCTCTTCACTATCACCGGATTCGACGGCGTTGACCCCGAAGCAGGCAACGGTTCCTACTATCCGCTGACCAAGAGTTATTCTTTCGGACTTAATGTAACATTCTAAAAAACAGAAAAGACTATGAAATTGAGATACCATCTAATAGGAGGATTGGCATTGGCCTGCTCATTGGGAATGACGGCATGCAATGACAGTTTCTTAGACCGCAATCCTTCCGACCAGTTGTCCGACGTTTCCTTCTGGCAGAATGCGGAGGATGCCGAAAAGTTCGCGACAAGTATTTACCTCTACCTCATCGAGCCGGAGAACCATACCATCATGACCGACTGCTATACGGACAATGCCCTCCCCGTCCATGTGACGGCTGAACAGGGTCAGCTCTCGGCAGGTACGGCCACTTCCAGCAACCCGCATTTCCGCCAGCTCTGGACGGCAGTCTATCAGACGGTCCGTCGCTGTCAGGTGTTCTATGCCCATATCGGCGACGTGCCGATGGACGAGACCTACAAGGCCCGTCTGACTGCCGAGGTACAGTTCCTCGAAGCGTTTGCTTATCATAACATCCTGAAGTACATGGGCGGTGCCTCCATCCTCGACCATGCACTGGACCTGAACGAGACCTTGCCGGCCCGCAGCACGGAGGAGGAGACCTACAACTACATCGTCGGT
>SFDG01000096.1 GCA_004558305.1 Phocaeicola plebeius
ACCTTGCCGAAAGGCTCCACCATCGAACAGCCGGTGGAGCTGCGCGATATCCTGCCCACTATGCTGGAAACGGCGGGAGCACAGGTGCCGCAGGACATGGACGGACGCTCGATGCTGGCCCTCACGAAGGGACAGACGGAAGGATGGCGACGCTGGATTGACCTGGAGCACGCTACCTGCTATTCAGACCATAACTACTGGTGTGCCTTGACCGACGGCAGGCTGAAGTACATCTGGTTCCTCCGCACCGGAGAAGAACAGCTGTTCGACCTGGTGAAGGACCCGCAGGAAACGACCGACCGCTCCACCGACAAGAAATACCACAAGCAGTTGGACGAGTTGCGTCGGGCCATGGCCGACCATCTGTCGGAGCGGGGAGAAGAATGGGTGAAGGACGGAAAGCTGCAGACGCGTTCTTCTACCTTATTATATAGTCCGAACTATTCTTCCCAACGCAAGAAACCATGATGAACAAAGCAAAAATCTGTCTGCTGGCTGCAGGATGCCTTTGCAGTACTGCATGGGCAGCTGCCGCAGACATTCTTCACGTATCGCCCCGAGGCAATGACCAGACGGGCAACGGAAGTGCCGGAGCACCTTATCTCTCCATTAACATGGCACTTGAGAAAGGAATGCAAGAACGCGGGTCTGCCGACACCTTGTACATTCGTGTAGCAGCCGGCGACTATTACCTGACAGAACCTGTCGTGATACGGAACACGACCCGTCCGGTGGTCATCTCCGGCGAAGGCGAGGGACGCCCCCGCCTGATGGGAGGCTTGCCCGTCACGGGATGGGAACCCTGTGGGGAAGGACGCTATCGTGCCTACATTCCCCAGGCTGCCCGCTACGGCCTGCAGTTCGAGCAGTTCTACGTAGACGGGAAACGGGCTGTGCCGGCCCGTACCCCCAATGAAGGATGGCGCTATGTCAAGTCTTCGCGGGAGACTGCCGTCGTTCCCGGCAAGCCGCTAGCACCTTATGCGGTGCAGCAGCTCGATTTCCATCCTGCTGACTGGCAGAGTCTGAAAGGGGCGACTGCCGAGAAACTGCAGGACATGAAGTTCCGTTTTTACCACAAATGGGACATTACCCGCAAGAGCCCTCGTCATGTGGTGCCCGATTCTGCCCGTGCCTGTTTTGACGGACGAAGCATGAAACCGTGGAACCCCCTTAACGGCCAGACCCGTTATTTCATGTACAATTATTTGCGGGCATTGGATGCCCCCGGAGAGTGGTACTATGACCGTCGGGAGGGCTACCTGTACTATCAGCCCCGCAAGGGGGAACAGCTGGAGAAGGCACATTGTGTCATTCCGGTGTTGCATCAATGGATGCGTATCGAGGGTACGCCTACGGCTCCTGTCAAGGGAATCCGTCTGGAGAACCTGTCGTTCCAGTACGCTTCCTATACCATCGCTCCCATGGGAGAAGAACCCCAGCAGGCAGCCGCCGGCAGCGAAGCCGCACTGGTGATGGAATATGCCGACGATGTGACGTTGCGCCGGTGTGAACTGTTGCACACGGGAGCCTACGCGCTGCGCATCGGCCGTTCGTCTCACCGCAACCGGGTGGAGCAGTGCTACTTGGCCGACCTGGGAGCCGGCGGTATTCAGGTGGGTGAGACCCGTCTGCCCGAAGAAGGCAGCGACGTGACTTCCCACAATGTAATCGACAACAACATCATCACTTCGGCCGGTCACGAACAGCCTTGTGGAGTGGGCATCGCCCTCTTCCATACGCACCACAACCGGATCAGCCACAATGATATCTTCGACATCCTTTACTCCGGCATTTCTGTCGGTTGGGTATGGGGCTACAGCTACAGTCCTTCAAAAGGCAATGAGATTCTCTACAACCATGTACACCACATCGGATGGGGAGAGCTGAGCGACATGGGAGCGGTCTATACCTTAGGCCCTTCGGAAGGCACCCGTATCTGCCACAACTACATACATGATGTATGGACATACGACTATGGAGGCTGGGGACTGTATACCGATGAAGGGTCTACCGGCATCGAACTGAGCCATAACCTGGTGGTACGCTGCAAGAGCGGTGGCTTCCATCAGCATTACGGCAAAGAGAACCGCGTGGAGAACAACATCCTGGCCTTTGCCCACCTCCATCAGGCCCAGCTGACCCGGGCGGAAAAGCACCTGTCGTTCCACTTCAAGCGTAACATCCTGCTCTACGACCGGGGAGAAAGTCTGGCCCGTGAGGCATGGAGCAAGGCCGTGCTCGACATCGACAGCAACCTGTATTGGCGGACAGACCGGAAGCCGGTAGAAATTCAAGGCATGCCGTTTGCCCGTTGGAAACAGGAGAAGGAACCTCACTCCATCGAGGCCGATCCTCTTTTCCGTCGTCCGGAAGCGGATGACTTTCATTTCACTTCCACCCGCAATGCACAGCGCATCGGTTTCGAACCGTTCGACTACACGGCTTGCGGTGTCTACGGCAGCAGCGACTGGAAGGCATTGGCACAACTGGATGAACAGCGGGCCGCCTTGTTCCGCCGGATAGCAGGAGACGGTGTACGCATCATGAGCTACAACATCCGTAACGGGAATGGAATGGACAACCGGCACGATGTAGGCCGTGTGGCCGCCCGTATTGCAGCATCGGGGGCCGACCTGGTGGCCTTGCAGGAGGTGGACAGCCTGACGCGTCGCAGCGGAGGAACCTATATTGCCGGTCAGCTGGCTGCCCTTACCGGACTGCATGCCACCTATGCGCCTGCCATCGACTACGATGGAGGCAAGTATGGCATCGCTCTGCTGTCGCGCGAGAAGCCGCAGTCGTCGTATCATGTAGCCCTTCCCGGACGGGAAGAGAAACGCACGTTGATGGTAGTCGAGTTCAAGGACTATGTGATGCTCAATACGCATCTTTCCTTGACGGAGGCCGACCAGCTGGCTTCGGTGGATATCCTGGTCCGTGAGGCCCGTAAGGTGACCGGGAAGCCGGTCTTCCTGGCCGGGGATTTCAATTCCACCCCCGACTCGGCGGTACAGAAACGGCTGTCGCGTTATTTCGAACGCCTCACGTCTCCCGACTGGGTGACCTGTAGCGGGGTTTGCATCGACTTTATTTTCCGCTACCGGACAAAGGAGACAGACAAGAAGGACACGTCGGTACGCTGCGTGGAACGCCAGCTGGTACCCGATGACATTTCTTCCGATCATCGTCCTGTCTGGGTGGATATGAAATACTGATGGCTGCACGTTAATGTGTCGGAGAGAGTGCAAAAGCACCATTCTTCTTGTCATTCTACCAATGACGGAAACCGTAGGGGCAGACCTATGTGTCTGCCCGGAAACATCCACCTCGGCATTCCGGGCGGACACGCAGGTCCGCCCCTACAGCGTTATCATCGAATTGTTTCACACAACGTGTGATGGGGGCTCAGAATGACAAACAAAATGAGTGGTTGGGTGAACGCATCCTACTGTTCATGAAATATAGGATGTCAGCCAGTGGAGAATACGGAACAAGGAAACGAAATGATTGTATAATGCGGCTTTCGGAGCACGAGAGTTTGGATATGTGAAGAAATTTGGGTAAGTTTGTCAGCAAAACAAGAAGCGCAAGACGTATTCACCAATAAAAATACTATATGAAACGTACATTCTTATGGATTTTCATGATGCTGACAGTCTGTTCGTTTGCCTGTTCAGCAGCAAAACCTCTGGCAAAGCATGTGGTACTGATCGGATTGGACGGTTGGGGAGCATACAGTGTAGAGAAAGCGGATATGCCGCACGTAAAGAAACTGATGGCGGAAGGTACCTATACGCTCACCAAAAGAAGTGTGCTGCCTTCTTCCAGTGCTGTCAACTGGGCATCCATGTTCATGGGGGCAGGTCCTGAACTCCACGGATTCACGGAGTGGGGATCCCAGAAGCCCGAACTTCCGTCTCGCGAGTTGTCCCATTACGGACTGTTCCCTTCGGTGTGGGGATTGTTCCGCGATGCCTATCCCACAGCCGAGATGGGGTACATTTACGAATGGGAAGGCATGAAGTATCTGGCAGAGATGCAGGCCATGAACTACACGCAGCATACACCTGTTTCGGAAACTCATCCGAAGGGATGTACGGACGATGCGGTGGCCTATATCAAGAAAGCCCGTCCTGCCTTTGTGGGGATTATTTTCGACCAGCCTGATGGAGTAGGGCATGGCGACGGACACGACACGCCTGCCTATTACGCCAAATTGAAGGAACTGGATGGGTATATCGGAGAAATCGTGGAGGCCGTTTCGGAGGCAGGGATGCTGGAAGAAACCATCTTCATCGTTACGGCTGACCATGGAGGTATCGGCACCGGCCGTGGCGGAAAGACCATGCAGGAAATGGAAACGCCTTTCATCATTTCAGGAAAAGGGATAAGAAAAGGAGGTGTGATTTCCGACAGCATGATGCAGTTCGACGTGGCTTCCACTATTGCCTGTATTTTCCGGTTGAAACAGCCACAGGTATGGATTGGGCGGCCCATGCTCCAGGTCTTTCAATGAACAGGATGGGGGCATTGAAGATGCGATGCCCGGGATGGATGAAAACCATGTTAGTTATTGACAGAGGTTTCCGATACCTTTTATCACACTTGTTCCACGTACTTTGTCACGGTCGTTCCACGTACTTTGTCACGACTGTTCCAAGAAGGCGGAACGACCGTGACAAAGGCCGTGGAACAAGTGTGACAAAAGAACTCATAATTCTTGGATTAGGATAAGTGGGTATTTGTCGGGAAAACCGTATCTTTGTCTGCAAATAAAGGATAAACCACTATATGATGATGAACCGTATGATTAGAAATATCTGTTGCTCGTTGGGACTGTCGTGGGTAGCCGCTCACGCATTGTCCGCCCAGGAGCGTCCCAACATTGTCGTTTTCTTGGTGGATGATATGGGACTGATGGATACCTCCCTGCCGTTCGATGTGGACGAACAGGGAAATCCTGTGCGTCATCCGCTGAACGACTGGTACCGCACGCCCAATATGGAACGGCTGGCCCGACAAGGCATCCGTTTCAGTACGTTCTATGCCCAAAGTGTCAGTTCGCCCTCGCGCACCTCGCTCCTGACGGGGCAGAATGCCGCACGGCACCGGACGACCAACTGGATCAATTCCGAAAGCAATAACCGGACATCGTTCGGACCGCCCGACTGGAACTGGGAGGGACTGAGCCGGGAGGATAGGATCTATCCGGCTGTTCTGCAGCAGGCGGGCTACAAGACCATCCATGTGGGGAAAGCTCATTTCGGCTGCATAGGCAGCGAGGGGGAAGACCCCATGCGGTTGGGATTCGAAGTGAATATCGCCGGCTCGTCCATCGGGGAACCGGGCAGTTACTTAGGAGAAAACGGTTACGGGTGGATAAAGGGACACCGGCCGAGGGCGGTGCCCGGACTGGAAGCGTACCATGGGACTGCCACGTTCCTGACCGATGCACTGACCTTAGAGGCGGAAAAGGAAGTGAAGAAGGCGGTGGAGAAAGGACAGCCGTTCTACCTGAACATGGCGCACTATGCCGTACACAATCCGTTCGAGACGGACCAACGCTTTATCGCCCATTACCGGGAAGGGGACAAGAGCCGGCAGGCACAGGCGTTCGCCACATTGATAGAGGGCATGGACAAGTCGTTGGGCGACCTGATGGACTATCTGGAGCAGCTGGGGGTGGCAGAGAATACGCTGATTCTTTTCTTGGGGGACAATGGCGGAGATGCTCCCCTGGGCGGTGCTGCCGACTACGGTTCTTCGGCTCCTTTCAAGGGAAAGAAAGGGTCTGAATTTGAGGGAGGCGTGCGTGTCCCGTTCATTGCCGCATGGGCGAAACCGGCACCGGACAATGTCTTCCAGCAGGCGTATCCGATTGCGCAGGGAGCCGTGCAGACCCAGATGGCGACCATTATGGACATCTATCCGACGGTGCTGTCGGCAGCTGGGGTAAAAGTCCCGAAGCATCATGCGCTGGACGGCAGTGACCTGAAGCGGCTGCTGCAGGGCAGAGCGGACAGGCAGCACCGCGATGACTTCCTGATGCACTTCCCGCATGAGCATCGGGGCAGCTATTTCACCACTTACCGCAAGGGCGACTGGAAGCTGATCTACTATTACCATCCCGACACGGACGGTGTGCCTTCGTGTCGGCTGTTCCATCTGAAGGAGGACCCTTATGAACACCACGACAGGGCCGCAGAGCGTCCCGACATCGTGAAACGCCTCTGCCGTCAGATGAAGAAACGGTTGGAGACGGAGCGGGCACTTTATCCGGTGGACAAGGACGGCAAGACACTTTTCCCGGTGGTGCTTTCTCCTGAGTGATGTCTACCTTTGATTTTTTGGCGGTTTGGAGAATTAATCCTACCTTTGCTTCTGGCAGAAAGCCGGAACCGAAAAAGGAAAGAAACCATGGAACAGACCAACGGAAAGACGAAGCCGAAGCGCATCCCTTATGGGATGATGAACTTCGGGCATTTGCGCAGGGACAACTGCTATTATGTAGACAAGACGCGTTTCATCGAGCGGATAGAGGAGGCGAACAAGTACTTCTTC
>SFDG01000018.1 GCA_004558305.1 Phocaeicola plebeius
AACCCAAGAACTTATATTTGGGCTGAATAACCGCTGACAAATCAATCTGAAGCAACGAAGCCAGATAATCACCGACAGGTGCCTCGTTCTGTCCGTCAGGAATATTGAGGAAATGCCCCAACAACAGGTCTGTACGATTACAGAGACTGTACACCTTTGTATCATCATTCCCATCCAGAAAAGCAGGCCGCAAGATTCCTTCTGGCATATCCTGAGCCAACCGAGTATCGAAAGCCCAAGTAAACCGGAATTGTTGCATCCCGTTCTTTTTCCTCTCCCCTATCTTTGAGATCTTCACACGGCACCATCCGTTGGGATAATTCATGCTTTGACCACAAATCTCTTCTTCATACATAGGCATAGGCAACCATTTATCCAGAAGTAGATCAAAAGCCTGAACCTGCTCATGTCCTATTTTCAGGCGGTAACTAAATAGTGAGTTGATACTCATCAGCTCAGGGGAACCCGATGGATAGTTTTCATGAGTAGCAACCGCCACATCCGGTCTGATAGTGGGGATGCCCATCTCGTCAAGAATGGGGAAGCCATTGGGTGCCTCAGCCAATATATCGACATTTCGTGCATAGCCGATTGGAATATAAACACTACTCTTATTGCTACAAATATCAAACCTAACGCGGGATCCATTAAAGAAATCCACCGCTTCAAGAAAGGTGTATTTGAGCGTTTTGCCACCCTCAAGCACCAAAGGCTCTTCGGGGTTAATCTCTAATTTTGTAATTTTGAAATGAAGTCCACTATTAGCAATGAGACTATTCTCTGTGTACTCGTCCATATTATATTAAGATTATTATTCCGTTTGTATAATAAGATAATTGGAGATACTCCAAAACAATTCCGGATTGGTAATAGTCAGTGTTCCATTAATAAAGGAATAGCTACCGTCGGGAACCGGAGTCAGTATCTTGGATTTCTCAGGAACATTAAAGACCTGAGTCTGACGGATATCAATGGATTGGAAGAGGGAAGCATCCAGTTTGGAGTAATCCACCTTTCTCTTTTTCAACCAACCACCCGTGAGCAAACCATCCGCCTTGAGTTCGCGCTTGCTGGCAATCCTTACATAGGCCACATTGATTTTCTCTTCCTGATTCTGCAATTTTTCCTTCTGCTCCTCAATAAGACTACTTTGTTCCTCTTGAACATGAGTCATTTCTATCATCTGCTCACGCAATTCCTTCACCGTCCTCTTACTATTGTCCAAATCGGCTCGAAGCTGTTCCAACTCTCTGTCCTTCTGATCCAACTGCTGTTTCAAGGAGACAATAATCGTCTGAAGTTCTTTGGTATACTTATGGTTATTGGATAGTTTTTGTTCCAACGAATCTATCCTCATTCTGTGTCTGGCTAACAATTCCCGCACGTGAGCCAACTGCTGCTTCATGCGCTGTTTGTTGATTCGATTATTGTTCTCTCCCATCGGAGAAGCAAAGAAAATCTCATGTTCTTCTATAGAAATACTATCCAACCCTTCGGCTATGATTGAGATATACTTTTGTAAATCTCCATAGGCCATATTAGTCTGGAAATTCACATGCTCCAAAGAATCAATCATCTCCCGCTGCTGACGTTCCTTGGCACTTTCTCCACAGGAAAAGAGAATGGTAATTACAACGGGAAACACAATAAAAAAAATTATTTTTCGCATAGTCATAACTTTTAAATCTATCTATCATTAATGCAATCATCAGAAAGGAAGTAACCCCAAAAAGTCATTTTCATACAGCATCACCATCCAATTGCACCAAATAAGCCTTGGGGACATAAGCTGTCACAGCCGTTAAAAGGCCGTCAATCTGTACCGCCACGCGCTGTTGACCATGAAAGCGAGCCACACGTCCCTCCACTCCTGCAAAAGTACCTGAAGTAATACGCACCCGTTGTCCCGTCGAAAACTTAGGAATGTCAGTATTGCTAAAGAAAACATCCTCTCCCTCGGCAGACGCAATGATACGAAGACTCTTCATCTGTTGATCGGGAACAATGAGAGGGCTCTTTTGAATTTGAGAACCAATGTGAGTATGACGGTAGTAAAACCTAACATAGGGAAGATTGACGTTATCATAGACATAACGGGAGACTTCTTCCTCGGTTCCATATACAAAAAGAATATTGGGAAGAAGAGACTTTTCAACCTTGACTTGCTTTCCTCCAATCAATTTCACCCTTACCGAAATAGAGCAGTAGGCCTGAACATTGTTTTTTAGGAGGTACTCGTATGCTTTCATCTCTCTTCCATAGGTAGTACGCAGGGCATACCAATGGGGTGTACGAACAGCACGCCGTGCTTCTTGGATGGCCTTTGGCAATGGCGCGTTTCTGGTGGACACCCCTGTTGGTGAGTTCTCTGCCGAAACTGGCTGTTGAACTTCGGGGAGGGCATCGGGGGTAAGCCCGGTGCAGGGAGGGTTCACACCACCTCCATGGGTGCTTTCATCATTAGATGTGTGTTCTGCAACATTCATATCCATGACCTAACTGCTTTCTAGACAGAACTCAGTCAGTATTGTTTGGGGCAAAACTACAAATTAATCCTTATAAAAACAAATGATTGAAAATAAATATTTCCTGATTTTCACATTTCACTGATTTCCATCTTCCGAAACACGAAATTTCCGGTTATCTTCATTGCTCTTCTTGAGTACTGATATAACATTGATGCCAGCAACTCGTTTTTGCGGTCGTTCTCAAAAAGGATTTTATCGGGTGTCCCGTTAGGGAACAGAGGGGCATTCTCCTTGCGTCCCAGACACTGATAGAGATAAGAAAAACAGGAGGTATCTATCTTGATTTGAAGAAAGGGTTGGAAGAAAGAGAAATATGTCATATCTTCACAAATAAATTATTTGTAATTTACAAATTTGTAAAGTTATGAAGTTCTTTGATTTTGACGGGGTGCTTCTACAGAGTGAGCGAGCCGGTGAAGACGATCCAAAGGGCTGTAGCTCACTGAACTTTTCGGCGACAAAGAGCCTGTTCCCCAAGATCGAGGGTGGGGACATCATGCACATCTTATTATAGGATAATCAGTTCGTTGCTCACAATGTTTAGGATTACAATCCTGTAGCCCAATCCACCATCCTCCTCATTTCGGGAGATAAACTCCAATCATGTAGTCGCGCTATATCATTCTTTCGTTCATATAGCTGTGATGAAGACTTTTTATTTCCGTTTTTCACTCATCAGTTGTAGACGTTTGCTCAGTTCTTCCTCCGATGGCAGAGCGTCGCGGATTTCCTGTATGCGTACATTGTCGTATGAGGCTACTCCCATTGGTGTCTGAATCCCCTTAAAAGCCCATTTCACTGATGTTCTTTTCCAATTCATCCTCCAGTTCAGACTCTTCATATTCGTCGGGCAAAGCGATGAATCCAAAGTCGTATGAATCCTTGGTGATTTCCTGTGCCAAACGGCTCTGCTCTGGTGTCAGATATTCGGTAAAATTGCTGATGGCACCACCTTGGCTTTTATATAAATTGGCATGAAGGCAGTTGTCAAGAGCCTGACGGCTCCATCCCTCTTCTATCGTCTTTCGGACATAGAAAAGGGCTTCATCAATGTTCTTACATTTGGTAATGATATCAACATGGTGTCGCCAAGGCACAAAGGAGAATGGTATTGGGAATGACTCTCCATCTGCTATTATATCTGGATCCTCTTGAATTTCTGCACCAAGTTGTTGCAGTTTTACAGTATTTTGATTGTCAGTGTTTTGTAATTCTCCACCAAGTTGGTGGAGTTTTTCAGCATGAGTTTTCTGAGAATAGAAGAGATACCATTTCTTCATATTCCAAAGGTTCGTAGTACTGAATCCCTTCGACTTTGGGAAAGCCGCTTTCAGGTCAAGGCTCAGTTGCTCTACTACACCAGCTCCCCAACGTTCCTCTGCCTTGCGGATGACGAGATCTCGCCCCAACTGCCAGTTAAACAACAGTTGCTCGGCGTTCACCTTGACAGCCGCTTTGATTTGCGCTCTCTTATAACGACTTTTTATTTCCTCTATCCAAAGCATGTAGCTTTCATCCACATGCACTCCTTCTCCACTGACGAAATGAGGTTGCCGTATATCTTTCTTGTCCATGACCTTTTCTCTATATAGTTACACCCTTTGTTTGTCTGTCACCACCTCGCTTGCATTGAAGAGGATACCCTTCCCGCTGACATATTTCGTCCCTTTGCCGTTCCCGACCGCCTGGATCACTCCCATTTCCTCCAGTTGCTTCAGGCGGATATAGGCGGTGGTTCGCTTCAAGCCGAACAACTGTTCGAAGGCGGGACGGGTCAGGCTGTCGTGCGTCTGGAAATAGACCTTCAGCCGAGGGATGAGCTGGGAGACAGAAGGGGCGATGGCCACTCCGGTAGTCGGTTTCCAGTGGAAAGCCGGGCGGCCGATAGCGTCCATGAACTCCTGATCAGGCTGGAAACTGACTCCTCGCACCACAACGCTCTGCATACGCCTGTCACTGTCGGGATGGATTTCGGCATCCGTACCGATGGACAGTTTGAACGAACCTAACCCGGGAATATGAATGGTCTTCCCTTCCCTCAACAGGTCGGCCATCACTTCTGCCATGTCACTGAGAGCTGCCTCGGCATTTCCTCGGGTCAGGGACCCATGAGATGCCATCAGCTCTGCCAGTTGTTTCTCGCCGACTGTCTCGCTATCGATGATGCGCGGGAACAGCTGTGGATTGTCTTCCTTCTTGGCAGGAGGTTTTACCTGCCATTCTATGTTTATTGCCATACTTCCATGTTTTAATGATTCAACGTGTTTGGGTCAAGCCCTTTGATTTTGCGTTCAGCCCAGGCTGAACGGTGCTTGAAGTTAACTTCAAGTAACAAGTATGTTATCTTCTACGACCGTTCAGCCTTGGCTGAACGCAAAAGGTACTTACTTGTCCTATCGGTAACAGGGTGCCTGCTGCCGGTGATCTGTTTACCTACTTGTCCTTCGTCATGGGTTTTCATTTCCGCTTCACTCCCCTCACCGCTTCTGCCTCCAACGGATTGTCGGGCCAGTAATGCTTGGGGTAACGGCGGCGAAGCTCCTTGCGCACTTCAAAATAGGTGGTGGACCAGAAACTGCGGAGGTCTTGCGTCAGCTGCACGGGCTTGAAGCCGGGAGAGAGCAGTTCCATCAGGACCGGGCAACGACCGTCATCCACCCGAGGTGTATCGGTCAGGCCGAAACATTCCTGAAGGCGGACACAGACGACGGGAGCTTCCGCCCCCTGACGGTAATCGACACGGATGCGGCTGCCGGTAGGCACCTGCAGGTGCGACGGTGCTAAACGGTCTATCTCTACCTGCTGCTCGTAGTCCAGCAGGTTCCACACCGCTTCGCACAGATTGATTTTCTTCAGTTCGGCAGCCGTGGAGGCCTTGCCGAGGTAGAAGGGCAACCACTCCTCCGCCCGGGAAAGTACCGCCTCGGTCGAGAGGTCGGGCAGCTCCAGCTCGGGATGCCAGGCGGCCACGGCAGCAATGCGACGCTGCAGGCGTTGCACCTCCTCGTTGAACTCCAGCAGGCTGAGGCCTTCCTTGTGCACGGCATCGCAAATGACCTGTACCCGTTTTTCCGGATCAACCTGGGACAAAGGACGGCTGCCGAGCAGCAGTGCCCCTATCCGCCGTTCCGAACGGGCCACCACCCGCCCTTCCTTGCTGTCCCAGAACAAGGCGTCCTTTTCCGTCACGAGTTCCGTCACCTCCGTTTCCTCCAAAGGGGCGGCCAAGAAAATCCGTGTGCCTAACGAAGCCACCGACAGCAGGTCGTAGGCGGACAGGGCATCCGTTTCCTCTAACCGGACCGTAGCACCTCCTCCTGCCAGCTTGTAACAGTTGTGACCCGCCCGCTGGGCCACCCGCTCGGGGTAAGCGGCCGCCATCAATGCCCCTGCCGCGTGCACATCGTCCCAGTCAGTGCCTTCCCCTACCTTCATCATGCGGCGGTATTGTGCCGCAATGACGGCGATGCGGTTCCATCGTCCGGTGGCTCCTTTGCGACGAGCTTCCTGCAACCCTACCAGACGCGAGCGGATGTCGGCATCGTTGTCCGCTGAGAGAGGGTCTTTCTCTTCCAGGAGGGCGGCGATGTCTGCCGCCAGTGCTTTCCGTGCAGGCGTTTCTGCCTTGAGCATCATCTGTGCCATGCGGGGATGACACGGCAGGGCGGCCAACTGCCGGCCATGAGGGGTGATGCGCCCGGCCTCATCCAGGGCACCCAACCACCCCAACAGCCGACGTGCCTGAGCGACTTGTACTTTGGACGGAGGGGTCAGCCACGGCAAATCCTCCACTTCCCCACCGCCCCAAGCAGCAATGTCGAGCAGTGTGGGTGCCAGGTCGGCTTCCAGAATCTCCGGCTGACGGCAGTCCGCCATCCGTTGCTCCGTGGCTTTGGACCACAGCCGATAGCATACCCCGGCTGCCACACGACCGGCACGACCGCTGCGCTGACGGGCCATGTCCATCGAGATGCGTACCGTCTCCATACGGCTCAGTCCGGTACGGGCATCGAAAACCATCGTCCGGCAGAAACCGGCATCTATCACGACCCTCACCCCTTCAATGGTCAGCGAGGTTTCGGCCACAGGGGTGGCTAATACCACTTTCCGGCTGCCCGGTGCAGAAGGGGCTATGGCCCTGCGCTGTTCCTGGGGCGGCAACAGGCCGTAGAGGGGACAGATTTGTGTAGCCCCCAGGGCATCGCCCAAGAGGTCCTTGCATTTCAGGATGTCCGCCTGTCCGGGCAGGAAGGCCAGGATGTCGCCCTCGTGTTCGCGGTGGGCACGGCTGACGGCACGCGCCACCTGCTCGGCACAATGCTGCACATCGGCTTCTTCGCCATACCGGATATCGACGGGGAACATCCGTCCTTCGCTCTCCACCAACGGGGCATCCAGTGCCCGGCAAAGGACAGTAGCATCGATGGTGGCCGACATCACGACGATTCGCAAGTCGGGACGAAGAAGGTCCTGCGCCTCACGGGTCAGGGCAAGGGCGACATCGGAGGTCAGACTGCGTTCGTGGAACTCATCGAAGACCACGACCGACACGCCGTCGAGAGTGGCATCGTCCACTAACAGCCGGGTAAGAATCCCTTCGGTCAGCACTTCAATCCGGGTGTCCTTCGAGACCTTGCTTTCAAACCGCACCCGATAGCCAACGGTCTTTCCTACCGGTTCTCCCAGCATAGCCGCCATCCGCTCTGCAATCTGACGGGCTGCCAACCGACGGGGTTCCAGTACCACCACCTTGCCCGAATCCGCTCCCTGCAACAGGGTCAGGGGCAACAGCGTGGACTTTCCGGCTCCGGGAGGAGCGGTCACCACGAGTCGCGAATGTGTTTCCAGCCGGCGGTTGACGGTGTCGGCTATGGCACCGGCCGGCAGTTCCTGCAGATAAGGGGCGAGCTGTGGAAATTCCATAACCATCGTATCGGATTACTCCTGCTCCCGTTCCTGCATTTTCCGCTGAACGAAACGGATTTTCAGCTGGGCATCCTTCTGCTGCTGACGGATTTCTTCCATGGCCGAAAGGATGCGGGCCAACTCACTCACAGCAACGATGGCCTTCACATCGGAGGGCTGCATCACGGTCTTGAAATTACGGTCGCCGACAAACTCCAGGCGCAACGACTTCTTGTCCTGATGAGCCATGATGAAGGCCACTACGCCCCCATCGGCCCCCAACTTATAGTCGGCCTTTTCCACCGCCCGTCCCAGGTCGGTACTTTCATAGCTGTCGGTGGACATGGGGGTCTGGGCATACGTATCGCCGTCTACACTCACCTTGACAGAGGTGTGATGGATGCTGCCGCCGCAGTAAATCGATGTCAGCGACATTTCTCCCCGTTCGTTGACCTGTGCCCGCAAGAACGACCGTCCGATATTCTTCTCCACCACCTGTGTGGGATAGAAATAATTGCCGATTTCCTGGTAGGCCGTATCTTTTTCCAGGACAAACTCCCCCCGGATGGAATCGAGCGATGCCTGTTTCTGCACCAACATGCTGTCCAAATAGGTCAAGGTCTTCTGCTGCTCATCAAGTTCCACCCGCTGCATCAGTCCGACCGCCGCCTTGCGCACTTCGAACGCCTTGGGGTAGAGCGTGCGAATGCTGTCTATCCGAAGTTTGCTCGTATTGTAATCACCCTCGGCGAAGGATGCCTCTGCCCGTGCGAGCAACTCGCCTGCTTTCTTCCCGTCGCCATTGCAGCCTCCTGCAAGGAATGCAGCCGCCACCATCCATAGCATTTTCTTCTTCATAAATGATTCATAGTTTAGGAGTTCGTGCAAAAATACAATTTAATTGGCATTTCGCCTCATTAGTCCCCTTTTTTTTCTAATTTTGCAGTCCAATAAGCAGAAACGACATGGAACTGAAAGAACATTTCACAGAAAAGATATTCCGGCTGATTTCCGAGACCGCCGACGAGCTGGGACTGGAATGCTACGTAGTGGGAGGCTACGTGCGAGACATTTTCCTGCACCGTCCGTCGAAGGACATCGACGTAGTGGTGGTCGGCAGTGGCATCGATATCGCACAGGCATTGGGCAAGCGGCTGGGGAAAGGAGCCCACGTGTCGGTGTTCAAGAACTTCGGTACGGCCCAGGTGAAATACCACGACATGGAAGTGGAGTTCGTCGGAGCCCGCAAGGAATCGTACAGCCACGACAGCCGCAAGCCGGTGGTGGAGGATGGTACGCTGGAAGATGACCAGAACCGCCGCGACTTTACCATCAATGCCCTGGCGGTCTGCCTCAACCAGGCCCGCTATGGAGAGCTGGTCGATCCGTTCGGAGGACTGGACGACCTGGAAGACCGTATCATCCGCACTCCGCTCGACCCGGACATCACCTTCAGCGACGACCCGCTGCGCATGATGCGCTGCATCCGGTTTGCCACCCAGCTGAACTTCTACATCGAAGACGAGACCTTCGACGCACTGGAACGGAACCGGGAGCGCATCCAGATTATCTCGCGCGAACGGATTGCGGACGAGCTGAACAAGATTCTTCTGTCGCCCGTGCCTTCGAAAGGGTTCGTCGACCTGGACCGCTGCGGACTGCTGGAACTGATTTTCCCGGAACTGGTTGCCCTGCAAGGGGTGGAAGTGAAGAACGGACGCGGACACAAGGACAATTTCTACCATACCTTAGAAGTGGTGGACAACATTGCCCGCGTGAGCAACGACCTGTGGCTGCGCTGGGCTACCCTGCTGCACGACATCGGCAAGCCACGCACCAAGCGGTGGGAGCCGAAAGCTGGGTGGACTTTCCACAACCACAACTATATCGGCGAGCGGATGATACCGGACATTTTCCGCCGGATGAAGCTGCCGATGAACGAGAAGATGAAATACGTGCAGAAACTGGTGGGACTGCACATGCGTCCCATCGTGATTGCCGACGAGGAGGTGACCGATTCGGCCGTCCGCCGTCTGCTTTTCGAAGCGGGGGATGACATCGACGACCTGATGCTGCTGTGCGAAGCGGACATCACCTCGAAGAACGAGGCCCGCAAGCAACGCTTCCTCGACAACTTCAAGCTGGTCCGCCAGAAGCTGAAAGACCTGGAGGAGAAGGATCGTATCCGTAACTTCCAGCCGCCGGTGGACGGGGCTGAAATCATGCAGGTATTCGGGCTGGAGCCATGCCGCGAAATCGGTACGCTGAAGAGTGCCATCAAGGATGCGATTCTCGACGGGGTGATTCCCAACGAGCACGATGCGGCCTATGCGTTCCTGCTACAGAAAGCTGCTGAAATGGGGTTGAAGCCGAAACAATGAGGGTGCCCAAACAGAAAACAGCTGCCATTTTGCTTGTCATTCGAAGTGAAGGATCTGTAAACATCAAGTGGATGTATGCTTTTTGAAACACAGAGACACAAAGGACACAAAGAGATTTATTGTTAAATCAAATTGTCAACGTAGTAAAGAATGACAAGCAAAATGACATGCGGTTTTTATTTTGATACACCCTCTGTTCGCTTTGCATGACAGGAAAAGGTGCTATAAATCCTCACACTCTGCCAACTGCGCCAGCTTCATGCTGTTCGATCCTTTGATGAGGATGTAACAGTCCCGGGGAGAATCCTGATGAAGCAGTGCCTTCACCTGCCCGACATCGGCACAGGTCGGGAAGGGAGGGCAAGTGGCAGCAAACTCCGTTCCAACCAATACAACGCGGTCGAACGAACAAGTTTTCAACAGTTCCACTATCTGCCGGTGCTCCTCCGCACTGCTGGCTCCCAATTCCTTCATGTCGCCCAAGATAACCATCTTGCGGGGAACCTCCATCTGTCGGAAATTCAGTAAGGCGGCCCTCATGCTGGTGGGGTTGGCATTGTAGGCATCCACTACCAACCGGTTATGGGCGGTCTGCTTCAACTGCGAACGGTTGTTCTGGGGTTCATACGTACCCAATGCCTGACAGATCTGTTCGTCGCCGACGGCAAAGAAACGCCCCACGGCCACCGCGGCCAAGGCATTGTCGAGGTTGTAGGCACCGATCAGGTGGGTCTGCACTTCGTGGCTCGTTCCGTCTGCCGTCCACCTGAACTTCAGGAACGGCGAGCAACCGGTGACGCTACCGCTCACATACAGTCCTTCCGACTGTCCATAGCGGAGGCAGTGTAATCCGTGCGCGATTTCGTTCAGGTAGGGATTCTCGTTCTGCAGGAATACCGTCGCACCTTCCGGACGTGTACGAAGGTAGTCGTACAGTTCCCCTTTCGTACGGATGACTCCTTCCAGCGACCCGAATCCTTGCAGATGAGCCATTCCCACATTGGTAATCAGTCCGTAGTCAGGCTCTGCGATGTCCACCAGTTCGCGGATGTCGCCGGGATGGCTGGCCCCCATCTCCACTACTGCCACCTCGTCGGCCTCGGTCAGCCGCAACAATGTCAGGGGAACTCCGATGGCATTGTTCAAGTTACCTTGCGTAGCCAGTACCCGGTACTTTTGTTTCAGCACTGCCGCCAGCAGCTCCTTGGTCGTTGTCTTTCCGTTGGTTCCCGTTACCCCTACAATGCGGGTCCCCAACTTCCTACGATGGAAGCGGGCCAGCTGCTGCAAGGTCTGCAGGCAGTTGTCCACCTGCACGATGGCCGGACAAGCGGGGGCGGTATACGCTGCTTCATCTACCAGCGCATACCGACAACCTGCCGCCAACGCCTGGGCAGCAAACGCATTTCCATTGAAGTTGGCCCCCTTCAGGGCAATGAACATCGAACCTTCCGGACAGCGGCGGCTATCTGTCGTCACCTCTCCACATTGCAGAAAAAGACGGTATATTTCTTCTATTCTTTCCATGATTTCTTCGGTTTACGTTTATCCGGCCGCAAAGATAGTGCAAACCGAACGCTGCGCAAAAGAAAAGCCGCAAGTATTTCATGTCCGTTCCGGCAGGAACGAAGAAAAATCCTCCCCCACACCACGACAAGGGCGAAACTGACGCGGGTAGCAATCAGCAGGAGGGCGGAGATGCCGGTAGCGGCGAAGACGATGGTGTCCTCCAGCAGGGAGTGGTTCATGACGAGGTGGTAGTTCACATCGTTGGCCTCTTCGCGGGTCACCAACCCCTTCTCCTCCAATTCGAGCATCACTGCAGAACCATAGCTGATACCCAAAACGTTGCCTACGAGCCACATGTAGGAAGCAGGACGAGGCAAACCGAAAAGTGCCATCAGCGGCGAGAGAAGACGGGACAAGGGGTCGAGCAGGCGATAAGCCTCCAGCATCCGCTGGACGACCATCAGGGAGTAGATAATCAATGCCACCATCAGTGACATCTTCAGCTGCGAAACAAACCATGTTGTCATTACCTCCGACCAGCTGCTGTCTGCCGCTGCACCGAGGTAGATGTACATTCCCGGCATATCGGGCAACAAGGCATTGAGCGTAAAGGCACAGACGAAAGCCATGACCATGCGTAGCACCCCCATCTTCCAAAACGAGGAACCGGTCTTCCGGTTGACGGCGCACTCCATAGGCAAGGCATGGCAGAGGGCAATCATCAGCGCCAGTATCGAGGCCTGTTTCATGGTCAGCGGCAAGGACATCATCACGGCAATTCCGGCATACGTGCCAGCCGTGGCACCCGAAATGAATGCTGCTGCCGATTCTCCCGGCAGACCGAAATGAACGAACAGCGGGTTGATCCAGGTAGCCATCCGGGCGAGCAGGCCGCAATGTTGCATCAGTGTCACAGCCAACGAGATGGGTATCATCAGCCGAAGCAGCCATCGGGTGCTTCTCCAGGAGGCAGGCACCGCCTTCTTGAAACAGTCTATTATCTTATTCATCTTTTGCTTCTCCTGTTATTACATCCACCCAACTGGGATAGCCCTAATTTCCGCTTTGTCCCATTGAGATGAAATGCCGGGACAAAGATACAAAAATATGGGATTAACGGCTGTCAATCTCCATCAAAACTGCCCATCATCGCACAATGGATTCAGGCATGCCGGGAAGACGGGAAAGACAAAAAAGGCAGGAGAGAAAAAAACAACGGGAAAAACAGGGGAACAAGACAGCAAAAAACCAATAATTGTCGCTACCTTTGTGGAGTTTTTCTAAACCTGACTGATGACATGAACGACTCAAAGAACCATTTTATCAATGTGAACGGGCAGCTGATGGATCTCTCTACCCCACAGGTCATGGGGATTCTCAACGTGACCCCCGACTCTTTCTATAGCAACAGCCGCAAACAGACGGAGGCGGAAATCGCGGAACGCGCCGCACAGATTGTCGCCGAAGGAGGCAGCATCATCGACATCGGTGCCTATTCCTCACGTCCCAATGCCGAGCACATCTCTGCGGAAGAAGAGATGGACCGCCTGCGCAAGGGACTGACGGTGGTCCGCCGCGAACAGCCGGATGCCGTCATCTCGGTCGATACGTTCCGGGCCGATGTGGCACGGATGTGCGTGGAGGAATACGGGGTGGCCATCATCAACGACATCGCCGCCGGCGAGATGGACGCTGACATGTTCCGCACGGTGGCCGACCTACGCGTACCTTATATTATTATGCACATGCAAGGCACTCCGCAGAACATGCAGCTGCACCCCCACTACGACCATGTGGTGAAGGAAGTCATGTACTACTTCTCGGAGAAGGTGGCCCGCTTGCGCGACCTCGGGGCACGCGACATCATTCTCGATCCCGGATTCGGATTCGGCAAGACGCTCGACCACAACTACGAGCTGCTGACCGGTATGGAAGAACTCAGTTCCTTCGGGCTGCCCGTACTGGTAGGAGTTTCCCGGAAATCCATGATCTACAAACTGCTGGGCGGCACTCCTGCCGAGGCACTGAACGGGACGAGCGTCATCGATACCCTCTGCCTGATGAAAGGGGCCGACATCCTGCGGGTACACGATGTGAAAGAAGCCGTCGAGGCCGTACGGATTGTACAGAAAATGAACCAGTTCACCCTTTAACCATCTTGCAGCCATGCCATTCGATATCAGCCTCATCGGTGTAAAAGACATACTGGACATCCTGCTGGTGGCCTTCCTGCTCTACAAGAGCTACAAACTCATGAAGTCGTCCGGCTCGCTGAACGTCTTCGTAGGCATACTGGTGTTTATCGTCATCTGGGTCATCGTGTCGCAGGTACTGCAGATGCGGTTGTTGGGGTCCATCTTCGACAAGCTGGTCAGTGTGGGTGCCCTGGCCCTCATTGTCCTGTTCCAGGATGAAATCCGCCGCTTCCTCCTCACGCTGGGTTCGCGCCATCACACCATCAGCATCCTGCGCTTTTTCAAGGGAAGCCGGGAGAGGGAAACCAGCAAGGAGGACATCATGCCCATCGTCATGGCGTGCATGAGCATGGGAAAGGGAAAGGTGGGTGCCCTCATTGTCATCGAGAAGAATTTCCCCTTGGACGATATCGTGCGGACGGGCGATGTCATCGATGCGACCATCAACCAGCGGCTCATCGAGAACATCTTCTTCAAGAACAGTCCATTGCACGACGGGGCCATGGTCATCAGCAACAAGCGCATCAAGGCTGCCGGCTGCATTCTCCCTGTTTCGCACAACCTGGACATTCCCAAGGAACTGGGACTGCGACACCGGGCGGCCATGGGCATCTCGCAAGAAACGGATGCCATCGCCATCATCGTGTCGGAGGAAACAGGCAATATCTCCATTGCTCATCAGGGACGGTTCTATCTGCGGCTGACGGCGGAAGAACTGGAACGGAAACTGACTGCCGACTGACAGCTGCCGGGGAGAACGGCCGCCGTACATCGCGCCAATTCCTAATTTAAACAAAAAATCACACCATCTGCCGAATTTATAGAATACTTTTCTTATCTTTGGGTCTTCTAATTTCAAAATGACATGAAAGTTATTCTATTGCAAACTGATATTGAATGGGCCAATCCTGCCCAAAATGTCCGCCAGGCGGAGCTGATGATGGAGCAGCAGGCTGAAGGAGACCTGTTCATCCTGCCGGAAATGTTTTCCACCGGGTTCTGTACCCAACCGAAAGGCATTGCTGAACCGGCCGACTGTGCTACCTTGGCATGGATGAAACGCAAGGCGCAGGAACGCCAGTGCGCCATCGCCGGCAGCATCGCCATTGAAGAAGACGGACGGTTCTTCAACCGCTTCCACTTTGTCTGTCCGGATGGCAGAGTGGTCTGCTACAACAAGCACCACCTGTTTACCTTCGGCGGCGAAGACAAGCAGTTCACACCGGGCAGGGAACGGGTGGTGGTGGACTACCGGGGTGTCCGTATCCTGCTACAGGTCTGCTACGACCTCCGCTTCCCGGTCTTTGCCCGCAACCGGAAGGACTACGACATGATTATCTACATTGCCAGCTGGCCCGTTCCGCGCATCGAAGCCTGGAAGACATTGATACGGGCCCGCGCCATTGAGAACCAGTGCTATGTGGCTGCTGTCAACCGGACCGGGAACGACCCTTACTGCCAGTACAACGGAGGGACGGCACTCATCGACCCTTGGGGACGTACGCTGGCCGCCTGTCCCGACGGCGAGACGGGAGTGGCCGTTGCTGACATTGACCTGCAGGCACTGGAAGCCTTCCGGCAGAAATTCCCCGTACTGGACGATGCCGATTTTTTCACACTCGACTAATTCACCCTATAATGGAAAACAAGAACATACACTTACTGCTGGGCGACCAGGCCATTGCCTTGGGTGCCCTCCACGCAGGAATTGCCGGTGTCTACGCATACCCCGGCACCCCCTCAACTGAGATTACTGAATTCATACAAGCTTCTCCCCTGGCCCGCGAACGCCGGTTGCACACCACCTGGTGTACCAACGAAAAGACGGCCATGGAGGCAGCATTGGGCGTATCGTACGTGGGCAAGCGGGCACTGGTCTGCATGAAGCACGTGGGTATGAACGTATGTGCCGATGCCTTTGTCAATGCCGCAATGACCGGTGTCAATGGCGGCATCGTGGTCGTGGCGGCCGATGACCCCTCGATGCACTCGTCACAGAACGAACAGGATTCCCGCTTCTATGCGAAGTTCGCCATGGTGCCCATTCTGGAACCGTCGTCCCAACAGGAGGCCTACGACATGATGGAGTTTGCCTACAGCCTGTCGGAAGAAGTGGGACTGCCGGTCCTGCTGCGCATCACGACACGCATGGCGCATTCTCGGGCCAACGTGGCTGTCAAGGCCGTAGGGGCCGAGGTGGCCTGTACGGGCAAGGCGTCCGTCCCGACCGACTGGGTACTGCTGCCGGGAAATGCCCGCCGCCGCTATCTGAAGGTCATTGAAACCCAGCCGGTCCTGATGGAACGGTCGGAACAGTCGCCCTATAACCGCTCCTCTTTCCCTGCCGGCGAAAGAAAGGCCGAAAAAGGAATCGTAGCCTGCGGCATCGGCTACAACTACGTGATGGAGAACTATCCCGACGGCTGTCCTTTCCCCCTGGTGAAGGTATCCCACTATCCCCTGCCCGTCGACACCCTGGTCCGTCTGGCCGATGCCTGCCGGGAGCTGTGGGTGGTAGAAGACGGACAACCTTTTGTCGAGGAGCAACTCAAAGGAACACTCCCCTCTGCCTACACCGTAAAAGGACGGCTGAGCGGTGACCTGACCCGTACCGGCGAGCTGACCCCCGATGCTGTCAGAAAAGCCTTCGGACTGCCTTGCGAGGAGGTGTTTGCACCGGCTGCCAACTTGGTGCCCCGTCCGCCGGCCCTCTGCAACGGCTGCGGCCACCGCGATGTGTACGATGCACTGAACCGCGTCATTGCCGACTATCCCGATGCCAAGGTATTCGGCGACATCGGCTGTTATACCCTGGGAGCCCTTCCTCCGTTCCGGGCCCTGAACAGCTGCGTGGACATGGGAGCCTCCATCACCATGGCCAAAGGGGCTGCCGATGCCGGCTGCTTCCCTGCGGTCGCTGTCATCGGAGACTCTACCTTCACCCATTCGGGCATGACCGGACTGCTGGATGCCGTCAACGACCGGGCCAACATTACCGTCATCATTTCGGACAACCTGACGACAGCCATGACCGGCGGACAAGATTCTGCCGGCACCAACAAGTTCGAGGCCATCTGTCTGGGTCTGGGCGTGGCACCGGAGCATGTCCGTGTAGTGGTGCCCCTGCCCAAGAACATGGAAGAGATTACCCGTATCCTGCGCGAGGAAATCGAATACAACGGCGTATCGGTCATCATTCCTCGGCGCGAGTGCATGCAAACCCTGAACCGCAAGTTAAAACAGAAAAGAGCTGAAAAGAAATGAAAACAGACATCATACTCTCGGGCGTAGGCGGACAAGGTATTCTGTCAATCGCCACCATCATCGGGGAAGCGGCTACCCGCATGGGACTGAACCTGAAACAAGCCGAAGTACACGGAATGAGCCAGCGCGGCGGCGATGTGCAGTCGAACCTCCGCCTGAGCGACGCGCCCATCGCATCCGACCTGATTGCCCTGGGTACAGCCGACCTGATTCTCTCGCTCGAACCGATGGAAGCCCTACGCTACCTGCCTTATCTCTCGCGCGAAGGATGGATCATCACTTCCTCCGCTCCATTTGTCAATATCCCGAACTATCCGGATGCGGAAGGCTTGATGGCGGAACTGAACGCTCTGCCTCACGTAGTGGCACTGGATGTGGAGAAGCTGGCCAAGGAGCACGGAATGCCCAAGTCGGCCAATGTCATCCTGTTGGGTGCAGCGGCGGCCTTCCTGAAGGTGTTTGATGCCGCTACCTTGCGCGAAAGCGTGGAGCGGATCTTCGCCGCCAAGGGAGCAGCGGTGGTGGAGATGAACCAGCGTGCCTTCGACCTGGGTTACCAGTATGTGCAACAACTTCATGCCGACCGCCTATGAGCCGCGTATTCTCTGAAGAACTGGTGGCCCAGGTGGCCCGCGACATGAAAGTGGCCGACCTGTCCAATGCTACCATCGGCGATGTGCTCTTGGTAGCTTCCCGACTGGAGGAACTGACCGGTATTCCGTTCATCCGCATGGACCAGGGTTCCCCCGGTCTGCCGGCCAACCGCATCGGCATTGAGGCAGAGAAGGCAGCACTCGACAAGGGGTTGGGAGCACAATACCCGGCTGCCGCCGGCGTGCCCGAACTGAAGGAAGCTGCCTCCCGTTTCATCAAGGCGTTCATCGATATTGACATCTCCGCCCGGTCCTGTCTGCCTACCACCGGCTCGGTCTGTGCGTCGTTCGGAGCCTTCATCGCTTGTACCCAGCGCATTCCCGGCAAGGACAAAATCCTGTTCATCGACCCTGGTTTCCCCATTCAGAAATCCCAGTTGCGCATCCTGGGTATTCGTTGGGAACTGTTCGATATTCACGACTATCGGGGAGCTGCCCTCCGGGAGAAACTGGAAAGTTTTCTCCGGAAAGGAGACATTGCTGCCATCGTCTACTCCAATCCCAACAATCCGGCCTGGATTTGCCTGGATGAGGACGAACTGAAAATCATCGGTGAACTGGCTACCCGCTACGATGCCGTGGTGTTGGAAGACCAGGCCTATTTCTGCATGGATTTCCGCCATCCGTTGGGACATCCCTACCAGGCTCCCTTTGCACCGACGGTGGCCCGCTATACCGACAATTACATCCTGATGCTGTCGGCCTCGAAAATCTTCAGCTATGCGGGGCAGCGCATTGCCTTGGCGTGTGTGTCCGATACGTTGTTCGACCGTCAGTACCCGGCTTTTGCCGAACGCTATGAAAACACGGGGGTGTTCGGTCCCACGTTTATCGCTTCCATCATGTACATGATTACCTCCGGCTGTACGGCCACCACCCAGTACGGACTGGCCGAAATGCTGAACCGTTCCGTAGCAGGCGACATCAACTTTGTGGAAGACACGCGGGAATACGAACGCCGTGCCCATCGCATGAAAAAGATTTTCACTGACCATGGTTTTTCCATTGTCTATTCGCGCGATGTGAATGAGGAGGTGGGCGACGGATTTTTCTTCACCCTCGGCTATCCGGGCATGAGCGGCGGGGAATTGCTGAAGGAACTGATGTATTACGGGGTGAGCAGCATTTCCTTGTCCACTACGGGCAGTGACCAGCCCGGTGTACGTGCCTGTACTTCGCGTATGCGGGAAGAATTGTATCCGGTGCTGGAAGAACGAATGAAAGCGTTCGAGGAGGACCATAAAGATGAAAAAAAATGAAGAATGAGGAAGGAAGAATATAAAACGAAAAACAAGAAACGAGAAACGAAGAATCTATCATTTAATGACTAATCTATGATTTGGAACACCAACAAAGAATGTATGCCACGCGAACAGATGCGTGATCTGCAAGGAAAACGGTTGCAGAAACTGGTAAGCTATGTCTACCACAATGTACCGTTCTATCGCAACAAGATGCAGGAAATGGATCTATCTCCCGATGACATCCGCAGCATCGATGATATCGTGAAACTGCCTTTTACTACCAAGCAGGATTTGCGCGACAACTATCCGTATGGATTGCAGGCCGCTCCGGCCTCAGAGATTGTACGTGTGCATGCCTCCTCCGGCACTACAGGCAATCCGACCATCGTCGGCTATACGCGCCGCGACCTGGCCATCTGGTCAGAAGTCATGTCCCGCTGTCTGTCTGCCTTTGGCGTAACGCGCAATGACACCTTTTCCGTCAGCTACGGCTACGGACTGTTCACCGGCGGTCTGGGAGCGCACTATGGTGTGGAGAACCTGGGAGCGACTGTTATTCCGGCATCTACCGGCAATACAGAGAAACACCTGCGCCTCATCCGCGACCTGAACATTACGGGCATTGCCTGCACCCCATCGTATGCCCTCTACCTGGCAGAAGTCATCGAGCGGATGGGACTGAGCAAGGACGACCTGCACCTCCACATCGGCGCCTTCGGGGCTGAACCCTGGACAGAAAACATGCGTCAGGAAATCCAGCAGCGTCTGGGACTGAAAGGCTACAACATCTACGGACTGAGTGAAATCATGGGACCGGGTGTGTCCTACGAATGCGAAGAACAGCACGGGTCGCACATCAATGAGGATCATTTCTATCCCGAAATCATCGACCCCGATACCCTGGAGGTACTGCCCCACGGACAGACAGGCGAATTGGTCTTCACCACTCTGACCAAGGAAGGAATGCCCCTGCTGCGCTACCGCACCAAGGACCTCTGCTCGCTCATGGAAGGGACTTGTCCCTGCGGACGGACCAACATACGCATGACCCCCATTATGGGACGCAGCGACGACATGCTCATCATCCGAGGCATCAATGTCTTCCCCTCGCAGGTGGAAAGCGTCATCCTCGAAATGAAAGAATTCGAGCCGCAGTACCTGCTGGTGGTGGACCGCAAGAACAACCTCGACACCCTGGAAGTACAGGTGGAAGTTCGCCGCGACTTCTTCAGCGACGACATCGGCGCCATGCTGGGCCTGAAGAAGAAACTCTCGGACAAGCTGAAGAGCGTGCTCTCCATCAATGCCGACGTGAAGCTGGTGGAACCGAACAGCATCCAGCGCAGCGAAGGAAAGTCCAAGCGCGTCATCGACAAACGAAAACTGGTATAACTTCATTTAAAACAAGAAAAGCGATATGACACTGAAACAATTATCCGTCTTTCTGGAAAACAAGACCGGAAGAATCAATGAAGTGGTCCGCACCTTAGGACAAAACGGCATCAACATGCATGCCTTCAGTATGGCCGAAACCGCCGACTTCGGTATTCTGCGCCTCATCGTTTCCGATGTGGAACGCGCCGTCGAAGTACTGCGTGCCCGCGATTTTGCCGTCATGTCTACCGATGTGCTTTGCCTGAGCTGTGACAATACGCCCGGCTCGCTGGCGACCATCCTGGAATACCTCGCCGAAGAAAAGATTTTCATCGAGTACATGTACGCATTTGCCCAGGCCGACTCGGCCCATGTAGTCATCAAGCCCAACGACCTGCCCCGCTGCCTGGACATCCTCCAGCAGAAAAAGTGCACCCTGCTGACGAAAGATACGCTCTGACGAGACGCGAGTGACAACGGAAGAATACGCTTTATGCCTTCAACAGGCAAAGCGATATTCTTTCATCCGATATCGAAAAAGTTGCCATTGATGCGCACTTTTCCCTAAAAAATAGGAGGAGTTTACTATTTTCCTCCTATTTTGCACCATATTCCACCTCGTTCCGTGACATTTTACCTATTTTTGCGTCAAACGAAATAGAAAAACACATGAAAGCAGTAAGACTAATTCTAATGACGCTGATGGTGCTTGCCGGTTCATTCGCAACAGCCGGACCCATCGAAGGGATGCTGGAACGCATTGATAAAGGTGCCTCCAAAAAGTTCATTACCGAACTGCGGAAAAGCGACACCGACTTCTTTGAACTGGACCAACGGGGCAGCAAAGTGGTGGTACGCGGCAATACCTATATTAATATAGCGTGCGGCATCAACTGGTACCTCAAGTATCATGCTGGCATCCATCTTTCCTGGAACGGCATGACGGCGAAGCTGCCTGCAGTTCTTCCGCCTGTCACGAAGAAAGAACGCCGCGAGACAGACCTCTCCCTGCGCTACGATTTCAACTATTGTACATTCTCCTACAGCATGGCCTTCTGGGACTGGGCCCGCTGGGAAAAAGAGATCGACTGGATGGCCCTTCACGGCGTCAACCTGCCGCTGGCTGCCGTGGGCGAAGAATGTGTATGGCGCAATATGCTCCTGAAACTGGGCTACACCTCTGAAGAAATCAACCGCTTCATTGCCGGACCGGCATTCCTGGCCTGGTGGGAAATGAACAACCTCGAAGGATGGGGAGGCCCGAACCCCGACAGCTGGTATGTCCAGCAGGAAGTCTTGCAGAAAAAGATCTTGAAACGCATGAAGGAATACGGCATCGAACCGATCTTCCCCGGCTATTCGGGGATGGTGCCGAGCAATGCCAAGGAGAAACTGGGTCTGAATGTCACCGATCCGGAAATCTGGAACGGATACCTGCGTCCGGCTTTCCTGCAACCCACGGATGCCCGTTACCAGGAAATCGCCGCCCTGTACTATCAGGAGCGCGAAGCCCTCTTCGGCAAGGCCAACTACTATTCCATGGACCCCTTCCACGAAAGCAAGGCTGGTGATGAAACGGACTTCAACGGGGCCGGACAGGCCGTACTGAAGGCCATGAAGAAAGCCAATCCCCATGCGGTATGGGTGATTCAGGGATGGACGGAGAACCCTCGTCAGGCCATGATCCAAAACATCCCGACCGGCGACCTCCTGATTCTCGACCTCTTCAGCGAATGCCGTCCCATGTGGGGAATCCCTTCCATCTGGAAACGGGAGAAAGGCTATGAACAGCACGAATGGCTGTTCTGCCTGCTGCAGAACTTCGGCGGCAATGTGGGACTGCACGGACGCATGGACCAGCTGCTGAACAACTTCTACCTGACGAAGAACAATCCGTTGGCTGCCCGTCTGAAAGGCATCGGCTTCTCCATGGAAGGCAGCGAGAACAATCCCGTCATGTTCGAACTGATGAGCGAACTTCCCTGGCGGCCCGAGAAGTTCACCAAGGAGACCTGGATCAAGGAGTATCTCACGGCCCGCTACGGACAGTACGACGAGAACATTGCCGAGGCCTGGGACATCCTCATCCATGGCATCTACAACTGCCCGGCCGGCAACAACCAGCAGGGACCTCACGAGTCCATCTTCTGTGGCCGTCCTTCCATGGACAACTTCCAGGCATCCAGCTGGTCGAAGATGCAGAACTACTACGACCCGCACTCTACTGCAGAGGCAGCCCGCTGCATGGCGAAGGCGGCCGACCGTTTCCGGGGGAACAACAACTATGAATACGACCTGGTGGACATCACCCGTCAGGCGGTGGCCGACCGCGGCCGCATGGTGTACAACTATACGATTGCCGACTTCAAGAACTTCGACCGCCGGGCGTTCGACCGGCACAGCCGGCAGTTCCTCGACCTGCTGCTGATGCAGGACGAGCTGCTGGGCAGCCGTAGCGAGTTCCGCGTGGGACGCTGGACCAGCGAGGCCCGCCAGCTGGGCAACACTCCCGAAGAAAAAGACCTCTACGAATGGAATGCCCGCGTACAGATTACGACCTGGGGCAACCGCACCTGTGCCGACCGGGGCCTGCGCGACTATGCCCACAAGGAATGGAACGGACTGCTGAAGGACTTCTACTACCAACGCTGGAGCACGTGGTGGAACCTGCTGCAGAAGGAGCTGGAGGACATGAGCCACGAACAGCCCATCCATCCGGGACTGGCCAGCACCATGGACGAGCTGAGCGCCAAGCGCAAGCAGCCGGTCACCGTGGACTGGTATGCCATCGAGGAACCGTGGACCGTAGACCATACCCCCTACTCGGCTGCACCGGAAGGCGACTGCATCGACCTTTCCCGCAAAGCCCTTCACCTCATTGAAACGACAAGACCATGAAACGGTTGCTATCACTCGATATTCTGCGAGGCATCACCGTGGCAGGAATGATCCTGGTCAACAACGGAGGAGGACCTCACACCTTCGCCCAGCTGCGCCATTGCGCCTGGAACGGGATGACGGCTTGCGACCTGATTTTCCCCTTCTTCCTCTTCATGGTGGGTATCTCTACCTACCTTTCGTTGAGCAAGGCAGTTTTCCGTCCTTCGGGAACGCTGGTCCGGAAAATCCTCAAGCGCACGCTGCTCATCGCCGCAGTAGGATGGGGCATCCACTGGTTCGCCGCCATTTGTAGCGGTGACTTCCTGCCGTTCGACCATCTGCGCATCCCGGGCGTACTGCCCCGCATTGCCCTTTGCTACGGACTGGTGTCGCTCATGGCCATCACCCTTCCGCACAAGTGGCTGCCCTGGATAGCCGGCATCTTGCTGGTGGTATATGCCGGCCTGCTCGACCTGGGCAACGGCTACCGGCAGGACACGACCAACCTCATCGCCGTCATCGACCGGGCCGTGCTGGGGGAAGCCCACCTGTACCACAAGAGTCCGGTGGATCCGGAAGGACTGCTCAGCACACTGGCTGCCGTGTCCCATACCCTCATCGGGTTCTGCTGCGGCCGCATCATCTTGACCACCTCCGACAAGAAAGACAAGGTGCTGCGCCTGTTCGTCACCGGCTTCCTGCTGCTGGCCGTCGGCTACCTGCTGACAGATGCCTGGCCGCTCAACAAACGGATCTGGTCGCCCACCTTCGTACTGGTGTCGTGCGGCACGGGTACCCTGCTTTTGGCCACCCTGATGTTTATCATCGATGTCCAGGGGCAGCGAGGCCGCTGGCAGACGTTCTTCCACGTTTTCGGTGTCAACCCGCTGTTCCTCTATGTGGTCAGCGAACTGGCCGCCATCGTGCTGGACAGCCTGCAGGCGAAAGCTCCCATTTACCAGGCACTGGAGGCCGTGACGGTCAATCCCTACTTGGCATCGCTGGCCTATGCCGTCCTGTTTGTAGGAGTCATGGGGGCCTTAGGCTACCCGCTTTACAAGAAGAAGATTTATATAAAACTTTAGTATGTTTTTAGGATAATGCGTCAAAAGATGTTTTCAGGATATTTTTTCATAGGATACACAAAAAGTAATATAAATGTAATAACGAACGTATAACTTTGATTTTGATTTAATAACTTACCAATTTTAAGAACCATGCTAAACGTACAAACAAGCAAACGGATGTACACGCAGATGATTGTTCTTGCGTTACTCCTCTTGAACAGCGCAGTGGCGTTCGCACAGAGTAAGGTTTCGGGTCTTGTGACCGACAAGGCCGGCGAACCGTTAATCGGTGTCAACGTGCTCGAAAAGGGAACTACCAACGGTATGATTACGGATATCGATGGTAAATTTGTCATGAACGTAGCGAAAGGCAAGACCTTGGTCTTCTCCTACGTAGGCTACAAGACACAGGAAGCTGTGGTCAACGGCCCCACCCTGAAGGTGGTGCTTGAAGATGACACCGAAACACTGGAAGAAGTCGTTGTCATCGGTTACGGTTCGATGAGCCGCAAGGATGTGACCTCTTCGATTACCACCGTGAAGGCAGACCAGTTGAACAAAGGTGTATTCACCGATGCCGGCAGTATGCTGCAAGGAAAGGTGGCCGGTCTGACGGTAACGACCAGCGGCGACCCGAACGGCTCTCCCAGCATGACCCTGCGTGGTGCCTCCTCCTTGCGTTCCGGTGCCATGAGCCCCTACTATGTCATCGACGGTATTCCCGGCGTGGACATCTCGATGGTGGCACCCGACGATATCGAAAGCATCGACGTGCTGCGCGATGCCACGGCTACCGCCATCTACGGTTCGAAGGCCGCCAACGGTGTGATCATCGTGACCACCAAGAAAGGCAAGAAGAACCAGGAGCGCGTCAATGTGAACTACTCCGGCTATGTGGCCTTCGACAAGGCCCTGAAGACCCTCGACATGGCTTCGGCCGAGGATATCCGCAGCTACGTGAAGAAGAACAACAACATCGACTACATGTACGACGGCGGCAGCAGCACCGACTGGCAGGATGAAGTGATGCAGACAGCCCTGAGCCACAACCACAACCTCTCCATCAACGGCGGCGGTCAGAAGACCACCTACATGGCATCTGTCAACATCACCAAGCGCGAAGGAGTCGTGACCGGTTCGAAGATGGACCGTGCCAACTTCCGTTCTTTGGTCAGCACCAAGGTGCTGAAGGACAAGCTGGAACTCAGCGTCGGCGTGAACAGCATGTTCGGCAAGCACGTAGGTGTACCTATGGGCGATGAAGGTGCCTCTGTCCTCGATGCCATGAACTACTTTAACCCCACCCTGCCCATCCGTCAGGACAACGGCGACTGGTCGCATGGCGAAGGTTCAAGCAACTACAACCCCCTGTCGCTGATCTACGAAGACAAGTCGCAGACCGAATGGAAGCGTAACCAAGTGATGGCCAAGGCCACCCTGAACATCATCGAAGGACTGACCTGGAATGCCAACTACTCCTACAACAACGACCAGAAAACCTACAGTGCCTACCACTCCCACAAGACACAGATCATCGACAAGTATGGTAATGTCAGCCCGTCGAAGAACGGTGTCGCCCAGCGCAGCACCTACTTCGGTCATGCACAGACCTTCGAGACCTACGGCAACTTCGACAAGACCTTCAACGATGTCCACAAGGTAGGCCTGATGGCCGGTTACTCCTGGGAAGAAACCGTGAGCAACGACGGTTTCGGCGTATCGGTCCACAACTTCTTCGACGACCAGCTGGGCTGGAACAACCTGACCTACGCCGGTATAATCGACGGTCCCCAGAAGGTGGAAAGCGGTACCATCGAAACCATTCGCAACATCTCCTTCTACGGTCGTGCCAACTATTCGTACGCAGGCCGCTACATGCTGCAGGCCACCATCCGTCGCGACGGTTCTTCCGTATTCGGCAAGGATCACCGCTGGGGTACCTTCCCCTCTGTATCCGTTGCCTGGAACATCACCGAAGAAGACTTCATGAAGAACCAGCGTCTGTTCGACACCCTGAAGCTCCGTACCGGTTACGGTGTCAGCGGTAACGCCATGGGCTTCGGTGCCTACTCGGCTGTGGCCACCTACGGTTCCACCGGTCAGTACGACAACGGCTACGTGATGTTGGGTGCCACCAAGCTGGCCAATCCCGACCTGAAATGGGAATCGACCGGCATGTTCAATGTCGGCCTCGACTTCGGGATGCTGAACGGCCGCCTCAGCGGTAACGTGGAATACTACATCAAGAAGACCAAAGACCTGATCTGGGACTATCCCGTATCTTCCTATCTCTATCCGTTCGGTAAGATTGCCGCCAACGTGGGCAAGATCACCAACAAGGGTATCGAATTCAGCCTGACCGCCATCCCCGTGAAGACCAAGCACTTCAACTGGACCTCTACCCTGAACCTGTCGCACAACAAGAACACCGTGGACAAGCTGTCCAACGACATCTACAAGACCTCTACCTTCCCGCAGGGCGACCCGATGATAGCCGGTGTTTCGGCCAACGGCTGGACACAGCGTATCATGGAAGGCCAGCCTCTCGGAACTTTCTATACCTACGAATGGGCCGGTGTGGATGCGGATGGCGTTTCCGTTTATTATACCCGCGATGCCAACGGCAACCGTGACGGCGGAACGACCCGCTCCCCTGAATACAAGGACCGCACCATCACCGGTTGCGCACAGCCGAAGCTGAACCTGGGTTGGAACAACAGCTTCACCTACAAGAACTTCAGCGTAAGTGCCTTCCTGACGGGTGTCTTCGGTCACGATGTCTACAACGGCCTGCGTGCCCACTACACCGCTCCCGACTTCTTTGCCGGCGGCAAGAACGTGCTGAAGGAATTCATCTACGAGCGGAATGCCAAGGATACCGGCTCGAACATTCCTTCCGACCGCTTCATCGAAGACGGCAGCTACGTGCGTCTGCAGAGCCTGTCCGTCGGTTACACCTTCGACAAGTTCAACGACTGGATCAACAACCTGCAGCTCTACGTAACGATGAACAACGTCTTCACCATCACCGGCTACAAGGGACTCGATCCTGAAGTCAACTTGGGCGGTATCGACCCGGGGGTCGACTATCGTTGGAAGACCTATCCTCATACCCGTACCATCATGATCGGTACTAAGATTAACTTCTAATTAGATTTGGCAGATATGAAAACAAATAAATTTCTTCTTTCAGCTGGTCTTCTGGCACTGACCCTGGCCGGCTGCACGGACTTGGATGTTGATGTGAAGTCCCAATATACCGGTCTTGTCAACACACCGGAAGCCGTTTCGGCCAATATGGCCAATGTTTTCTTCCAGTTCCGCGACCCGCTGGGCCGTCGCTACATGGAGGCAATGTGCCTCACCAGTGATGAATATACCTCTTTGGCTTATAGTGGTGGTTGGGTGGATGATTATGCTTATGCACATCCTACCTATCATACTTTAACATCTGAAGATCCTGTTGTCGGCTGGATGGGCAATATGGGTAGTGCCAACGTAAAGGCGAATGAAATCATCAATTCCGACTATTCGGAAGAAAACAAGAATGCCGCTCGCGCCATGCGTTGCTTCTACACGTTCATCATGATGGAAAACTTTGGGGATACACCTATTCCTGATGCCGATTATGTGATAGAAAACGGCTTGGAAATCAATAACCGTAATCCTCGTCCTGAAGTAGCCAAGTGGATTGAAAAAGAACTGCTGGAGATTTATGACAAACTGCCTGAAGCGACAACAGGAGATAACTATGGCAAGCCGAACAAGTACATGGCTATGGCTCTGTTGGTCAAGCTCTACATCAACTGGGCAGTCTATACGACACCTAACGTAGCTGACTATGAAGCCTCGACAGCCAAGAACGAGAAGCTGGCCGACTGTATCAAGTTCTGTGACCTGCTGATCAATGCCAACAAGTTCGCTCTGGGACCCGTAGCCTACCGCTTCAAGTTCAACCACAACAACAGCGAACTGGTGGAAAGCGGCCAGATCAAGGACTTCATTTACGCCATGCCTTACGACACCAAAAATGCCCAGGGCATGCAGTGGGGGCGTTCTCATTCCTATAAGGATATCAAGAACATGAAACCCAGCTACTTTGGTGAAACTATGGGTCAGTCCGGCGGTGCCTACATGACGCTGACTCCGGAATGTGTGGATCGTTTCAACCTGCCGGGTGATGAACGAAACTGGATGATTATCGGTCTGCTTGATAAAGATGGGAATGATGCCAAGGGTCAGGTCTACGTGTATGACCCCGAAACCTTGCTTCCTACCGACCAGAAGGCGCTCGATAAGACGGGTGCACCGCTCATCCTTTCCAAGACCATTACGGTTCCTGCTGGCAATGACCTTGCTTCTATTGATGTGGGTGAAAACCTGACTGGATATGCACAAGGCTATCGCTCCGTGAAGTGGTTCATGTGCAGCAACGACTACAACAACGGCCGTCACCTTTCCAACGACGTACCCATCTTCCGCTATGCGGACATTCTGCTCACCAAGGCAGAAGCCCTGGTACGCAGCGGACAGGGCGGTGCCAAGGACCTGTTCAACCAGATCCGCAGCTATGTGAAGGCTCCCGAAATTTCCGGCGAACCGACACTGGACGACCTCTATATGGAGCGTGGCCGTGAATTCTTCGACGAACTGTGGCGGCGTAACGACATGATCCGTTTCGGTCATTACGAAGACGAATGGTTCCCTCACTACAAGAGCAACCCGAACGCCAGCTTCGACAAGAACATGCGCGTCTTCCCCGTATCGAAGAACGACTTGGATGTGAACCCCACCTGGACACAGAACCCTGGTTACTAATCTGAAATAAATCTTTCTTAGGGATTACGGGGTATGTGATATACCCCGTAATCTCACTTCCAAAAACCACTGAACATGAACGTACGTACACTTTTCATTTCCCTCCTGTGTGTGTGCTTCGCCGGTAAGGTGCAGGCACAATACATTCCTTCGGCCTATCCCATCGAGATTGTCGTCCACCGGGGAGCCAACCGTCTGGCACCTGAAAACACGGAAGCCTCGGCCTTTGCGGCGCTCGACCACGGAGCGAACTGGGTGGAAGTGGATGTACGCACTACCCGAGACCGTCGGCTGTACAACCTGCACGACGAAACCCTGGACCGTACCACCAACGGAACCGGGAAACTGTCTGACTGGATGGCTGCGGATGTCGATACCCTCGATGCCGGCAGCTGGTTCGGTCCGGCATTCAAGGGACTGCATGTCCCCACCATTGCCGCCATGCTCGATGCCTTGAAAGGAAAGGCCAACGTGTTCTTTGATGTGAAACGAGGCACCCCTGTGGCCGACCTGGTGAAACTGGTGCGCGACAAAGGTTTCTCCGACAACAGCTTCTTCTGGTTCGCCGATCCTGAACTGCTGAAGGAATTTGTCCGTATCGCCCCCGAAATGAAGGTCAAGGTAAATGCCTCGACCATCGAACGACTCCAAGAATGGATGACCGTCTGCACCCCTTCCTACGTGGAGGTGACGGCCGATGCCATCACCCCGGCGTTCCGCAGGTTCTGCCACGAACATCACGTGAAAATCATGGCAGCCATCCAGAATGCCAGCGAACAGGATTACCTGAACGCCATTGCCGCCCGCCCCGATCTGGTCAACCTGAACCAGCCGGAACTGTTTGTCAGACTGCTGGGCGACCCCTCCTTAGAACATTCCCGATAGCCGGGCTATCGTCACCATAAAAAGAAGAAACGATGAAAAGAACTTACCGATTGTTCATAGGCCTTTGCGCAGTGGCCTGCATGGCCTGCCAGCGCCAGGAAGCGACGCTGCTTCCCTATGTCAACACGTACGTGGGAACGGCCCCTAGCGAGACCCACACCGCCGGCCTGTTCGGCAAGAATACCGAGGAATACGGACAAACGCTGCCTGCCGTGCTGGAACCCAACGGCATGAATTTCTGGACGCCCCAGACTCAGGACACCGAACGGAAATGCAAGGCACCTTATTATTATAAGGACAGCCGCCTGCAAGGTTTCCGCAACTCCCACTGGATTGTGGGGGGCTGCACACAGGACTACGGCAGTATGACGCTCATGCCGTTGTTCGGTACCCTGCGCTGCCAACCGGAGGCACGGGCTGCCGAGTTTTCGCACGAAAAGGAAACCAGTACACCGGCCTACTATGCCGTGGCTCTTCCTTCCGAACAGCTGACCGCCGAAATGACCGGACGCTCCCGCTCTGCCATTTTCCGCTTCACCTACCAGCAGACGGGCGATGCCTATCTGGTAGTGAATCCGAACAGCGACGAGGGACAGGGCTTTGTTGAAATCGACACCCTTCGTCACCAGATACGGGGCTACAACCCCGTCCACCGCATTTACCAAGGTTGGGGAGAACCGGCCGGCTACAGCGGTCATTTCCTCATCGAATACACTGACACGCCGACAGCCGTCGGCACGTTCCACGGAGATACGGTCTTTGCCGGACGCACCGCCATCGGACAAGGGGCCGCCATCGGTGCCTACCTGCAGTTCCGGGTCAAGCCCGGACAGACGCTGCTGGTGAAAGCGGCTTCTTCCTTCACCGACATGGAGGGAGCCGAACGGAACCTGGCGGCAGAAATTCCCCACTGGGACTTCGACCAGACCCGACGGGAACTGGAAGACATCTGGGAAGAACAACTGGCCAAGGTGACCGTGGAAACGGACAGTGAGCAGGAGAAGCGCAAATTCTACAGTGCACTCTACCGGGCCTCGTTCCTGCCGCGCACCTTCAACGATGCCGACGGACGCTATCCTTCCTTCAGCCAGGGTACTCCGCTGCAGCAGACCGCAGAAGGGCGCACGTACTACGAAGACTATAGCATGTGGGACACCTACCGGGCCTTGCATCCACTCATCAACTTGCTCTCCCCCTCGAAGGCCGGCGACATGATGCAGTCCTTGGTGGACAAATACGAACAGGGGGGATGGCTGCCCATCTTCCCTTGCTGGAACAGCTATACTGCGGCCATGATCGGCGACCATTGCATCGCAGCCATCGGCGATGCCTACGTGAAAGGCATCCGTCATTTCGACATCGAGAAAGCGTACGAAGGGATGCGCAAGAACGCGTTCGAAACTCCGTCGTGGTTCGAGGACTATCGGAACGGCATGGGCCGCCGGGCACTGGACTCGTACCTGCAATACGGATACATCCCCTTGGAGGACAGTGTAAAAGAAGCTTTCCACACCTGCGAACAGGTGTCGCGTACCTTGGAATATGCCTACGATGACTTTGTCCTGGCCCAGGTGGCCCAGGCATTGGACAAGACCGACGACTACCAGACGCTCATGGAGCGTTCGCGCAACTACCGCCATGTCATCGACCCCACTACGGGATATGCTCAGGGCCGTCGGGCCGACGGTTCGTTCCTGACGGAGCCGGAGAATGCCTTCCGCTTTACCCGTTTTATCACGGAAGGTGCTCCCTGCCACTACACCTGGTATGTCCCCCACGATGTGGAAGGACTCATGGAATGTATGGGAGGAAAAGAGGCGTTCATCGCCAAGCTCGACTCCATGTTCAGCGAGCACCGGTACTGGCACGGGAACGAGCCTTGCCATCAGATAGCCTACCTCTATGACTATGCGGGGCAGCCCTGGAAAACCCAGCGGCAGGTGCGCCACATCATGGGCCATGGGTTTCTACCCCGTCTGTCCGGGTACACCCTACTATATGTTAGGCAGTCCCGTCTTCCCCCGGATGCAGCTGAACCTGGAAAACGGCAAGACCTTCACACTCATCGCAGAAGGGGCCTCCAGCGAGAACATTTACATCGAATCGGCGGAACTAAACGGAATGCCGTACGACAAGCCCTACCTTACGCATGAGGATATCGTGAACGGAGGTACGCTGAAGCTGAGAATGAGA
>SFDG01000019.1 GCA_004558305.1 Phocaeicola plebeius
CCGATGCAGGCGATGAGGATGTCTGCCTGTGCGGCAGCTGCCACTGCTTTCTCGATTTCGGGGCGGTTCTCCTCCCACCAGTTGTCGTTCTTGTACGGAGCGTAGGTCACTCCCGGTTCATAGATGATGTTTTCCTGACCGAATTTGTGGCAGAGGGCCTCGTAGATGGTGTTGTAGGCCGAGGCGCATTCGTCTGCCTTGTGGCCTTGCCAGCTGTACGACCATCCGCCGTTGAGGCAGCGCATCGAATGGGCGTTCGGACCCGCCAGCAGGATTTTCTTCCCTTTCGCGATGGGCAGCAGGTTGCCTTCGTTCTTCAGCAACACTTCCGATTCCTCGGCTGCCTGTAAGGCAGCGGCAGCGTGTTCGGCGGCGGCGAACTGCTTGTACGGACGGATGTCCCAGTAGGGACGGTCGAACAGTCCGATGCGGTATTTCAGGCGGAGCACCCGTGCTACAGCATCGTCGATACGGCTCATCGGCACTTCGCCTTCTTCCACCAGCTCTTTCAGGTCATCACAGAAACTCAGCTCGTAAGGTACCATGGACATGTCGATGCCGGCATTGATGGCAATCTTGATGGCCTCTTTCTTCGTGGCGGCGATATGGTCGCGGGTACAGAGGTTGTTGATGTCCGCCCAGTCGGTCACCACCATGCCGTCCCAGTTCAGGTCCTGCTTCAGCCATTGGGTCAGGTATTCATAGTTGGCATGGAACGGCATTCCGTTGTTGATGGACGAGTTGACCATCACGCTCAAGGCTCCTTCGCGGATGGCGGTGAGGAACGGGGCAAAGTGCTTCTCGCGCATGTCGCTCGGGGTGATGGACGATGGCGTGCGGTCCTTGCCCGATACGGGTACACCGTAGCCCATGTAGTGTTTCAGGCAGGCCGATACGTGGTATTCGTCCACCTTGTTCGGGTCGTTGCCTTGGAATCCGCGGACGGCTGCCTTGCCCATTTCAGCATTCACATAGCAGTCCTCGCCGTAGTTCTCCCACATGCGCGACCAGCGCGGGTCACGTCCCAGGTCGAGTACCGGAGCGTAGGTCCAGGGAATGCAGCTGGCACGGGTCTCGTAGGCCGAGATGGCAGCTCCCTGTTCGGTCAGGGCACGGTTGAAGGCAGCCCCCATGTTGATGCCTTGGGGGAAAAGCGTACCGTCGAGCGTGTAAGTGGTCCCGTGAATCTGGTCAACGCCATAGATGCAAGGAATACCGATTACCTTCATGGATTTCTCCTGAATCTTACGGATGGTCTCTGCCCATACTTCTTTCTTCTGGGCGACGCTCAGGGGAACGTTGAGCAGCGAGCCTACCTTGTATTTGCCGATGACGGTATCGAGCAGGGCCTCATCTAACCGGAAGCCGTTTCGGCTGCCTTCCATGTCCGTCACCACATCGATGGTAATTTCGCACATTTGTCCGATTTTCTCTTCAAGGGTCATTTTCTGTAGCCATTGCCGGATGTTGGCTTCAATGGCCGGGTCGGCAGGGATGGCCGGTGGTGGCGTTTGCGCCAGGGTCGGGCAGGTGCTTCCCATTGCCAGCACGGCTGCCGTGACGAGTGTTTTCATGTTTTTCATGATGCAATCTTGTTTTATGAATGATTTGTTGTCTGCAAAGCTATGGATAAAATTCGTTCCGGCGGGCTCCAAATGTTGACAATTCATGTATGATTTGTTGCATGGCAACATTATTTTATCTTTTTTGAATGATTCAGGGCCTCTTGTAGTCAGCCGCTTGTCTTGTCGTGTAACAGAAATGTAATAGATATGTCTTTATGTGGAAACATCGGATGAATACTTTTGCAGCGAATAAAAGCATCAACTATTCAAGTTATTATATGGAAACAATCTATTTGGGAATCGTTATTTTCCTGTTCATGCTGGCAGTGTTCGACCTGCTGGTGGGTGTCAGCAATGATGCCGTGAACTTCATGAGTTCGGCCGTGGGAGCCAAAGTAGCCAATTTCAAGACCATCATCATCGTGGCTGCCGTCGGGGTATTTGCCGGAGCCATCATGAGCAACGGCATGATGGACATTGCCCGTCACGGCATTTTCCAACCCGACAATTTCAGCTTCTACGACATCATGTGCATCCTGCTGGCAGTGATGGTGACCGATGTGGTGCTGTTGGATGTGTTCAACACCCTGGGACTTCCTACTTCCACGACTGTGTCGATGGTGTTCGAACTGCTGGGCGGTACGTTTATCCTGGCCTTGCTGAAGCTGGTGGGCGACGAAACGGGACTGCTCTCGTTGGACGACCTGATGAATACGGAGAAAGCCTTGTCCGTCATCATGGGTATCTTCCTGTCGGTCGCCATCGCCTTCATCGTGGGCTCGATCGTACAGTACATCGCCCGTCTGGTGTTCAGCTTCAACTACCGCAAGCACCTGTCGTGGACCATCGGCATATTCGGCGGCATTGCGGTGACCTCTCTTTCCTATTTCGTCTTAATCAAGGGGGTGGCCAAGGCTCCTTTCATGCCTGCCGAGGCAATGCAGTGGATTGACGGGCATACCTCATGGCTGGTCATCGCCTGCTTTGTCTTCTTTACCTTGTTGATGCAGGTTCTCCACTGGTGCAAGGTCAATGTGTTCAAGGTCATCATCCTGCTGGGCACTTTCTCGTTGGCACTGGCATTTGCCGGCAACGACCTGGTGAACTTCATTGGTGTTCCGTTGGCAGGGTTCTCCGCTTATACGGACTATGTAGCGAACGGGACGGACATGGGCATTCATGGCTTCAAGATGGCTTCGCTGATGGAGTCGGCCAAGACGCCCGCCATCTTCCTGTTTGCGGCAGGGGTGATCATGGTCTATGCACTGGCTACCTCGAAAAAGGCAAAGAATGTCATCAAGACCTCGGTCGATCTGGCCCGTCAGGAAGAAGGCGACGAGATGTTCGGTTCGTCGGCGTTGGCCCGTAGCATCGTACGCCGTGCCACAGCCATCAATGAATTCCTGGAACGGGTGGTGCCACAGAGTGTACGGCGTTGGATAGACAGCCGCTTCTGCAAGGACGAGATGATTCTCGATGACGGGGCAGCATTCGACCTGGTTCGTGCATCAGTCAACCTGGTATTGTCGGGACTGCTCATCATCATCGGTACCACCATGAAGTTGCCGCTTTCCACCACCTATGTGACCTTCATCGTAGCGATGGGTTCTTCACTGGCCGACCGTGCCTGGGGACGCGAGAGTGCCGTTTACCGCATCACCGGTATGCTGTCCGTCATCGGCGGATGGTTCATCACCGCCTTCGTAGCTTTTACCATCTGTGCCTTCGTTACCGTGACCATGTATTATGCCGGTTTTGCCGCTATGCTGGCCTTCATTGTGCTGGCCGTGTTCCTGCTGATACGCAGTAACCGTCGCTATGCCCGCAAACAGCAGGAGGAGAGTCAGGACGACACGTTCCGCCGCATGATGACCACCAAAGACCGTGCGGAAGCCTTGTCGCTGCTGCGTCAGCACGTACGGGAAACGCTTTGCCAGTACATGGAATTCACCGAAAATACGTACCGCTCGCTGACGGTCGCTTTTGTGCACCAGAAGTTGCGGGAACTGCGCAAGGTGGACAACAAGACCGACAATGCCCGGAAGATGCTGAAGAAGCGCCGTCGCAAGGAACTGCTGGGGTTGCGACGTCTGCCCATCAACCTGGCCTTGGAAAAGAATACGTGGTTCCACTTGGGCAGCAACAGTTGTGAACAGATGCTGTACTGCCTGAAACGCATCAATGACCCGTGTCAGGAACATGTGGACAACAACTTCAATCCGATTCCGCAGGTGTGCATCGACGAGTTCACTCCCTTGCGCGACCAGCTTTGCCTGCTGATGGAACGGGCGCGGACGGCCATTGCACTCAACGACTATTCCGAGACCGACCAGATTCTCCGCGAGGGGGACGATCTGAAGAACCGCATCTCTGCCCTGCGCAAGCAACAGATGAACCGGATGCAGGAGTCGGCCAGCAACGACCTGAAGGTGCTGATGGTCTATCTGAACCTCTTGCAGGAATCGCAGGAATTGGTCAGCATCTGGCGTCACCTGCTTCGCGCCAGCCGTTTCTTCCAGAACGATTATGTGCCGCAGGAAGCTGCACTGTTGAGTCTGGCGGAATGATTCTTTCGCTGGCCGTATGTCAAAGCATAAAGAATATGATTTCCCCCGTAGATGTTTCGGTGTCTACGGGGGAAGTTTTTTCTTTCAATCATCGCCTGTATGGATGTAAGGTGCTTGGCGAGAATCTCCATCCTTCAGGAGAAGAGGATCCATAAAGGCAATTTCAATTCGGGGCAGGAATTCAGAAAACCTATTCTGTCCTTGGACTTTTGAATCTTTTTCCATATATTTGCCTTGGATAATCATGTAAAGTCAGATAACTATTGTCGCCGGGACTTCCTGTGGAGACGGTGGCCAAGGCTTCGGGTCTTCAAGAGGAGGAGTTAAAAGGCTTTTCTTGAATATCTGTTGTAGGCTGTTTGTTGACAGATATAAATAATAACCTTAATTATACGGAAAAACAACATGAAATTATTGACGTCTTTTTGTCTGATTCTTTCCACGATGTGGATGGTTTCTTGTTCTTCGCTATCCGACACCCGGGTCACTTCGCCGGACGGACGGATTTCTCTTTCTTTCACACTGGATGAACAGGCTGCGCCGGTGTATCAGGTGGATGTGGAGGAACATCCCTTTCTTCTTCCTTCGCGTTTGGGCTTTTGCGATGCGGAGGGACATCCGTTGTCACAGGGCTTCCAGGTCCGGGATGTGGATTTTTCATCTGTTGACGAAAACTGGACCCAGCCTTGGGGAGAGAACAAGGAACTGCGCAACTGCTACAACGAGATGGCAGTGACCTTGGACAATGAGGCAGGCATTCGCCTGCTGCTGCGTTTCCGCCTGTTCGATGACGGCTTGGGCTTCCGCTATGAATACGATGTTCCCGGGGTGGACAGCCTGTTGTTGACGGATGAACTGACGACGTTTGCGCTGGCGGCAGCTGACGGGCCTTCCTGGTCTATCCCCGCTCATTATGATACCTACGAATTGCTGTACCGGTCGATGCCGCTGGCCGAGGTGGAAACGGCTAACACCCCGATGACGTTTCAAGTGGCCGGTCAGTATGCCAGCATCCACGAGGCTGCGTTGACCGACTTTCCGGAAATGACCTTGCAACGGGTCACTCCCGGTTGCTTCAAGGCGGAATTGGCTCCTTGGCCCGACGGTATCAAGGCCCGGTTTGCCGGAGGACATTTTGTGACTCCTTGGCGGACGGTGCAGCTGGCGGAAGAGGCGGTAGGACTGATCAATTCTTCCCTGCTCCTGAATCTTAACGAGCCTTGCGTCTTGCCGTCTGCCGACTGGATTCGTCCCATGAAATATGTGGGCATCTGGTGGGGCATGCACCTGGGCATAGAAGGATGGGCCATGGGCGACCGTCACGGAGCGACGACCGCCAATGCCTTGCGTCACATCGATTTTGCGGCAGCCAATCAGATTGAAGCCGTCATGTTCGAGGGCTGGAATCAGGGCTGGGAGAACTGGGGCGGCAACCAGGTATTTGACTATACCCAGCCGTACGAGGACTTCGACATGGAGAAGATTGCTGCTTATGCGGCCGAGAAAGGAGTGCAGATTATCGGTCATCACGAGACGGGAGGAAATATCTTCAACTACGAACGGCAGTTGGACAAGGCCTTCGGGTGGTATGCAGCCCATGGAATTCATTCGGTGAAGACCGGATATGCCGGCGGCCTGCCCCAGGGGCACAACCACCACGGGCAGTTCAATGTACGCCATTACCGCAAGGTGGTTCAGAAGGCAGCTGAATACCGTCTCACCATCGATGCACACGAACCAATCAAGGATACCGGCATACGGCGTACCTATCCGAACATGATGACGCGTGAGGGGGCCCGGGGCATGGAGTGGAACGCTTGGAGTGAAGGGAATCCTCCCAGCCATCATGTGCTGTTGCCGTTTACTCGTCTTCTGGCCGGACCGATGGACTATACACCGGGTATTTTTGACATCCTGTACGAGCGGGCGAAGAAGAGTCCGCTGCGCAAGCAGTGGAACATGCGCGACAGCAAGGATTGCCGGGTCAATACGACCCTGGCCAAACAGATTGCCTTGTGGGTTATTCTCTATTCTCCGCTGCAGATGGCCTCTGACCTGATTGAGAACTACGAAGGGCATCCGGCCTTCCAGTTCTTCCGCGACTTTGATGCCGATTGTGACTGGTCGAAGGCGGTGGCAGGAGAACCGGGCGAATATGTGGCGATTGTGCGCAGGGCAGGCGAGAAGTACTTCTTCGGTGCTGCTACCAACGAAGAGGCCCGTTCCATGGCATTGAAGCTGGACTTCCTGCAACCGGGACAGACCTATCGCGCCGTAGTCTATGCCGATGCTCCTGATGCCGATTGGGAAACGAATCCCACGGCGTATGTCATCCGTGAGCAGTCCGTCACTTCCAATGATTCTTTGGACATCCGTATGGCCCGAGGCGGCGGTCAGGCCATCACCTTCCTGCCTGTTACGGGAACGGAATAAAACGATAGTGATAGCAGATGATTTTTGCTGGAGAGTAGCACCGGGTTTATTTCCGGTGCTGCTCTTTGTATTCTGTCGGGGTCATGCCAAACCGGTGCTTGAAGCATTTGCTGAAGTAGCGCGGGTCGTTGATGCCCACCATATAGGCAATTTGCGTCATGTTATAGTCACCGGTTTCGATGAGACGGGCAGCTCGCTGCACACGCATCTCCTTGATGAACTCGATAGGAGCCAGGCCGGTCAGTGACTTCAGCTTCTTGAAGAAGACGGAACGGCTGACGGCCAGTTCCTGCACGAGGTCGTCCACCAGCAGGTCGCCGTTGTCCATGTTCTTCTCCATCAGTTCGGTCAGCCGTTCCATGAACCTGCGGTCCTGGGGGGACATGCTGTCTTCCGTTTCCTTCCGTTTCTGTTCCTCGGCAGGGGTGCGTTCGTCGTCCATGAGGTGCGTGCGGTAGAATTCCTGCAGCCGCTGCCGGCAGGACAGGAGGCTCTCTACGCGGGTTTCGAGGTAGGTAGCGCTGAAGGGCTTGGTGATGTAGCTCTCGGCTCCCAGCCCGATACCTTTCAGCCGGGTGCCCATGTCGGTCTTGGCGGTGAGGACGACGATTGGGATATGGCTGGTATCCAGTTGGCTACGCAGTTCCTGCAGGAGCTGGATGCCGTCCATACGAGGCATCATGACATCCGTGATGATGATGTCGGGAACGTATTTCCGTGCCTTTTCCAAGCCATCCTGACCGTCGGAAGCCTCGACAATGTGGAAGTGAGGGGCAAAGACGGTGCGCAGGAAATGGCGCAGTTCGAGATTGTCCTCGACGAGGAGCATGTTCTTCTGTTCTGCGGTGGGGGAAGCGGGACTGGCGGCATCGTCTGTCTGCGCATCGGAGGAAGGGTCGGTCGGCAGCTCTACGCCGTCGTTCACGATGAACTCGGTGTCGGGGCGATAGTGCTCTTTCCCTTTCTTGAACTCAATGCTGAAACAGCTGCCTTCTCCTTCCTTGCTATCCACGGTGATGTGGGCCTGGTGCATGTCTACCAGTTCCTTGACCAGCGACAGACCGATGCCTGAACTGTTGGCGGTGAAGAGGTGCTTGTCCAGCAGGTTCTCGAACCGGACGAAGAGGGAGGACTGGCGGTTTTGGGGGATGCCGATGCCCTGGTCCTGTACGCCGATGGCTGCCGACTGCTCGTTTTCATGGATGAAGACTGTGATGGCTTTTCCGTCAGGGGTATACTTGAAGGCATTCGAGAGCAGGTTGAAGATGATTTTCTCCACTTTGTCCGGATCAATCCATAGCTTGAGCGAAGTGCATTCGCTTTCGAAAAGAAAATCCATCTTGTGTTCGGCTGCGATAGTCTCGAAATTGTCCATGACTTGACGGACAAAGGGAACGATGTCAATCTGTTCCACCCGGAGCTTCATCTTGTTGTTCTGTATCTTGCGGAAGTCCAGTATCTGGTTCACCAGCCGGAGCATGCGGTCGGTGTTGCGTTCTACTACTTGCAGTTGCTCCCGTGCTTCGGGGGTCAGGTCGTGGTGTTTGAGGAGGTGTTCCACCGGACCGGCGATGAGGGTGAGGGGGGTGCGCAGCTCGTGGGAAATGTTGGTGAAGAAACGCAGCTTGAGGTTGGTGAGCTGCTGCTCGACAGACACTTCGTGCTTGAGGCGATAGATGATAAAGAGGATGTAGGTGCCTCCTGCCAGTACGAGCAGGAACAGGACACCGTAGAGGACATAGGCCATAGGGGTTTCGTTGAACGTGGGACTGACGTGCAGCCGCAGTTCGCGGATGTTGTCGACCCATATTCCTGCACTGTTGGTGGAGCGTACCTGGAAGGTGTAGTCACCATGAGGCAGGTTGGTGTAAGTGGCCACGCGCAGCTTGTCGGTGTAGTTCCAGTCCTTGTCGAAACCGTCCATGCGGTAGGCGTAGCGGATGTTTTCGGGGAAGGTGAAGTCCAGGGCTGCGAACTGGAGGGAGAAGGTGTTCTGCGACGGCTCCAGCTGGAGCCGGCTGAGGGTGTTCAGCGACTCTGTCAGCGGTGAGCCCTCACCGATGGTGGCCACCTGGCCGGCAATCTTCAGGACGGAAAAGACGATGTCGGGGATATAGCGGTTCTTGTGGATGTTTTCGGGACGGAACAGCAGGACACCCCGGTTGGAGCCGAACAGAAGGTATCCGTTGCTGAGGGGAAGGGCGGTGCTTTCTTCGAAGACAAGGTCTTCGCCCAGTTCCTGACGGAGGTAGTTGTCGAAATGGTGTGTCTTTAGGTTGAAGCAGCTCAGGCCGTTTTCCGTGCCGATCCACAGATTGCCCGCGTTGTCTTCCACCAGCGAGTAAAGTACGTCGGTAGGGAGCCCGTCGTGCAGGGTGTACGATTCGAACTGTGCCTGCCCCTCTTCGTTGAAGTCCTTCAGCCGCATTAGTCCGCCGCCGAAGGACGCAAAGAACAGTTCGCCACGGCGGGTGAGGAGGATGTCATAGACATTATTTTCGCCAGGACCGTCGGGCTTGCCCGGTTCGCGTTCATAGAGATGGAAGCGGATGTCTTCGGCTTTGGAGAAGTGTTCGCTGAATGCCAGCAGTCCGTTGGCGGTGGCTACCCAGAGATGTCCGGTCGTATCTCTCACCATGCGGCGGGCCTTGCTGCACCGCTCCATGGGGTATGACTTGAGGTTGTTTCGGCTGTTGATGAACCGGACGGTTCCGTCGGCCTTCCGATCCAGGTAGTTGATGCCGTCGGCGAAGGTGACTACCCACAGTCGGCCTTTCCCGTCTTCCATGATGTCGTACACGCTGTTGCTGCTTAGGCTGTACATGTCGTCGGGATCGAAGGTGAAGCGTTCCATCCGGTAGGCAGGCAGGTCGCCCTGGAGGTGCAGGATGCCTTGCCCCTTGGTGGCAATCCAGATGTCGCCGTGGGTGTCCTGGATGATTTTGTAGGCCACCCCGATGAAGGGCGTTCCTTGTCGGGCGATGCGTCCGTCGAGAGTGAGGTATCCCAGGTGCTGGTTTTCGGCAGTATAGACATTAATCTTCCCGTCGCGGGTGCCTATCCACCGTCGGTGGTGGCTGTCTTCGCAGATGGAGCGTACTTGGTTGACAAACGTATCGTAGTTGCAGGCTAGGGGTTGCCACAAGGAGAACTGCCCTTTGAAGAAGGTCACTTTTTCCAGTCCTTTGGAGTGGGTACCCAGCCAGAGATTGCCCTGGCGGTCGGTCATGATGGAGTGTAGCTTGTTGGAGAAACGCCATTGCGACGAACCGATTTCATCGTAGAAAGGGATGAGCCGGTTGGCCTCCCGGTCGAACCAGGAGAGTCCTCCGCCCATGGGATGGACCCACAGGTTGCCGAAGATGTCTTCGCGGATGGCGAATTCCGGATTCGAACGGTCTGCAGGTTCAATTTCGACGGCCAGTTGTTCGACCTTGAAGATACGGGTACGCGGATTGAAATGGCAGACAGTGCCTTCTTTGCCCACGTTCATCCATATTTCTTTCTCCCGGTCAGCATAGACCTGGCGGATAGGGTATTTGGAGAAATCGAAGGAGGTGGGGGTGGGGATGATTTCCAGTTTCTCTTTGCCTAACTGTCCCATTTGGAGTCCTTGGGTGGCCGTGATGACGGCCTGGACTCCGTTGCCTGTATCGCAGATAGCCACTACATCGTCTTTCAGTGGCGTTTCGCAGAGTTCGAACAGCTCTTTTTGGAGGGAGTACATCCATACCCGTCCCTTCACGGAGCCGAAAAACAGCTGTCCGTCGGTTTCCACCACCGAGAAGAAGGCCTGGCGGTTGGGGTCGCCGCTGCCGGTCTGGGTGAAATAGGAAGTTGCGTGTCCGGTGGCGGGATGGACGCGGAGCAGGCCGTTGTCGGTCAGTACCCATTCCATGCCTTTGCTGTCCAAAAAGACATCGTGGATTTGCTTGCCTTGGCCGATGGCCGTTGTACGCCCGTCAGCGACGCGGAACCCTCCATCGTGTTCGGTCAGGAGCCACATGGAGCCGTTGTCCAAGGCACGGAGGGCCACGATGCCTCCCTGCTTTCCCTCGTCGGGGGCCGGCACTTCCTGGAAGGTTTCCGTCTGACAGTCCAGCCGGAAGGCATGGCTGTCGTAGTTGATGCACCACACGTTGCCTTGCTTGTCGATGCAGAGATGGTCGATGCGGTTGGTGTTCCAGTCCACGGTACCGTTCGGACGGGCCTTGTAGACACGGAAATTATAGCCGTCGAAGCAGTTGATACCGTCCCAGGTGGCTATCCAGATGAGGCCGTCAGGGGCTTGTACCATATCCATGACCGTGTTTTCGGACAATCCGTTTTCCAAAGAGTAGTGGGTGAACGTGCAGTGTAGCTGGGCGTTCACCCACAGCGTCGTGTAGCAGCCGAGCAAGAGGGTAAGAATGCGTCTTTTCATATTACAAAAAAAGGTTTAGGCAGCAAACTTACGAAATGTATCTGAATTTTGCAAGGCTTTTGCCGTTTCGTTATCGAACACAGCCTATCCCTTGATACGGATTAGTCCGTTGGCCAGGATAGCGGTCAGACCGCCGGTCGTAATGCCGCTCGACACGCGCTTCATGTATTTCTCGCCTTCGATGGGCTGACCGGAAATCATCGAGTTGGCGGTAATGTCGCCGTAGGCTTCAATGGAAGTGATGACATACACCAGTGCCATGGCGATGATAGAACCGCCGTCGAACGTGAGGCCATACTTGAAGGGAACGGGAAGGTTGAATCCGTTGTAGGTGCTCACTTCCCGAAGCGAACAGGGACATAGAGATGAGGTAGCCGGTCGTTTGTATGTCTAATTGCAGGGCACCGGCGATGATGAGAGAAGGGGTGATGAGGGCGACGAAGATGGCGAGCAGGTGCTGGATGGCGGCGAACAGCGTCTCGCGGAGGGGCGGACGGTCTTCCAGCTGGTAGATGAGGTCTGTACTGGCAGCCGTAGAGGTCATCGGCTGGGGGCAGTTTCCGCATGGGGGGGGGAGGTGGACTTTGTCGTTGTTTCCATAGATCCATTCTGTTTTTTTATGGTTATTCCTTAAAGGTGACAGTGCAGTTGTCGAGGCTTTCGATGATGGCCAGCGACTCCACGTGGATGCCTTGGTTGCGCAGGTATTCTCCTCCATGCTGGAAATCCTTCTCGATCAGGAAACCCATTCCCACCAGTTCGGCACCGGCTTGCTGCACCAGGTCAATGATGCCCTTCGCAGCGTTGCCGTTGGCAAGGAAGTCATCGATGAACAGTACCTTGTCGCCCGGACACAGGTAGTCGCGGCTGACGCAGACATCGTAGGTGCGGCCTTTGGTAAACGAGTAGACCTTGGTTGCCAGCATGTTTTCCATCGTGCTGGGCACTTTCTTCTTGGCGAAGACCACGGGCAGTTCGAGCAGATAACCCACCATGATGGCCGGGGCGATGCCGCTGGCTTCTACCGTCATGACTTTGTTGATGGAGGTGCTCGCAAAGCGGCGCACGAACTCCACGGCCATGGACTTCATCAGGATGGGGTCCATCTGATGGTTGATAAAATTGTCTACTTTCAGTATTCCGCCATCGAAGCATTTGCCGTCGCGGAGGATGCGTTCTTTCAGTGCTTTCATGTTCTTTCTTGTTGGGTGAGAAACTCGATATTCATAGAGGTTACAAAAGTACAAAAAAACAAAGATTGTTCCTGTCCGATATCTTTTTTGGGAGGCTCTGCCGATTCTTCGCTTTGGACGACAGGGAGAGAGGGAGGCAGAAGGAGGTTCTCGGACAGGACCGGGATGTACTTTATGCTGCGTTGCTGAAAGACTGTCCGGACATTGCGAGGAAGAGGGCCGCTATCGGTTGACGTACTGCTTCTTGTTCTCTGTAGAACAGCTTGCTGATATCGGCGCGACCTTGGTTGGTCGACCGGCCGACCAAGGCAGGCCTATCGTACAACCTAAGTCAGTCGACCGATTGACATTGGTTGAGCGATTGACTCACCTTGGTCAGTAGTGGTCAGGATGAGCTTGTCGGCCGATGAGAAACCTCATCGTGGCTGTTCACCGATAAGGCGGTTACCGTTTACGACAGGGTTCCAGCCGTCTTTACCAGCCAGTACTGCCTCCGGACGGTAGGGAGTGCTGTCGGTCAGCTGACGCCCAAAGGCGGCTCGTGAGCCGGTAGCGGCACCTGCACCTTGGTTACGGCACTCTGCAAAAAAGGCAGTCTGTTCGTTCGATGCCTTTCCCCAGTTGTTCCACCCCTCGGGAGCAATGTGGCCGCCTAATTCGCATTCGGCGAACACCACTTGCGCATAGGGCCGCCAGGGACGGGACAGGAAGATACCCGTCACCTCCGGTGCAGCGGTCAGTCGGCACTGCCAGAACACGTAGCCATAGGGCTGTCCCTGGTCGGTGGCAGGAGCGGTCACGTAGCCTTTTCCGAGGCTGTGGATGACGCAACGGTCGAAGACGGCGGTGCTCCATCCGAAGATGAAATCGACCGTCCCTTCCACATAGCATTCTTCATAATACTGCCGGCTCTGCTTCCCGTAGGTGTAGAGCGTGTCCTGGTGACCCAGGAAACGGCAACGGCGGAAGTGGGCGCGGTCGCCGTCGACAAAGCAGGCGACAGCCTGCCCGACTGCTCCGGCTGTGTTGGCAATGGTCAGTCCTTCGGCATAGAAATCAGGAGCATAGACATACATGGTGCTCGATCCGGAGGTGGACATGGTTTCTCCCAGTCCGTTGGGCTTGGCGGCATAGCCATTGCCCGTAATGACGGCACCTTCCTCTCCGTAGAGAGCGACATTGATTTTGCAGGCAGGGACAATGACGCATTCCTGATAGACGCCTTGACGGACCAGGATGTGGGTACGCACGTTCTTGCGGAAGTTCGGTACGGCGTTGATGGCTTCTTGTACGGTGAAAAAGTCACCGCTGCCGTCTTTGGCTACGACGAAATCATAGCGGCGGATGCTGGAGGCCAGAGCCGGCAGGCGGCGCTCGATGGAATCGACAGCCAGTGCGGCCACGCGGCGTGCGCCATAGACATTGAAATGGGTATTGTCCTGGCGGCCTTTGGGGCAGGCGGGAGAAACGCCGGCGGGAATCCACATATACAGGCGTTTGGAGCCTTCCACTCCCAGGCTTTCCACCAGCTGCTTGGTAGCGTGGTTCAGGTCGATGAAGCAGACATTGCATTCGCGGGCCACACGGCGGGGGGAGTCGAGATAGGCTCCGTGCGTGTCGACCAGTGTGTCGCCTTCTTCTACAGCCGTACTTTTCTCGCTGCGGACATCATCGGCGGCTACGGCATCCTGGTTCTTTCCGAAGTTGCGGCGGACAACGGAGTTGAAAAGGACGGGAATGCCGCCTTTGGCCTGGGTGTCACGGACAAACCGGCGGAGGTTCGCGTCGAAGCTGCTTCCCGGATCGGTGTGGCGGGTGGTGTCGGCCTTCTCGTCGTTGTGGCCGAACTGGATGAAGACATAGTCGCCGGGACGGATTTTCTCGACCACGGCCTGCCAGCGTCCTTCAGCAATGAAACTCTTGGAACTGCGTCCGTTCACGGCATGGTTCTCCACGCGGACCGATTCGTTGAAGAAACCTCCCAGTACGTGGCCCCATCCGCGTTCCTGGTTTCCTCCAGACAGGTCTTTGTTGGCCATGGTCGAGTCGCCGATCATGAAGATGGTCGTCACGGAGGTGGGAGTGGCAGCTGTGAGGAACAGCAGTCCTACGAGGCAGTAAAGGATAAATCGTTGTTTCATGGTATGTTCAATTTTAACTGTGTATCAAAAAAGTCCAATACATCGCGTTGGACATCGCGGCTGCAGAAGTGGGGCAGGTCGTATAGCCGGGTCTGGAAACGGTCGGCTGCCTGTTGGCTTTCCCATACCGCTTGCATGGTGGCATACGCCTCCCTGACCCCTTCCACCGGGAAAAGCTTGTCTCGAAGCCCGTTGCCGAAGAACATCGGTTTGGGACAGGCGATGGAGGCAACGTGTGGATAGTCTAAGTAGTTGCGGAGTCCGGGCACCAGCATGGAATAGGCCGACCCTCCCTTGTTCTGGTTGTTCGTAGGGGTCATCAGACTGTCGGTGGTGTTCATCCAGCAGACCGAAACGGCTGCCTGTACGGCATCGGTGGCAGCTGCCGTCATCCAGGCGCGGTGGGCTCCCATCGAGAAACCCATGGCGCCTACTTGACCGGCATCGACCATCGGCAAGGAAGCCAGGAATTCGGCACTGCGGATGTCATCCCAGGCAATGAGACCGCCCCAGGACATCCCTAACTGCAGGAGGTTGGCCGAGAGGGCCTGCTGTACCTCGTAGGTGGAACCGCCCTTCTTGCCCCGCTCTCCCCAGAACAGGGCGTCGACGGCCAATACCACGTATCCGTGGGCGGCCAGGTAATCGCCGACATACTGTCCGTCGTAGCAACGGCGGCACCAGTCATCGGCATCCGCCAAGGTCTCTTCCGTCACGTGAAAAGGACGGACCATCTTTTCCTTGCCGATGGTGAAGTGGGCCCCGTGGTCGTGCAGCAGCAGGATGGCAGGGTGGGGGCCTTCGCTGTCGGGCACCAGCAGGTAGGCCGGCACGCGCGACCAGGCAGAGAGGTTGAAGCGTATTTTGTGGGCGGTATAGCCCTCCCGATGCTCGGTATCCGTTGTCTCCAGTTGGTAAGCAGACGGTGCCGGTGGGGCAGGGCTAAGGCACGACAGGAGTTGCCGGCGAGCCTTCGTCCGCCAGACCGGGAAATCCTGTTCGTCGTCCCGTCCCCAGGCCAGCGGGTAGGTGAGCGACTGCCGCAACGGCAGGTAGAAGGCCGGTAAATTGCCTTCTACTTCGTAGCCGAGGGGAGCGGATGGAGTTGCTACCAGGCTGTTGAGGTAGACCTCCAGATTGGTATAGTCCGGACTGAGTTGGTAGCGGGGACCGTCAGTAGCATCAGCGGGGTTGAGTCCGTGCGCCTGTTCCCAGGTATCGGGCATGCCGTCGCCGTCGGTATCCGCTGGAGCGGGTTCGGAAGCATAGGTCAGCCATCCGCCGACATCCGCCGGTTGGTCGATGATGCCGAGGCTGCTGCCGTGCGAGCCTTCATACGTATAGGTACCTTTCCGCGTTTCTTCGATCCCAGGTGGGTTGCAGGGAGCTGTGTTCGGCAATGTCGAAAGCCTGTGCGGCCAGCAGGTCGGCAGGCATGTCGCCCTTCCCTTTCCATACCATGCCGAGGGCATTGTCCTGGTTCACCTTCATCAGCTCCGTGCGCTGTTGGGCGGAGAGTTTGTCGCAGGTCGGGTCGAGGTAGTTGCCCGACAAGTGGAAATGTCCGTACACTCCCGCTGCATTCCGGTTCTTGCCGTCGTCGGCATAGGCCGTGAACAGCCGTCTGTACGAGCTTTTGGTGGCGGTGTAGGGTCCTGGTTTGTAGTAGTTGTTGAGGAAGTTGTACGAACCGCCTTCTCCGGCATAGGCACCGTCGCTACCAAAATTGTAGATGACATTGTTGAACAGCTCTACTTTCTCCGCTTCGGGCCGGCCGGTGTAGCGGCTGCCGCAGAGGCGCGGGGTGCGGTTGGTATGGTGGGCCAGCAGGTTGTGGTGGAAGGTAGCTCCCTGTCCGCCCCACAGCCCTCCGTAGCCGTGCGACCCCTTCTCATGAATGGAATGGGCCAGGCTTTCACTGATGATGCACCATTGCAGGGTGAAGCGTTCGTTGTCGTAGAAGGAGGCACATTCGTCGGTGCTCCAGCTCATCGAGCAATGGTCGATGAGGATGTCCTTGTGGTGCTTGAATCCGTTCATGGCATCGTCTCCTTTCATGGGAATGTCGGCCCCCATGCGCGAGCGGAGGTAGCGGACGATGACCTGGTCGGCCGACACGTTGAGCGGATAGTTCTTCAGGCAGATGCCTGCCCCCGGTGCAGTCTGTCCGGCAATGGTGACACTGTCGTTCTGGATGCGCAACGGCGACTGCAGTTCGATGAGTCCGCTGACGGCAAAGACGATGGTCCGTGCCCCTTTCTGCCGAATGGCCCATCGCAGGGTACCTTCGGATCCGTCGTCGGCCAGGGAAGTGACGGTCAGCACTTTCCCGCCTGCCCCGCCAAGGGTGTATTTGCCTGCTCCGTCCGCTCCGGGAAAGGCCGGGACGGAACTGCGGTCGGGGACGGGATAGGGTTGCGCTGCCGCGGCCAGTGCGGCCGTGCAGAGGGCGATGAATCCGGATAGTTTCTTTCTCATGGCTTTTGTAGTTTGAATTCCAGTAAACAATGAAAAACACAAAGGAACAAAGATACAAGGTTGTTCTTTCAGTGTATGCCTGTTTTTTCCTTTGTTTCTTTGTCCCTTTGTGTTTTGGCTCAGCTATCCCCTCCGTTCAGGGAAGGGCAATTAGTCGGCATAGTACCAGCGTGGGTCACCGCAGCTCTTCTTGCCGGCAAAGCTGCTGTCGATGATCGTGAAGTCGAGTCCGGCAGGATTCTTGAATAGCGAGGTTTCCGACTTGTCGTATTCGTTGAAACCGGCAATGGCATTGCCTGCGAAGACTACGTCAGTCGTGATATAGCTGTTCTCCACTGTGGCCTCTGTCTTGCAGCGGGCACCCTTTGAGCCTTCCTTCAGGCTGCCGAGCAGGGTGTTGCGGATGAGGAAGGTCGTGGGACCGTTCGATGCACCGCAGTCCATGAAGTAGCGTCCCGAGTTCGACAGACCGCTCAGTGTACAGTCTTCGATGACCAATGACTTAAAGTCAGTCTTGTTGCAGTAAATGAAGCTCTTAGAGGCACCTGCCACGGTGGACTTGCTCAGGAGGATGTTCTGCACTACACCCTTGCCGCTGCCGGCATCCACATGGATGACTGCATATTTGTCCAGTCCGGAGGTATGGATGAGGCAGTTCGAGTAGGTCAGTTGTCCGATGACCTTTACGTCGCTGCTCTGCAGGCGGAAGGGCGTGTTGGTGAATCCTTCCAGCAGGCAGTTACTGAACTCGATGCGGCCCACTTCGCAGGCGGCACTCTGGTTGATGAAGTAATCGGCCGTCTTGGCATTGCCCTCTGCGTCTTTGCCTGCAGCGGTGATAGTCAGATTCTCGAAGGTCAGTACCTCGTGCTTGCCGGCGATGTTCAGCAGGTTGATGGCCAATATGGGCTGGTCGCCGCCGGAAATACCGAAGAAGTTGACCGACAGACCGTCAGGAATGTTCAGCGTGGAGGCATTGTAGTAGGCCGATCCGGCGGGCAAAGCCACCGTTACCGAACAGATGCCTTCTGCGGCCAGTTCCTCGAACAGGGTGTTGTTGATGGAGTCGCCCGGAGCCAGGTAGACCACCTTGTCGGCATCAGGCACCTTGGCCGGTGTGGTGAAGCTGATGACACCTCGCTTGGCGGAGCCGTTGTAGAGGATTACCTGATACGAACTGATGGGCGACAGACCGGTGACGGTGCAGGCACCGGCACTGATGGCACCGGCATCCAGCGTGATGGTCTGAAGTACTTGTCCGTTGCCGTCCAGCACCTCAATGTGGTCGACGGCAGCGTTGGCCGGCCAGCTCAAGGCAACGTTGTTCCAGGCAACGTCGTAGTGTTCGATAATCTGTTCGGTCTTCGTCTTGAAGCTCTTGTCGGACAGATAGGTCCACTTGGATTCGGCTTTCGTGGTCGATACCGACTTGATGCGGAGGAAGTATTTCGTGTCCGGTGCCAGGCTGGTCAGCGTATACGGACTGGCCACGATGGTTCCGTCCTGTCCGAAGACGATGGACTGGGAGCCACCCATGCTCACTTCGTTATAGAGACTGTCGGTGCTGACCTCTATGATGTAGGACTCAGCATCCTTCACCGTGCTCCATTTCACCTCGGCCTGGGTAGCCTGGGCGGAAACAGAGACGTTGCTTTCGGTGGGGCTGAACAGGCGGTCGTAGGAGCTGTCTTCGTCCCAGTCGTTGCCGTCGATGCACGAAACGGCTGCGAAGGAAGCCATCAGCATCATGGCTCCCTGTACGGCGATGTATTTAAGTTTCATATCAGTTACTATATCCATAAGAGTTATACAATGTTCCGTTCGAGGCGGAGATGGTAGTCGAAGCGATAGGCAGCAGATAGCGGTTCTTCACAGCCACATTGTCGCCTACCAGTCCGGAAGAAATGGAAGGCAGGTTCACCAGCAGGTTCTTCTTCGAACTGTCGGTCCGTTCGGCGCCGAAGAAAGCCTTGCTGTCCTGATAGTCGGAGGAAGTCTTTCCGTCCGGCAGTCCGTACCAGGTCACGCTGCTGATGTCGATGACGGTCTTGGCATCGTCCGAATAGTTGAAGTAAATCTTGTCGGGGTAGCCGTTTTCGGCATCCTGCATCTGGGCGACATAGTCGTCCTTGAACTGCTGGATCTTTTCGGCCAGCAGGTTCCAGCGGATGAGGTCGAACTTGCGCACGCCTTCACCGGCCAGTTCCCAGGCATTCTCGTCGACGATGGCATCGAACAAGGCTTCTTGTCCGGTGATGGCATTGATGTAGGCGGCGGCTTCTGCCTTGTGGGCGGCATCGAAGGCACGGGTGTGGACTTCAGCCAAGGCCTGGCGGGCAGTCATGCCGGCAGCTCCTGCCAACGTTCCGTCGGGACCGGCCAGCTCGTTCATCACTTCGGCATACATCAGCAGCACTTGCGGGTAACGCATGCGGACCACGTTGATACCCGTCATCCACTTGGCATTGCCGGTAGCGATGGCAGCCTGGCGCCATTCTTCGTTCATCTTGCGGATATCCCACTTGCCCATGTAGATGGCAAACGGGGTATTGCCCAGCATGGCTTCCTTCAGGATGCCGGCACTCTCGCTCAGCTGCAGGTTGCAGCAGGTGATGTCGCGGCGAAGGTCGTTCTTGTCGAATGACCAGAAGAAGGGAGCAGTGACTTTCATCTTACCAGACGAGTTTCCTTTGGCTCCGTATTGGGCACTGGCACCGTTGATGCGGACACCGACGGTGTAGCCCAGCTCACTGCTGACACCCAGTCCCATGGGGATTTCAAAGATATTTTCGCGATAGGTCTGGTCCAGCGTACGCTGGTTGAGCAGATACCATTCGTTCTCGATGGACGGGTTCAGGTTGTGCGTCGGATTGGAGATGACTGCACTCAGGTGTTCCAGAGCCTTCTGGTAGAGGGCCTTCCGGGTAGCGTCGTCGCAACGCTGCGTAGGGTACGTGGGGTCGGAGTAGGAGGCTGTCACATATCCTTCCTTGGCCTTTTCGCGGATTGCCCATCCGGCACGGGTCAGGGCAATCTGTGCCAGCAAGGCATGAGCATAGCCTTTGGTGACGTGCTCGGTGGTGTAGGTGGACACTTCGCCGGCCCAGGGAAGCAGCTCGATGGCTTCTTCCAGATTGACCATCAAGGTGTCCATGATTTCGTCACGGTCGGTCTTGGGCAGATAGGCGTTGCTCAGGTCCGACTTGGAGGACTCCATTTTCATCGGGATGTCGCCGAAGAAGCGGAGCATGTCGAAATAGAGCATGGCACGGAGCGTCAGTGCTTCCCCTTTGTAGCGGAGCATGGTCTTGGCTTCCGAGGAGGTAGCATCGGCAGTCAGTGCACTGCTGTTCACCATGTCGATGGCCAGGTTGGCATTCTCGATGGCACCATACATCTTGTCCCACAGGCGGGCGAGGTTGGCCCATCCGGGGTTGGCGTTGTAGTTCATATTACCGCGTTCACTGGTGGTGTTCTGCGCGTCGTCACCCAGTCCGTCTACCAGCTCGCAGTCGGAGTTCAGTCCCCACACGATGGGGATGTATTGTGAATAGGTATAGTCGTTGGTCAAGTCGCCGTAGACTTTGTTGATGGTCAGTCCGGTGTAGTAGGAGGACTGGGAAATGGTTTCCTGCGTCAGTTCCGAGGGCGAGGTCTGGTCCAGGAAATCGGAGCACGAAGCCGTTCCCAGCATACCGGCAGCCAGCAGGAAGAGATTGGTTATCTTTTTCATATAGAACTGTTTCTTTGTTTTAGACGATTAGAATGATACATTGATACCTCCCACGAACGTACGGCTCTTGGGGTAAGCGGCATAGTCGATACCCGGTGTCATGGCGTTCTTCTTGCTGCTGGTGTCCACTTCGGGGTCGGCACCGGTATAGCCGGTGATGCAGAACAGGTTGTAGCCGGTGAAGTAGACACGGATCTTCTGGGCGAACAGCTTTTTGGCCCATGCTTTCGGGAAGGTGTAACCCACTGTGATGTTGTTCACGCGCAGGAACGAAGCGTTCTCTACGGCATAGTCGGTGAGCTGCATGGTCGTCACGCCGGCCGGGTTGTAGATGCTGGCACCCTGGTTGATGGCGTTCAGGCGGGCTACCAGCGCATCGGCACCTCCGTAGGCATTGATGACGGCTGTCGTCGGACGGCCCAGGTTCAGTCCTGTTTCCGGGTCTATCCAGGTATAGCGGTTGGACAGGGCGAAGTCGCTGTTCAGGTTGTATCCCTTGGCAGAACCGGTATAGAAAGAGGTGGCGAGCTTCGTGCCGTTCACCAGCTGGTTGCCGATGGAGTAGTTGAAGAACAGGTTGAAGTCGAAGTTGCCCACAGTTCCGTCGAAGCCGAAACCGCCGGTGACGGGAGCCACCGTGTTGCCCAGCTTCTGTTTCAGCGGTTCACCCTCTTCGTCGCAGACCACCTTCAGTGCACCGGGATAGTAGGTACCGCCGGTGATGGTCTTGCTGTTGTTCTTCACACCGTCGCGCAGCACCCAGCTGGTCCCCTTCAGCACCAGTTCGCCGTTGGGGTTGGTGGTCGGGTCGTAGGCGGTGAAGAATCCGTCGGTCTTGTAACCCCAGATTTCACCCAGGCTTCCGCCTTCTTCCACGCGGTAGTCTTCGTACTTGGCGATGGTGCTGCCGCTCCAGTTACTGCTCTGCCAGGGGTTTTCGGTGTTCAGCTCGTCGATGTGGTTCTTGTTGTAGGCAATGTTGAAGTTGAAGTTCAGGCTCGTCTTCTTCTTGTCAAGGATGACGGCACTGGCTGAGAGCTCGATACCTTTGTTGGAGGTCTTTCCGAAGTTCTGGTACTGATAGCTGTAACCGGTGTTCGACGGAATCTCCGTGCGCATCAGCAGGTCTTTGGTCGTATTCCAGTAGAAATCCAACGAACCGGACAGGCGGTTGTTCCACAGGCCGTAGTCGAAACCGAGGTTACGGGTGATGGTGGTCTCCCACTTCAGATCAGGATTAGACAGGTTCGTGCCGTGTTCAAGCATGGTACCGCGGTTGCCGTCGAAGAACGGGGCTTTCGAGGTGTTGTCGCTCAGCGTAAAGGTGGTGTACATCAGGCCGGAGCTGATACGGTTGTTACCCGCTGTACCGAAGCTCAGTCGAACTTTCAGCTGGCTCAGCCAGTCGGAGGTCTTCTTCATGAAATCTTCGTCGGACAGACGCCATGCGAAGGCGGCTGACGGGAAGACACCCCACTGGTTGCCCTTCGCGAACTTGCTGGAGCCGTCGGCACGGAGTGTAAAGGTCAGCAGGTACTTGTCGGTCAGGGTGTAGTTGACACGACCGAAGAACGACAGCATGTTCTCTTTCGCGTTGATGGTTGTATTGGTGGGCAATGCGGTTCCCGACCCCATGTTGGCGAGCACTTCGTCGATGGTCATGGAAACGGGGAAGGCCACGGATGTATTTTCTACTGATTTAGCTTGGCTGCTGCTCACTTCATGACCCAGGAGGACATTGATCTTGTCGCGACCGTCGAAGATACGGTTGTCGTAGGTCAGGGTGTTGGCGTTACGCCAGTTCTTGGTGGTGTTGCGCAGCATCACCGACTGCGGCTGTCCGTTATAGCCCAGCCTGGAGTTCTGCACGGCATCGGCAGCCCATACCTGGTCGGTATCTTCGTATTTCCATCCGTAGCCGAACTCGGAACGGAAGGTGAAGTGTTCGAACGGCTTCCAGTTCAAGCCGACATTGTAGTTCTGGTTCAGCGTATTCTTTTTCTTGTAGGTAGCTACCAGACGCTCCAGCGGGTTCTTTTGTGAGCTGGTGCTGTTTTCCTCGTCATCCGTATTGCTGGTCAGCGGGTCGATGGGACGGAAACGGGCCGAATTGGCCACGATGGAGTTCGCGGCATTCGATTCGTTCGTGTCGGCACCCCCGCTCAGACCGTCGATGGTGGCATAGCTCATACGGGCATTGAAGTCCAGGGTCAGCCATTTGCTCAGGTCGGCATTGATCTTGGCGTTGATGTTGTCCTTGTTGTACCCCGAACCCAGCATGATGCTCTTTTCGTCGTTGTGGGCATAGCTGACATTAAACTTGATTTCCTTCGTACCGCCGCTCACGTTGACATTGTACTGGGTCTGGTGGCCGGTGCGTCCGAAAATCTCATCCTGGTAATCGTTGCCCTTTACGGATTTCCAGATGTCGAGGTCCTGGTAGTTGCCGTAGTCGGTCGAACCCAGTTCATACTGGTAGGCCGCATAGTCGTACGGGCTGAGCACCTGCATGAACTTCGTCGCCTTCTTGTAGCCGTAGGAGGCGTTGAAGTCGACCTGTGTCTTCCCTTCCGTTCCGCTCTTCGTCGTGACGATGATAACGCCATTGGCACCCCGCGCACCATAGATGGCGGTGGAAGAGGCATCTTTCAGTACGTCGATGCTCTTGATTTCCGAAGGAGCGATGTCGCTGATGCTGGACACGGGGAATCCGTCGACGATGTAGAGCGGCGAGTTGTCCTGCGAAAGCGAGCCGCCGCCACGGACACGAATCTTGATGTCGGCATCCGGCGAGCCTTCGGTCGTGGTGATGTTCACACCGGGCAGCTTACCCGTCAAGGCTTCCGTGGCACTCGATACCGGAATGGCTGCGATGTCTTCTGCCGAAACGGAAGCGACCGAACCGGTCAGGTCGCGCTTGCTCACCGTACCGTAACCGATTACCACCACTTCTTCGAGGGTTTCCGAGTCTTCCTCCATCACCACGTTCAGCGGGCTGTTCCCCTCGAATTTCACTTCAAGCGGTTTGTAGCCGATGTAGCTGAAGCTGATGATGTCGCCCTTTTTCACTCCGGAGAGGGCAAAGTCTCCGTCGAAGCCGGTAATGGTGCCATTGGTGGTTCCTTTCACCACCACGTTCACTCCAATCATCGGCTCTCCACTTTTTTCTGTCACAATACCTTGCACGCTTCCTCCTTGGGCGGCGGCAAGTAGACACGTCATGCTCAAAACGAGCAGGAAGGTCAATCTTCTGAATAGTTGTTGGACCATTTTGAGTTATTTAAGTTTTAAGATATAAGTTTCTCAGTCATTCCATGCAGAGGTCATTGTAAAGACATCGGCGGGCTGAAGGGCTTGGGCTTCCTTTTTGGACCATTGCCGGACCCATGGGGCAGATGAGGCAAAAGGTTGTCCGTTCCTTACATTATTATATTCTCCATAGCGGGCGGTCTTTTCATTCTCCGGGTTCCGCCAGTTGTCCCAGCCGGCATCGGCAATGTGGCTGCCCAGCTCACAATCCAGGAAAAGGGTGGCTGCATAGGGCCGCCAGGGACGGCCCAGGTATACTTTGCTGACCTTCTCCGCGGCAGTGAGCCGGCAACGGTGGAACACGTATCCATACGCCACATCGGCCGGCGTAGAGGCGGCTGTGATGTAGGAATTGGCCTTGCTGTGCAGTTCGCAGTTCTCGAACCAGGCGGTGGAGGGTCCGAAAATGAAATCGGTGGTCCCTTCGATGTAGCATTGCTCGAAGTATAGGCGGGTATGGGCGGCTCCCGTGTAGACGGTGTCCTGATTGCCGAGGAAACGGCAGTTGATGAAGCGGAGACAGTCCCCTTCCGTATGTAGGGCGACCGCCTGTCCCAACCGGGGAGCGTTGTTCTCGATGGTCAGGTTTCGGAACGTGATGTGGCTCCCCTCCACTTTGAGGGTGAAGGTGCGGAAGGTACCCATCTGATGGAGGAGGGCATGGTCATCGTACGTAATGATCGTACTGTCAGCCGACTCCCCGACGATTTCCAGGTGAGTGAGCCAAGAGGGGATGACGACTTTTTCCTTGTACACCCCGTTTTTCAGGTATATGGTGGCCGTGTAGTCCATAAAGGCACGGCAGGCGGCCAATGCTTCCGTCAGGGAAGTGAAGTCGCCGGAACCGTCTTGTGCCACCCGGAGCTGACGCGGCTCGGCCAGGCGACGCTCTTCGGCAGGCAGCTGTTCCCATTCCAGACTGGCCATGATGAACGGACCTACCGCTTTGGGGTCGTTGTCGCGGATGGACTCGTGGATATAATAGTCATAGTCGCCGCTCCGGTACACTTTTCCGCCCAGTCCGGCTACTGCACAGGCTTGGGTGATGGAAACCCTTCCTTGTTTGTCGGTGGTCATGAAACGGTGGAGGATAGCTTCGTAGCCTTTCTGCGCTACCTGGAGATAGCTGCGGGAGATATATCCTTTGCGCACAGCCTTGAACAGGGAATAGACGAACATGGCCGAACAGGAGGATTCCAGATAATTCCCGGTGTCCCCACTGCGGTCCATCACCTGATACCACAATCCTTCCGGACTCTGGTAACGCTTCAACGAACGGGCAATGGTGTCGAGAATCACCAATACCGAGTCGCGGCCCGGCTCATGGAGGGGAAGATAGTCCAGGTTGTCGACGATGGCCATCGCGTACCATCCCAAGGCGCGCCCCCACGTATGGCGGGACTGCCCCGTTGTCGGGTCTGCCCATCGTTCCTGCCGGCTCACATCACAGGCATGGCGGAAAAGACCGGTCTGCGGGTCGTATGTATGCCGGGCGGCCAGCAACAGTTGGCGGATGACTTCCTGGTAGGCTTCCGGCTGGTTGTTGCGGAATGCGTATTCGGCCAGGAAGGGTGTGCCCATGTACAGTCCGTCCAGCCACATCTGGTGGGGATAGACTTTCTTGTGCCAGAATCCGCCGTCTTCGTTGCGCGGCTGTCCTTCAAACTGGCTGCGCAGCAGGTCGAGTGCTTTCTTGAATTTGGCCTGGTGAGTCTGTTCGTAGATGCGGAACAGGATTTTTCCTGAATTGATGCGGTCCAGACTATAGTCTTCAAGCCGGTATTTTTTGATGCTTCCGTCCTCGTTCACCATGGTGTCGGCGTAGGCAAGGGCATAATCGAAATAGCGGGAGTCGCCGTAACGGTCGTACACATCCAGCAGGGCACCCAGCTCCAGTCCGTGGCAATAGTCCCATTTCAGTGACGGCTGGAAATCGAGCTGCCAGGATTGCGGGTAACGGGCCATTTCCGATTCGGCCATCCGTATCGACCACGGCATTTGGAGAGCGGGCAGTTGTGCGCGCAAGATTCCCATCACTGCTGCCCCGCATAAGAAAGCCGTGATGAACATCATTCGTAAGTGGTTTTTCATACTATCAATGGTTCTCATGATTCGATTGTCTGATGATGCGACAAAATTAGTTCATTCCTTTTATATGGATGTGCATTTTTTGAGAAGAAGGGTAGACAAATCTGTCAAGCAGGGCCTCTTTTGTGTGCGATAACGATAAAAATTGCCCAATCTGATGAAAAAATCTGATTTAAATGAAAAATAGGTTGTGTAATTCGAGAAAAGTCTCTATTTTTGATGCAATTATCAAATTGCTATTAACCCTATCTATCAATTAAAGACGAATTAAGTAAGATTATGGAACAAGTTTTCAGCTACATCATCGGCTTAGGTGCAGCAGTGATGATGCCTATTATTTTCACGATTCTCGGAGTCTGCATCGGCATTCAATTCGGTAAGGCGCTCAAGAGCGGATTGCTAGTCGGCGTAGGGTTTGTGGGCTTGTCGGTCGTGACGGCCTTGTTGACCAGCAGCCTTGGACCGGCATTGAGTAAGGTGGTCGAAATCTATGGCCTGCAACTGAAAGTTTTCGATATGGGCTGGCCTGCCGCTGCCGCTGTTGCTTACAACACTTCGGTCGGTGCGTTCATCATACCGGTATGTCTGGGGGTGAACCTGCTGATGTTGCTGACGAAAACCACCCGAACCGTCAACATTGATTTATGGAACTATTGGCATTTCGCCTTTATCGGGGCCGTGGTCTATTTTGCTTCCGGCAACATCTGGTGGGGATTCTTCGCTGCCATTATCTGCTATATCATTACCTTGATTATGGCCGACCTTACCGCCAAGCATTTCCAAGGGTATTACGATAAGATGGAAGGCATTTCCATTCCTCAGCCTTTCTGCCAGGGATTCGTTCCGTTTGCATGGCTGATCAATAAAGGACTGGATTTTATCCCCGGCTTTGACAAGCTGAACATCGATGCGGAAGGCATGAAGAAGAAATTCGGTATTATGGGCGAGCCCCTGTTCCTCGGTATTCTGGTCGGTTGTGGCATCGGTGCCCTGGCTTGCAAGAACGGGGCAGAGGTGGTCGAGAAGATTCCGAATATTCTGGGTCTGGGCATCAAGATGGGAGCGGTCATGGAGCTGATTCCGCGTATCACTGCCCTCTTCATCGAAGGCTTGCGTCCTATTTCCGATGCTACCCGTGAGCTGATTGCCAAGAAGTTCAAGGGAAATGTCAGTCTGCATATCGGTATGAGTCCGGCCTTGGTCATCGGCCATCCCACCACCTTGGTGGTGTCGCTGTTGCTGATTCCTGTCACTTTGTTGCTGGCAGTGGCCCTGCCGGGTAACGAGTTCTTGCCGCTGGCTTCGTTGGCCGGTATGTTCTATCTGTTCCCGATGGTGCTCCCGATTACCAAGGGTAATGTGCTGAAAACCTTCATTGTCGGGCTGGTAGTCATTGTCATCGGCCTGCTCTTTGTGACCGACCTGGCTCCTTATTTTACGCAGGCGGCCCACGATGCCTACGAGGTGACCGTAGCGAAAGGCAGTCCCGACGGTGCCTTGAAGATTCCCGACGGTTTTGAAGGCGGTGCACTCGACTTCGCATCCAGTCCTTTTGCCTGGGTCATTTTCCATCTGGTACATAACCTGAAGTGGATCGGTTCGGCCGTACTGGTGGTTTGTACGCTGGGACTGGCCGTGTACAATCGCCGCCGTATTCTCATGGGAAAGTAAGTCGTTATAGTAAAGCAGTAATTAAATCAATTAAAATTCGATGATAATGAAGAAGATTTTTGCAACATTTGTAGCGGGAATCCTGGCTCTTTCCGCCAGTGCCCAAGTGAATTACCGTATGCTCACTGCGTGCCATCCTGATGATGTCCGTCATTACGACACAGAACGCCTCCGCAGCAGCTTTATGATGGAAAAAGTCATGGTGAAGGATGAAATCAACATCACGTACACCATGTACGACCGTTTCATCTTCGGTGGTGCAGTGCCTGTTGCCAAAGAACTGAAGCTGGAAACCATTGACCCCCTGAAAGCTCCTTATTTCCTGTTCAACCGCGAACTGGGTGTCATCAATGTAGGCGGTGCGGGCATCGTGACCGTCGATGGCAAGGACTACGAGCTGAACTTCCGGGAAGCCCTGTATGTGGGCCGTGGCAACAAGGATGTGACATTCAAGAGCAAGGATGCACAGAATCCTGCCAAGTTCTATATCAATTCTGCCATTGCACACAAGGAATACAAGACCCAGCTGATTACCATTGACGGCCGCAAAGGTTCTATCAAGGCCAAGTCCATTGCCGCCGGCAAACTGGAAGAGAGCAACGACCGTGTCATCAACCAACTGATTGTGAACAATGTGCTCGAAGAAGGTCCTTGCCAGCTGCAGATGGGTCTGACGGAACTCAAACCGGGAAGTGTCTGGAATACGATGCCGGCACATACACACAGCCGCCGTATGGAAGCCTATTTCTATTTCAATGTTCCTGAAGGCAACATGATCTGCCACCTCATGGGCGAACCCCAGCAGGAACGCCTGGTATGGCTGGCCAACGAACAGGCCATCGTTTCGCCCGAATGGTCCATCCATGCAGCAGCCGGAACGAGCAACTATATGTTTATTTGGGGAATGGCCGGAGAAAACCTGGACTATAACGATAAGGACAATATTCCTTACACGGAAATGAGATAAACCATCGCTCCCGGATTTCGCCGGAAACGGGAGAAGGTTGTGACTTATTGGAAACAGAGATGCCGAGATACAGGGCTATCCGCTCATAACCAGTCTGATAAGCAGGCTGAGAATATCGTATAGCCGTGTTTCTTCGGTGCTCTGTGTGCCTGTCTGTCACGTGCTTTTAATGAACGAGATAACTCTTTAAACTTACCTACCATGAATACATTCAACAATCCGTCTGGAAAAATGACTAATTTCAGATGGCTTATTTGCGGGATGCTTTTCTTTGCAACCGCTGTCAACTACCTCGACCGTCAGGTGCTGTCGTTAACTTGGAAAGACTTCATTGCTCCCGAGTTCCACTGGACAGATGCGCATTACGGTTACATTACCGCCATTTTTTCCATTGTGTATGCGTTGGCCAATCTCTTTGCCGGCCGTTTTATCGACTGGATGGGAAGCAAGAAAGGCTACATCTGGGCCATCGGCGTCTGGTCGCTGGGTGCCTGCCTCCATGCCTTGTGCGGCTGGGCGACCGAACACACGGTGGGCCTGGACGATGTGGCCAACATGATTCAGGCCACCGGTGATGTGGCAGCAACCATTGCCATCACCAGTGTCTATTACTTCATTGCTGCCCGTATCGTACTGGGTGCCGGTGAGGCCGGTAACTTCCCGGCTGCCATCAAGGTGACCGCCGAGTATTTCCCGAAGCGCGACCGTGCTTTTGCGACTTCCATTTTCAATGCCGGCTCCACTATCGGTGCCTTGATTGCTCCTATCTGCATCCCGACGCTGGCCAAGTATTTCAAGAATATCGGTGTCGGCAACGGATGGGAAATGGCGTTCATTGTCATCGGTGCGTTGGGCTTTATCTGGATGGGCCTTTGGCTGTTCATCTACAAGAAACCGGAGGAAAACAAGCGGGTCAATGCAGCTGAACTGGCTTATATCCATCAGGACGATGCCGCAGCTTTGAATGAAAAGGCAGAAACCGTCCAGCCCGAAAAGAAACTGTCCATCCTGCAGTGCCTTTCCTACCGCCAGGCATGGGCCGTCATCATGGGCAAGTTCCTGACCGACGGCGTGTGGTGGTTCTTCCTGTTCTGGACGCCTGCGTACATTTCCGATGTATATGGCTTTGCCTCCGATACAGGTACGGCCCAGCTGCTCATTTTCGTGTTGTATGCCATTACGATGCTGTCCATTTATGGCGGCAAGCTGCCGACCATCATCATCAACAAGACGGGCAAGGACCCCTATGCTTCCCGCATGAAGGCGATGTTCATCTTCTCCCTCTTCCCCTTGCTGGCCTTGTTCGCCCAGCCCTTGGGACACTATTCGTACTGGTTCCCCATTATCATCATCGGTATTGCCGGAGCCGCTCACCAGTCTTGGTCGGCCAATATCTATACGGTCGGCAGTGACATGTTCCCCAAGAGTGCTGTCGCCACCATCATCGGTATCGGCGGTATGGCCGGCGGTATCGGTTCGTTCCTCATCAACATGGGTTCGGGCCTGCTGTTCGACTACGCCGACAAGAGCCAGATGGCCTTTATGAGCTTCCAGGGCAAGGAAGCCGGGTACTTCATTATCTTCTGCATCTGCGCCGTGGCTTATCTGCTGGCTTGGTGCGTCATGAAGGCATTGGTGCCCAAGTACAAGCTGATTGAGGTGTAAGGCCTGTCACGATAGCCTGTTGTCACACTTGCTCCACGGCCTTTGTCACACTTGTTCCACGCTCTTTGTCACAACTGCTCCAAGACGATGGAACGACTGTGACAAAGGCCGTGGAACAAGTGTGACAACTTATTGTGTAAGACAGTTGGAAGGAAGCGGAAAAACAGCTACCTTTGTCGGACGAAACTGATGGGAATACCACAATTGATTGGAAAACTGAAAGACAATATGGAACTGACCGATTCTTCTCTTTGGGTGGTTGCTGCCGGATTGGGCGGCTCCTCCCTGATAGGCTCTCTGTTGGGGCTGTTCATCAAACAGATTCCCCACCGATGGAACGATATATTCTTGGGCTTTTGTGCCGGCATGATGCTGGCCGCCTCACTGATGTGCCTGCTGGTCCCTGCTATCGAGATGGTACCGGTCAGTGGCTGTTGGCAAGTGGTGCTGGGAGTCGCCGCGGGGGTGGCACTGATTGCCCTGCTGGATGCCTTTACGCCCCATCTCCACCACCTGACCGGCATCGATTCTGAGCATCACCGGGGCAATGCGTCGGTCGATCGCATTTTGCTGTTCGTGCTGGCAATTGCCATTCACAAACTGCCCGAAGGACTGGCGACAGGCATCGTGTTCGATGCGGAAAACCTGCAGAACAGCTATACCGTGGCGGTGACCATCGCCTTGCAGAACATCCCCGAAGGAATGGTGGTCGTCACCCCGCTGATGATGATTGGCGTGAAGGTGGGACGTGTCATCGCCGTTTCCCTGTCCATTGCCCTGCTCGAAGTGGTGGGCGTGGTGGCCGGTTGCTGGTTGGGCGATTTGTCTTCTCTGTTCCTGCCCGCCCTGACGGCCTTGGCAGGCGGTGCGATGCTCTATGTCATCAGCGACGAAATGATTCCGGAGACCCATGCCCATGGCTTTGAAAAACCTGCCACCTGCGCCCTTGTGGCCGGGGTGCTGACCATGCTTTTTGTGGAGAAAATGATGTAATAACAGAATTTTCACGTTTTTAATAAGGAATATTTGGCGGGAAATGCGTACCTTTGTGCCCAAATATTAAAAAACGAATATAGATGTCAGAGTTGAAGCAAATTAAAACCGCATTGATTTCCGTCTACCACAAGGACGGATTGAACGAAATTCTTCGCGAGTTGAATGACAACGGCGTTGAATTCTTGTCTACCGGTGGCACCCGTCATTTCATTGAAGAAGAAGGGTATGCTTGCCAGGCAGTAGAAGATGTCACGACTTATCCTTCCATCCTGGGCGGACGAGTGAAGACGCTTCACCCTAAGATTTTCGGAGGTATCTTGTGCCGTCGCGAACTGGAAGGCGATATGGCTCAGATTGCCCAATATGATATCAAGCCCATTGATTTGGTGATTGTAGATTTGTATCCCTTTGAAGAGACCGTTGCGTCGGGAGCTTCGGAACAAGACATTATTGAAAAGATTGACATAGGTGGCATTTCTCTGATCCGTGCCGCTGCCAAGAATTTCAAGGACGTGGTGATTATTTCCGGCCGCGACCAGTATGCCGCTTTCTGTGAAGTGTTGAAGAACGGCAAGGCCGAAACTACCCTGGCCCAGCGCCGTCAGTGGGCGTGCGAGGCGTTCAACCGTACGAACCATTATGATACGGCCATCTGGAAGTATTTCGACGAAACGGCTGAATAATCATCTTCACCACTTTTAAACAGAAACTAAATGGGAATTTTTTCTTTTACTCAAGAAATAGCAATGGACCTCGGTACGGCCAATACGATTATCATGAACAATGATAAGATCGTAGTGGACGAGCCTTCGGTGGTGGCTCTTGACCGGAGAACGGACAAGATGATTGCCGTGGGTGAACGGGCCAAGCTCATGTACGAGAAGGAGAATCCGAACATCCGTACGGTGCGTCCGCTGCGGGACGGGGTGATTGCCGACTTCAATGCCTGCGAGCAGATGATGCGCGGGCTCATCAAGAAAGTCAGCACGGGCCGCCGTCTGTTCACCCCTTCGTTGCGCATGGTCATTGGCGTGCCTTCCGGTTCTACTGAAGTCGAGCTGCGTGCCGTGCGTGACAGTGCGGAACATGCCGGCGGACGCGATGTGTATCTGCTGTTCGAGCCGATGGCCGCTGCACTGGGTATCGGGCTGGATGTAGAAGCTCCTGAAGGCAACATGATTGTTGACATCGGTGGCGGTTCGACCGAGATTGCCGTGATTTCGTTGGGCGGTATCGTGTCGAACAACTCCATCCGTATTGCCGGCGATGACCTCACCGCCGACATTCAGGAATATATGAGCCGCCAGCACAATGTGAAGGTGAGCGAGCGCATGGCAGAACGAATCAAGATTCACGTGGGGGCTGCACTGACCGATTTGGGCGACGATGCTCCCGAAGACTACATCGTACGTGGTCCGAACCGTATCACGGCATTGCCCATGGAAGTGCCTGTCTGCTATCAGGAGATTGCACACTGCCTGGAAAAGAGCATTGCCAAGATCGAGACGGCTGTGTTGAACGCACTGGAGAATACGCCGCCCGAACTTTATGCGGATATCGTCAGCAACGGTATCTACCTGGCCGGTGGCGGTGCCTTGTTGAGAGGGCTTGACAAGCGTCTGACCGACAAGATCAACATCCCCTTCCATGTTGCAGAAGACCCGTTGCTGAGTGTAGCGAAAGGTACAGGCATTGCATTGAAGAATGTGGATCGTTTCACGTTCCTGATGCGATAACACGTATTGAATGAAGAATGAAAAATAAATAATGAGAAATGAAGAATGAAGAATGAAGAATGGTTCCATCCGGACGGCAGTTCTTCATTCTTCGTTCTTCGTTCTTCATTCTTCATTAATGAGTTCTTCATTCATTCTCGTTCTTCATTAATATAGTCATGCGCAATCTTATCAACTTTCTGATCAAGTACAATTACTGCCTGTTGTTCCTGTTGCTGGAGATTGTCAGTTTTACGTTGCTGTTCCGCTTCAACAGCTATCAGGGAAGTGTATTCTTTACATCGGCCAACTATGTGTCGGGTGTGATTTACGAGTGCGGCACCACCGTGACCGGGTATTTCGGATTGCGTTCCATCAACAAGGCACTGGTACAGCGCAACGTGGCGCTGGAACTGGAAGTGGATCGATTGATCAAGGAAAAGAACCGTGCCTCCATCGATACTTCCCTGGTCGAGAATTCCTCTTTCTTTTCGGTGCCCATCCTGAGCGGCTATCGGATTTATCCCGCCGAAGTCATCAACAACAGTATCGTGCGGACCGACAATTACATCACCCTCGACCGAGGTACCGACGACGGCATCCTTCCCGAAATGGGCGTGGTGTCAGGTAGCGGTATTGTCGGCATTGTCTATAAGGCCTCCGCCCATTATTCCGTGGTCTTGTCCGTACTGAACTCCCGGAGCAACATCAGCTGTAAGATCAAGCGGACCGACTACTTCGGTTCCCTTCGGTGGGAAGGAGGGTCTTCCCAGTACGCCTATCTGAAGGATATGCCCCGCCATTCGGAATTTTCGCTGGGCGATACGGTCGTGACCAGTGGCCATAGTGCCGTGTTCCCCGAAGGCATTCCCATCGGCGTGGTCGATGACATGTCCGACAGCAACGACGGTTTGTCCTACAAACTGAAAGTGAAACTCTTCACCGATTTCGCCCGGTTGGGAGAGGTGCGGGTCATTGCTTCCGACGGTCTTGAAGAACGGATTCGCTTGGAGAACAGTGTACTTCCTCAGAAGAATCATTAATCATACAAAAAAAAAACGGTTTTCAATCATGCAAGCATTTTCTCGGATAGGATGGTTCGTCGGCCTGGTCCTGCTCCAGGTATTGGTGCTCAACCACATCCATGTGGGGGAGTATGCGACCCCATTCCTGTATATCTATTTTCTGCTGGTACTGAATGCCGACACTTCCCGGTTGAAGGTGATTCTTTGGGGATTTTCCCTGGGACTGGCAGTCGATATCTTCAGCAATACGCCGGGTCTGAACGCGTCGGCGGCTACGTTCCTGGCATTTGTGAGGAACCCTTTGCTCCGTTCGCAGACCGGACGGGATGTGGCCGAAGACTTCCGTCCTTCCATCCGGACCTTGGGCATGGCTCCTTTTTCCCGCTATGTGTTGATGACCGTCTTCCTGTATGTCCTTTTTCTGCAGCTGGCGGACGCTTTTTCGTTTTCCCGTTGGATGCCGTTGTTCTGGAAAGTCGTGACGAATACCGCTGCCACGCTGGTCGGTATCTATGGGATTGAAATGATCAGGAGGAAACGGTAGTGGAACGGGATTATCAGTTGGCCAAGCGCCGGTATGTCATCGCGGGAGCGGTCGTGCTGGTGGTGATTCTTTACATCCTGCGCCTGTTCTCCTTGCAGATTCTGAACGAGGACTACAAGAAGAATGCCGACAGCAATGCGTTCTTGCGGAAAATACAATATCCCAGTCGGGGAGTCATCTACGACCGGACCGGGAAACTGCTGGTCTATAACCAGCCGGCCTACGACATCACCGTCGTGATGAAGGAGGTGGAAAAGATTGACACGCTGGACCTGGCCTCTACCTTGAATCTGCCCGTCGACTACTTGCGCAAGCGTTTTCGCGATATCCGCGACCGTCGTCTCAATCCCGGTTATTCTCCCTATACCAACCAGGTGCTGCTGACCCAGCTGTCTGCGGAGGAATGCGGACCTTTTCAGGAGAAGCTGTTCAAGTTCCCGGGGTTCTATATCCAGCGCCGTACCATCCGGCAATACAACTACGCAGCCGGTGCCCACATCCTCGGCGATATCGGCGAGGTGTCCAAGTCGGATATCGAGAAGGACGATTATTATCAGCAAGGCGACTTCATCGGCAACCTCGGGGTGGAGCGCTCCTACGAGAAATATTTGCGGGGAGAGAAAGGCGTGGAAATTCTCCTGCGGGATGCCCACGGCCGCATTCAGGGGAACTACATGGATGGCAAATTCGACAAGAATGCCGTTCCCGGAAAGAAGCTGACGCTGACCCTCGACATTGAGACCCAGCAGTTGGGCGAACGGCTCCTCGAAGGCAAAATCGGCAGTATTGTGGCCATCGAACCGGCCACAGGGGAAGTCATCTGCATGGTGTCGTCACCCACCTACGACCCTCGCATCATGGTCGGGCGCAGCCGTAGCAAGAGCCATTTCAAACTGGCCGCCGACCCGTGGAAACCTTTGCTCAACCGAGCCATCATGGGAGCTTATCCTCCCGGATCGACTTTCAAGACCACCCAGGCTCTGACCTTTCTGCAAGAGGGTATCATCCAGCCCGCTACCACCTACCCCTGCTTTGGCGGATTCACCTACCGCGGATTACATGTAGGTTGCCACAGCCATCCTTCCCCCTTGCCGCTGGTGCCTGCCATTGCCACCTCGTGCAACGGCTACTTCTGCTGGGGACTGTATTACATGATGGGGGCCCGCTCGAAATACGAGACCGTGCAGGATGCCATGAATACCTGGCGCGACTACATGGTGTCGATGGGCTTCGGCTATCCCTTGGGGATTGACCTGCCGGGCGAGAAGCGGGGCATGATTCCCAATGCTGCCTATTACGACAAAGCCTATCGGGGCTCCTGGAACGGACTGACCATTATCAGTATTGCCATCGGCCAGGGAGAGGTGACCGCCACTCCGCTGCAGATTGCCAATCTGGGGGCCACCATTGCCAATCGCGGCTACTTCATTACGCCCCATGTGGTCAAGGAAATCGAGGACAATGCGTTGGATACCCTCTATACCCAGAAACGCTACACCAAGGTAGACCGTTCCCATTACGAGGAGGTGGTGCAGGGAATGCGGGCAGCCGTTCTGGGCGGTACGTGCCGGAGCGCCAATCTGCCCGACATTGAAATCTGCGGGAAGACCGGTACGGCACAGAATCGCGGCAAGGACCATTCTGCCTTCATGGGGTTTGCACCGATGAATGACCCCAAGATAGCCGTACTGGTCTATGTGGAGAACGGCGGATGGGGAGCCACCTACGGGGTACCCATCGGCAAACTGATTATGGAACAGTACCTCAAGGGAGGACTTTCTCCCGAGGACGAGCTATTGGCAACGGATATTCAGAACAGGAGGATTGACTATGGCATACATGAAAGATAACGAGGTGTGGAAAATGGTGGACTGGTGGACCATTGCCCTCTACCTGGTCCTGGTATTCTGCGGGTGGGTCAGCGTGTGCGGAGCCAGCTACGATTATGGGGAACCGAATTTCCTGGATTTCTCGTCCCGTGCCGGACGGCAGCTCATGTGGATCGGCTGCTCGTTGGGGCTGGGATTCATCCTGCTGATGCTGGAGGACCGGCTCTACGACACCTATGCCTATCTCATCTACGGCATACTCTTGCTCTTGCTGTTCGGTACCATCTTCAATCCCCATGAAATCAAAGGCTCCCGCTCGTGGATTGTGATGGGGCCCGTCAGCCTGCAACCCGCCGAGTTTGCCAAGTTCGCCACGGCTCTGGCGTTGTCCAAGTTCATGGGCGAATATACCTTCAGCATGAGCCGTTACCGCCACATGCTGATGTGTCTGGCACTGTTTCTGGTGCCGATGGTCTTGATTGTCTGTCAGAAGGAGACCGGTTCGGCATTGGTCTACCTCTCCTTCTTCCTGGTGCTCTACCGGGAAGGGATGACCGGCTCCATCCTCTTTGCGGGCATCTGCATGGTCATCTATTTCATTGTCGGCATCCGTTTCAGTGCCGACCTGATGCCCGACGGCAGTACCTCTTGGGGCGAATTCTCGGTACTGGCTCTCATCCTCTTGTTCTCTGCCGCACTGGTCGATGCCTATTGCCGCAACCGGCAGGCCGTGCGTCACTTGCTGGTGACAGGTGGAGGACTGATGCTGCTTTCGCTCCTGTTTTCCCTGTATGTCATTCCTTTCGATGTGACGGTTGTCCAGGCTGGGGTGTGCATCGTGATGGCCCTGTACTTGGTGTACCTGTTCTTGCGGGAGCGGCTGGTCAATTACCTGTACATCGTCCTCTTTGCCATCGGTTCCGTCGGTTTCTTCCAGTCGGCCGACTATGTCTTCAACGAGGTGCTGGAGCCTCATCAGCAAATCCGTATCAAGGTGTTGCTGGGCATGGAAGACGACCCCACAGGAGCCGGTTACAATGTCAACCAGAGCAAGATTGCCATCGGTTCGGGCGGTTTTCTGGGAAAAGGTTTTCTCAACGGTACGCAGACCAAGCTGAAATACGTGCCCGAACAGGAAACAGACTTCATCTTCTGCACGGTGGGCGAGGAGCATGGATTTGTGGGGGCATCGGTGGTCATCTGCCTGTTTGCCGTCCTTATCCTGCGCCTGCTCGTCTTGGCCGAGCGGCAGTCTACCCGCTTCGGACGGGTCTACGGGTATTCCGTGCTCAGCATCTTCTTCTTCCACCTGTTCGTCAATGTGGGCATGGTGCTGGGCATTACCCCGGTCATCGGCATTCCCCTGCCTTTCTTCAGTTATGGCGGTTCCTCCCTCTGGGGATTCACCATCCTATTGTTTGTCTTCCTGCGGATCGACGCCGGTCGGGAAAGCTGACAGGCGCAGGCCGATGTCGGTGATGCCGGGCAACTGCTTCCGCCCCATCAGGTGGACGATGCGGAGGACGGAGTCGTTGGCGGCCAGTACGAGCGGATGCCCGTCCGATACATACTGGAAGCTGCTGCCCGACATGCCATACCCCTTCCAGTGGCCGGCCGAGTCGGCCAGCCAGAGATGCAAGGTGTCCACAGCCTGGGGACAGGCTGGGTGCAGGAGTCCGATCCATACATCCCGGTACGGATAGTCCTCCGTATGCCGTATGCCGATTTCCAGCCGGTGGCGGCTGCCGCACAAGGCCGATGGTAGACGGAACTCCAGCGTATCGCGGCTGTCCCATCCGTAGGTTCCCGTCGGCCGGTACCGGTGGTAAAGAGTATCTGTCTGGCAAGCCGTACACAGCCCGGCTGCCAGACAGCAGATAGCCATCAGCCGTTTCATGCGTTGCCTTCGGGTTGGGGAGCGGCAGACTTGTTCCCTTCCTTTGCCGGTGCGGCCGGCCGGTTCGGGCGGGGAGGCCGGTTGTTCGGCCGCTGCTTCGGCTGTCCTCCTTCCTTTCCGTTCTCCTTGTTGGTGTCCCTGGGATGCTCCTTGTTCTCTTTGGGCGGTCGCTGGCGGTCGCCTTCCTTCTTGCGGGGAGCTTCCGGTCCCTTCTCGTTCTGGGGATGTGTTCCCTTTCCTCCCTGCGGCTGGGCGGCCTTTCCGCTGGCCTGCTGCGGTGCCTTCCCTCCCTGCTGCTGTTTCTTTTCGGCAGCCTCCTTGCCGTTGCCGCCCTTCTTTTTCTTCTTGTTGCGGCTCTTGCTCTTGTCGAAGCGGGTCAGGCTCTCCTGTTCCACCAGGTCCTTCGGCTGCTCCTCGTGCGGGTGGCTGCCGTCCTCCTGCAGTCGTTCCGGCTTTTCCCCTTTGCGGTTCATGTTGATGATCTCGAAGGCCCGGCGGGCCGTAATGGTCGTTTCGTTGGCCAGGAAGTTCTTGTCCGTGGAGTAGGTGATGGTTCCCTTCAGGATGTCTGCCTTGAAGTAGTAGAAGGTATTGTCGAGCGTCTCCAGCGTGATTTCCTTGCTGGGCAGCCGCTTCTGGCATTCCACGTAGGCATCCACCTCATAGTTGAGGCAGCATTTCAGTTTGGCGCACTGTCCGGCCAGCTTCTGCGGATTCAGCGAAATGTCCTGAAAGCGGGCGGCACTGGTGGAGACAGAGACAAAATTGGTCATCCACGTGGCGCAGCACAGCTCCCGGCCGCAGGGACCGATGCCACCGATGCGTCCGGCTTCCTGCCGCGCACCGATCTGCTTCATCTCGATTCGTACCCGGAACGCCTCGGCCAGCACCTTGATGAGCTGGCGGAAGTCCACCCGTTCGTCGGCGATGTAGTAGAAGATGGCCTTGTTCCCGTCGCCCTGGTACTCCACATCGCCGATTTTCATCTGCAGGCCTAAGCTGGCGGCAATCTGTCGCGACCGTATCATCGTATCGTGTTCGCGGGCCTTGGCCTCGTGGTACTTGTCCATGTCCACCTGCTTCACCTTGCGGTACACCCGCTTGATTTCTGCATCCGGCTTCAGGTTGGCCTTGCGCATCTGCAAGGGGACAAGCTGGCCCGTCAGCGTCACCGTACCGATGTCGTGGCCGGGACTGGCCTCCACAGCCACCACATCTCCTTTTTCCAGCGGCAGGTGGTTGCTGTTCTTGTAATATCCTTTGCGCGTATTCTTGAACTGCACCTCCACCATGTCCTCTTCGTTGGCACTGTCGGGCACATCGGCGAGCCAGTCGTACGTGTTCAGTTTGTTGTCTTGACGGCCGCAGCCCTTGCAGCACAGCGAGCCGCTGCCGTTCTTCAGTAAGAATTTGCTCATATATCGTGGTTATTGTTTCAGTAATACAATCATTTGCAGGGCCAGATCGAACAGCACCATCTTGGGGTTGACATTCTGCTCGATGTGTTGCTGTGCCCGTTCCAGTTCCGTCATGATGCCCGTCACATTGCGGGTGTTCACAAACGGGGCGAAGCGGTCGGTGAACTGTGCCTCCTGCTGGTTCATGGCATTCAGTTCCGGCCGACGGAAGTTGTGGACAAAGCTCTCGCGCGTCATGCGCTGGCAGTATTCCAGGAAACTTTTCTGCTTCTCCCTTCCCAGGGCAGCCACCTGCTCCGACCATTCCTTCATCTCTTTCAGCCTTCGGCCATACGACAGGCGCATCATGTTGACGAACAGCGTGAAGAACAAGGTGTTCTCGTCGCCCTTCTTCAGCTCCTGCAGGGCCAGCAGCAGGTCGCCGTGTGCGCGTACCGCCAGTTGCCAGGCATCGGCAGGAGGCAGCAGGTAGCGTTGCTGCAGGGTGTCGCTGATATCCTCGGCGGGCAGCGGAGGCACGATGACCGTCTGCGTACGGCTGCGGATGGTGCCCAGTACGGCTTCCGGTTCTTCGCTGACCAGCAGGAAGACGGTCCCCGAGGGCGGTTCCTCCAGTAGTTTCAGCAGCTTGTTGGCCGCCTCTACGTTCATCTTCTCGGGCAGCCAGATCAGCATCACCTTCCGGTTTCCCATGCTGGGCTTGTACGCCAGCTTCCGCTGGATTTCGTCCGTCTCCTTCGTGAAGATCTGCGCCTGCTTGTTCTGGGCGTTCATCGTGTCGAGCCAGGAAGGCAGGTCAATGTAGCCCCCGGTCTTCAGGAGCAGCTGCCGCCAGTCGTCGATATAGTCGTTGCATACCACCTCCTTGCCCGGTTTCAGCTTGACAATCGGAAACGCGAAGTGGATATCGGGATGCATCAGCCGGTTGAACGCCTTGCAGGCCGGGCACTCACCGCAGGCATCTTCGGCCTGCGGGTTGCTGCAGCAGATGTAGCGGGCCATGGCAAGGGCCAGCGGCATCTTTCCGTTTCCCTTCGGCCCGCTCAGGAGCAGGGCATGGGGCATACGTCCGGAGGCTGCCATGGCCAGCAGTTGCCGTCGGGCATGGAGCTGGCCCACTACGTTGTTGAAGAATGCAGTCATGTGGCGCTGTCAGTTCTTGATGGGTTTCACCTGTTGTGCAAAAGTAGAAAAAAATAACGGGATTCGCTGCAAGATTCGGGCATTATTCCGGCCCGCCTCCTCAAAATTTAGCAGTGGCCGTGAGAGAAAAGTCCCTCCGCCTCCCATCACTGCACTCGTGGGAGGCGGATGACTATAGTTGTGGCAGTCCCACGACTTAAGTTGTGACGGCCTCATGACTGCACTCGTAGCGGTCTCACGACTGCACTCGTGGCGGCCTCACGACTGCACTCTGAATGATGCCATCGCTATCGAATTTGTCCAGTGGAGGATTTTGATAGTAAAACGGACAATAGACGAGACCAAGAAGGCACGCTATATGGCCGAAGCGAAAGTGCTCCGTGCCTATTTCTACTACAAGTTGAACATCGTCTACAAGGGAGTGCCCATCTATCTGGAGCCGGTAGAAGCCTCTGAATGCTACGAAGGGCAAAGCTCGGAAGCCGAGGTGTGGAAGACCGTCATCAACGACCTGACCGAAGCCATTGCCGAACCGGCCCTTCCGGAAAAGTACGGGGAAGGAGCTGCCGAGTATGGCCGTGCCACCAAGGGACTGGCCTACGCCCTGCGCGGCAAGGCCTACCTCTACCAGAAAGACTATGCCAACGCCGCCCGTGACTTCGAGGCCGTGGGTTCGTGCGGCTATTCCCTCTTCCAGGGAGAATACAAGCAGCTGTTCAAGGAAGCCAACGAACAGTCGTCCGAAATGATCTTCTCCGTGCAGTGCATCGGCCTGAGCGGACTGGGCAATGAAATCAGCTTCCGTTACGGCACGCGCAGCTCGTTCGGCTCGTGCTGGAACACCTATCTGGCCAGCACGGACTTTGTGGAAAGCTATGAAAATGCCGATGGCAGTCCCTTCGACTGGGACGACTACATCCCCGGCTACAACGAGATGGACGTGAAGGCCTGTTCCGTCTATTGCCTGCGCGACGGCATGACCGACGACGAGAAGACCAAGCTGGCCAATGCGGGTGCCGACATGAGCAAGTACCTGCCAGAGGGCAACGAACGCCGCTGGGAGTTCAACGGCGAAGGCATCAACTTCTTCGATGAAATGCGATGGGGCACCTGGAAGGAAAGCAAGTTCTTTGCCGGATCCGGTTTGAAGCAGATGTGGGGAGAACCCCAGTATGTCTACGCATGGAGCGGCGACCAGGTATATACATGGCCTGCGCCTTGGAGCGAACGCCAGCTGAACGAAGACTTGACACTGGCCGATGGCTGGAAAGACTAAAATAGGTATACCCGTTGGCGGAATTAAGTACGTACTAACTTAATTCTGCCAACGGGTTAATGTACATGAATCAATGCAGAACAGTCGTTTGAGCACCCAAAACTGAGAATATGAGATTTCATTCGTTTGGGTGTAAATTCAAAATCTACACCCAATTTTACACTCCAAAATGGCGATAGCGCATGAATTTTAGTGATATTGTGATTTTCTGGTAACCTCTATAAGTGGTTGATATATATCTGTTTGTATGATTTGAAACAGCCTAAGGAACCATAAGATTGAGAGTCTCCAGATCTACACGTATTTCCCCCAATACACGGCGTGTATTGCAAATGGGGGCGGGTTTTCTGGTCCGCCCCTTCCTATAATAGTAAGTAATAGGTATGGTTGCCCCCTTACTTCTTTTTCTTGATGAGTCCCTTCATCTTCCCCATGGCATTCTTGGCCGCATCCTTCACTTTGTTGGCCGGATTCTTCTCTTCTATAGCCGGAGCTTTGCCGCCTACAGCCGGAACTCCTGAGCCAGAATTTATACCCTGGTCGGTGGGGTACCCGGCCTTTTCGTTGAAGAATCTGATCAGATGATTGTGATACTCAATATCGCCTCGACTGGGCCCGTGATCGTTCGTCTTGACGTCGAGGTCCTTGTAGATAGTGGGGCTTTTATCCTTGTAGTGAATCTTGACAATCTTGCCTTGGGCATCGAGTTCGGCACTGACGCGCGTCTGCTGGATGGGGTCAGACGGAGAGGCCTCCTGAATCTTGAGGGTGAAGGTGGCCTGATTGCCCGACACCTTGTAGTCCTGGACATTGAAACAGGTGTTGTCCTCATCGTCTAACCAGTAGAGCTTCTTGGTGCGGTCTATGACGTTCCAATGCGTATACTCTCCGTTGTTAAAGAAATAGAGCACCTCAATCTGGGCAGAGGCGGAGACGGCCATGATCAACATGAGCCATGTGAGTAATGTTTTAGTTTTCATAAGTATGATTTTATTGAATGATAAATAATGTTTCAGCAATAGTCTGATGGTTGCAACGGTCAAAAGTAGGCATTTTGTTGCAAACAACCAACAATCTGTTCCTTTTTTTTCTTTCTATCCTGCAGATTTATCCCTTTGGCGAACAGAGAAGAGTGAATGAGCCTTGAATTTTCTCTTTCTCTTTATTCTGTCGGTATAGAATCTCGCGGATTTTATTTACATTTGTATCTGTCTTGACAGCATACAGCAGTAGGAAAACAAATGTGTATGCTCAATGGAAGAGATATTAGTATGAAAAACAAGGTTCTAAATAACGAAATGGATAAATATAAAGTGCTTCTTTTGGTGCCTTCCTCGTCACGGCTTCCCGGCAGGACGGGCAGACGGCATGGGTGGCCGTCCGCAGTCTGGCAGGCGAACCCTGTCGGGTGGTGACGGATATCGAAGAGCCCGTGTTCGAGGGGAAACGCTCCTTCCAGGTCGTAACCGAGGGCAAGGACACCTACCGCATCGACCTGAAGAAGGGAGAGGAAGTGCTGATTCGTCGGAAGGGGAAGAAGGTACGCTGTGAGGTGCGTCCCGTCGACAACGGAGTGCAGAATTATTATGGAAAGAAATGAAACCAATAAAATCAGATTAAGATGAACAAGTATTTGGCAGGAATCGGCTTCTTGTGTATAGGAGCCTGGTGGGGCGGCTGTAGCAGCCGGCCCACCGAAGAACCCATGGCTACCGTCGTGGAACGTGGCCTGGAACGGGCTGTCCATCAGGCGCAACTGATGGCAGAAAAACTGGAAAATCAGGAGGGACGCTTGCCCAAGACCCTCAAGGACGGGGAATTGGAAACCAGCGACTACAGCTGGTGGTGCAGCGGCTTCTTTCCCGGCGAGTTGTGGTATTTGTACGAAGCTACGGGAAACCCCGCGCTGAAGGGCTATGCCGAACAATATACCCAGCGGCTGGAACCGGTGAAAGACATCACCTACAGCCACGATGTGGGATTTATGCTGAACTGCAGCTATGGCAACGGATGGCGGCTGACGCACAACGAGGCATACCGGGAGGTGATGCTGCAGGGGGCCCGTTCGTTGGCCACTCGCTATAACGAGAAGATCGGACTTATCCGTTCGTGGGACTTCAACCGCCAGCAATGGCAGTACCCCGTCATCATCGACAACATGATGAACCTGGAATTTCTCCTCTGGGCGGCCCGGGAGGGAAAGGAGCCGCGCTATTACGAGATGGCCGTTTCGCATGCGGACAAGACCATCCGCCACCATTTCCGTCCCGATGGCAGCACCTGGCATGTAGTGTCCTATGATACCTTGACGGGCGAACCGCACGTAAAGCAGACGCATCAGGGCTATGCCGACTCGTCGGCTTGGGCGAGGGGACAGGCCTGGGCCTTGTATGGCTATACGATGATGTACCGCGACACGCAGCGCAAAGACTACTTGCACCAGGCGTGCAAGGTAGCCCGCTACCTGATGGGGCATCCCCGTATGCCGGAGGACAAGGTGCCGTATTGGGACTTCGATGACCCGAAGATTCCGGATATACCGCGCGATGCGTCTGCCGCCGCCATCATGGCATCGGCCCTGATCGATCTCTCCCGCTTGGCTGATGCGGAGTTCGGGAAGCAGTGTCTGGCATTTGCTGAGGGGCAGTTGCGTTCGCTCACATCGCCGGCCTATCTCGCCGAAGCGGGCAGCAATGGCCGTTTCGTCCTGATGCACAGCACGGGGAATCTTCCCGGCAACAGTGAAGTGGATGTGCCGCTCAGCTATGCAGACTACTATTATGTGGAGGCGTTGGTACGCTGGAAGAAACTGCAGGAGGAAGAAAACAAGAAAAATATACACGAATGATTTATAGAAGGAGATTTTATACCATGAAAAATTATGTATTGACGCTGTGCTGGCTGTTGGGGACCGTGTTCGGTCTCAGTGCCCAGACATTGCAATTCAACAAGAACGGTAAATTCAAGATTGTGCAGTTCACCGATGTCCATTACATCTATCAGGACCCGCGCTCTGCGGTGTCGGTCGAGCGGATTCAGGAAGTGCTGGAAGCGGAACATCCCGACCTTGTGGTCTTCACGGGCGACCTAATTTATGGCAAGCCTGCCGAAGAGGGAATACGGACGGTATTGAACTTGGTGTCGGAGCGGGCGATACCGTTTGCCGTCACCTTTGGCAATCACGACGACGAGCAGGGACTGACACGGGAAGCACTGCTGAAGATTATCCAGACGGTACCTCACAACCTGACGACCACGACGGAAGGCATTTCGGGCGTGACCAACTACATCCTGCCGCTCCTGTCTTCCGATGGCAGCCGGAATGCGGAAATCCTGTACCTCTTCGACTCCCGTTCCTATTCGCAGATCAAGGGAGTCAACGGGTACGATTACATCGCTTTCGACCAGATTCAGTGGTACCGCGAGAACAGCCGCCGCTATACTACCGCCAATGGAGGGCAGCCCGTGCCGTCGCTGGCCTTTTTCCATATTCCCTTGCCGGAATACAACCAGGCCGCCTCGGCCGAGAACGCAGCTTTCTTCGGAGCACGTAAGGAAAAGGCATGTGCCCCACAGCTAAATTCGGGCCTGTTCGCTTCGATGAAGGAGATGGGGGATGTGGAAGGAATCTTTGTCGGCCACGACCACGACGATGACTATGCCGTCATGTGGCACGGCATCCTGCTGGCCTACGGACGCTATACGGGCGGCGATACGGTGTACAACAACCTGCCGAACGGTGCGCGTGTCATTGAGCTGACGGAGGGCCAGAAAGGTTTCCGCACCTGGATTCGTAGTCAGGGACGAGTAGAGCAGGAGGTGCTGTTCCCCGACAGCTTCCTGAAACCTAAGAAATGAAGGCTGGTCGGCTGCCGTTCCGGACAATGGCGGACTCATGTTCTTCAACCGATAGCGCAGCCAAATCGAATCATTTTTCATCGATTTGGCTGTACTATCCACTATACTCAGCCAAATCGATGAAAAATTCTATGATTTGGCTGAGTATCCCGCTCTTTACCCTCCCGTTAAAGGGAGTGAGGGACGCTTCTTGCAACTGATTGTCCGAGGTAGCGGAGGGAAGGAACGGCAGGCGGACAAGCAATGCTACGGACGGCTGCCGGAGGTGACGGCGATGCCTATGCCTGTGCCGCAAGAAGAAGCTGCTTTCTGGTGCACCGATAGCAAGGCATGTGGAACACGGAAGTGGCTTTTGAAGGTGTTCTGCTTGCTGCCAAAAGTTCTTCTGCCTTCTATCAAAAGTTCTTCTGACTTCTGCCGTAAGTATGTTTGCCTCCTGTCGGTCTTCCTGCTTTTCGTAGGAAAGAAGACTCTTTCTTTTCTCACTACCCAAACAGGTTTGATGCCGCAAGCACACTGACACAAAGTATCTTCCTTTTTGTTTTCAGTGTGGCTATCCGGAATGGTATCAAATCTCATGTGCATATTACCCCTCTATATACATGGGTATAGTCGCGGTTTTCGACCGAACTTAGCTCACATTGCAGCAAGTTTCAGTCCTTTTGTTAAATATTCCCAACAGGAAGTTGCTTTAGTCCCCCAAAGTTCTCAATCTGATTCCTGTTTTCTTTGCCTTGGAGAGTTGCCCGGTTTCAGCAAGGCGGAGCGGGACGGGCTGGCACGGATGCTCACCACCATGATAGAGGAAGGGCAAAGCGTGATGTGCGCGAACCGTGGACTTTACGAGGAGGCCATGCGCCAGTACGTGAAGTA
>SFDG01000020.1 GCA_004558305.1 Phocaeicola plebeius
CTGACGAACGAGAAATACTGTGGAAATGCGCTGTTGCAGAAAACATTTGTTCCTGACTTTCTGACCAAAAAAGAGCAGAAGAACCATGGCGAACTCCCCAAATATTTTGTAAAGCACGGACATGACCCCATAATTGATCCCGTTGTATGGGATGAGGTTCAATCCATAAAACAAGCACATGATATAACGTATTCAGGGTGCACGATCTATTCACATAAACTTAGGTGTAGCATTTGCGGAAGATTCTACCGGCGAAAGGTGCGCAGGGGGCCATCATACCCGGATGTTCCGGCTGTTTACTATCACTGCAGAGGGAAATATGATCCTGAATGCAGATGTAAAAACGCAGTCATTTATGAGCAGGAGTTAGATGAGCTTTTTTCTGCTGCGATCATTCATTTGCTTCACCTACATGAAAAGCGGATAGCAACACTTATCAGAACAGAAATTAAAAAACACATAGCGCCTGATCGTCAGAAACATGTATTAAGGCAAGTTACAGGATTGTTGGCATCAGAAGATATGGCGTTTGCGGTTTCTGACATAGCAAAAGAAATCATAATAAATCAAGCCACCCTATATCCGGACAATACCATGGTTTTTGAAATGCGAAATGGCGGGTGCGTACAGGAAACAGGAAAACACAAAACACCATGCCGCGGCTTGTGGAAGGTCTGATCTATGCTTGGAGGCTTGTAAAGTGATAACCGTGTAATTACATACACTGCAATGCTTCGAAGATTTGCATCCTTAGGTTGTCATAAAATAAGCATAGATACTGACTTTTTTGAAAACCGTGTTTCTTAAATAGTGAAAAAGGCTGCCTTTTCTCGAGCACCCCCGAAATCTTGCAGCCTTGCAATCTTGGCTCAGGCGACAACCTCAGTTCCGTCAAAGAATCGGAACCGCATGTCGCCGCTTTTCATTATTGTCACATACTCGACCGTAGCGATCCAGAGTTGAGGATCAAATTCTGTAAGCAGCCCATCCCTTGATGCGACCGTCTGCATAAACCGGTCAATCGCCTTTGCCTTTTTTATTCGATCCTGTCGTTCGGCGACAAGAGTATCGTACTTGCTCTTTGCGTTATCGTATCGCTCAACATACCCATTGTACCGGGAAGAGTAGTCTTCCTGATCCTGTGCGTTGCTGGAATTCTCAGCAATACATTTTCTGGTCAGTTCAGCAACGATCTCCATCTCCCTGTTCATCTCATTGATCTCGGCATCAAGTGCGGTCGTATCCATAAAGACTTTTTTTGCTGTTTCACAGGCAGCAAGGTATGGTTCCTTTGATTCGATCAGGCTGTTAAAGGCATTAACGAAGCGCTTCTGAATATCAGCCTCCCTTACCGCTGGCGTCTGACACCGACATTTTCCATCGCTGTATTTTTGGTTGCATCTCCAAACCACGGACCGATATTTGTCAGTTGAATGCCATGTTTTGACAGCATACCATCCGCCGCAATCACCACATTTAAGCTTCGCGCTAAGAATGCTCTTACTGCTGTATGCTCGGCCTATGGCTTTCCGGCGCTTGATCTCCTCCTGAACGGCCTCCCATTCATCCGGGTCAATGATCGCCTCGTGGCTGTGTTCGATATAGTACTGAGGCACTTCGCCTTCATTGATCTTCCGCTTCTTGGTCAAAAAGTCTGTCGTAAAACACTTTTGAAGCAATGCCGACCCGCGATACTTCTCGTTCTGCAGAATGCTATTCACCGTGGATGCGCTCCACTTCGATTTCCCGGAAGGGCTCGGGATGCCATCAGCGGTCAGCTCTCTCGATATCGCGCCGACGGTCTTCCCAGCCATGAAGTCACGGTAGATCCGGCGAACGATCGCAGCCTGCTCCTTGTTTACCACCGGCGGATCGTCCTTCTTCGGTCCGTGATCGTATCCGAGAAATTGCTTATAGGGCAGAGTGATCTTGCCGTCCGAGAACCGCTTGCGCTGGCCCCATGTGACATTCTCCGAAATAGACCTGGACTCCTCCTGCGCGAGGCTCGACATAATAGTCAAAAGCAGCTCACCCTTACCGTCGAGGGAGTAGATGTTCTCTTTTTCAAAGTAGACCTCGACGCCTTTCTCCTTCAACTTCCGTATCGTCACCAGACTGTCCACGGTGTTCCGGGCGAAACGGCTGACGGACTTGGTCACGATCAGGTCCATCGCACCGGACAGAGCATCCGCGATCATCTCGTTGAATCCGTCGCGCTTGCGGGTGTCGAGCCCGCTGATGCCCTCATCCGTATAGACCTTCACGAACTCCCAATCAGGGTGGCTCATGATGTATTTCGTGTAGTAATCGACCTGCGCCTCATATGAGGTGAACTGCTCGTCCTTATCTGTGGAGACACGAGCGTATCCGGCCACGCGGCGCTTTTTGACGACCGGGTTCATCCGGTGAATGGGATTCAGCGTTGCAGGGATGACGGTCACGTTTCTTTCTGACATTTCTGGTACCTCTTTTTCGAATGTTCTGCTGCTTGTTTCCGCATCTCATCCGTCCATGATTCGGAGCGGGACCGGTCAAGCCATATCTTTTCAACGGTGCTCCCGTCGTTCAGGTAGAATGTGAGCCGGTTCCCGTTATCCGCTGTGATTCCGGTGATCCGGCTCATATCCATATCCGCTGTTAACTTGAGGAGCGTTGCCTCGGGGATCTGTTTTGACGGACAGGCCGCCTTTCCTCGTTGCTTCAACGTTCCGCAGATCCATGTGGGGCCTGTTCGCGTGTGCTTCCTTATAAAATGCTTCCCGCAGATCGCGCAAGTGATCAGACCTGTGAACGGGTAGTTGGCGGGGTGGTACTCCGCGCCGTACACATCAGCACGGCGGGCAAGCTCTGTCTGCACCTGTTCAAAGACCTCCGGAGAGATGATCGGCTCGTGGGTCTTAGCCGCATGGTACTTCGGGCGCTCTCCATAATTGACATAATCCTTTTTGGTCAAGCAGTCGGGACGGTATGTCTTCTGCAGGAGCAGGTTCCCGGTGTATGCGTAGTTCCGCAGGATCTTCTGCAGTCCGGAGTGATTGAACTCTCCGCCGTACCGTGTCCGGAGCCCTTCCGCGTTCAGCGTGTTTGCGATTGTCTGGACGCCCATGCCGTCAAGGAACAGGGAGAAGATCCGTCGCACGATGGCCGCTTCCTCCGGTTCGACCACGAACGTTCCGTCCACGCTCCGGTACCCAAGCACCGTGCAGTTCCATGGGCGGCCCTCCTTGAAGTTCTTCCGGACCCGCCATTTCTGGTTCTCTGACGCCGACCGTGCTTCCTCCTGCGCGTAGCTGGCGAGGATCGTCAGCATCAGCTCGCCCTCGTAACTGAGCGTATGGATGTTCTGCTCCTCAAAGTACACATCCACACCGAGTCCACGCAGTTCCCGGACCGTCTCCAGCAGTGTGACCGTGTTACGGGCAAGGCGTGAGATCGACTTCACAAGCACGAGGTCGATTTTTCCGGCCCGGCAGTCGGCAAGCAGGCTCTGGAAACCGGGGCGGGTGTCCTTGGTCCCGGTCTTGGCTTCGTCTGAGTACACACCCACGTACATCCAGCCGGGGTGGGTTTGGATCAGGTCGCTGTAATGGCTGACCTGCGCAGAGAGGGAATGAAGCATCGCGTCCTTCCCGGAAGACACCCGTGCATACGCTGCCACGCGAGTCGCTTTCGGCTGTTTTGGCCCGCCAATACTGCGTTTTTCCACGATCCGATCCACTGCCTCACCCCCTTGTTAGTGTCGCATATTACCTCTACGCTCCACACATATCAAGTCAATTTCGGAGAATATTGTGGATGTTTTCAAACCGTATTTTCCGGCCAGAACAAGGCTTATCTGTTCATAGTCGTCGGCGGTGATGATCCCTTTCGACTGCATCTCTTTGACCAGTGCAAGCGATGTCCGGTATCCCTTCACCTTCTCATACAGCGCCTTATCCATCCGCGTCCACCCGCGTTCTGGCCTTGGCAAAGCACGCCCGGCTGCAGTAGCTGGCCATGGCACGGTTGTTTATAAACTCCGTCCCGCAGCAACGGCAGACGTGGCGGTACGCAACCCTGTGCGACTTGGCTTCCGGATGCTCCCTCCACCACAGCATCCTGCAGGCATCCGAGCAGAACCGACGGGCGCGTTTCCCTGGAATCTGCTTGATTGCGCTGCCGCATTGCTGGCAGAAAGAAGGAGGCGAAGTGCTTGTCGGATGCCTCCTGCACCAGCTTTTGACGGAATTGAGCGACAGACCGGTTTCTGCTGCGATGGTTCTATATCCTTTCCCGGCCTGCTGCAGGCGGGTGATGGCTTCAATTTGCTCGTTTGTCATATGATGCGTCTCCATTCCGAGAGGGTTCCTCTCACTTCCCAATGGAGGTGACGCACCCGTTTTGACGAAAAAAGGCACAAAAAAAGAAGGCCCATCCGGGAATCCCGGACAAGCCTTTGTCGTCAGTTCCTGTCAGTTCCTGTATGTGCCGCCAAGCGCCGCGATCGTCAGCGGACCGGCCTTGCCATCGACTTCAAGTCCCGCTGCCTTCTGAAACGCTTTGACAGTCTTCTTTGTTTTCGAGTAATAGTTTTTGTTCGTAAGCGCGAGCCCGTCAAAACCTGCCGCCTTCAGCAGTTTCTTCAGTTCACAGACATCCGCGCCACGACATCCGTACTTCAGCGCGCGATCAAAGACGAACCCTTCCGGGGGAACCGGTGCAGGCGTGGGCTCACCGCTGATCTCCCGTACTTCCTCTTCGGTCCAGAAAGGCGGCCTGCCGAAGCCGTTCCAGCTGCCCTTACTGAGCGGACGCTTTACCACGCCGTAGTCGCGGCCCAGCGCCTCGATCACGTTGATGTCCGTGTCCGCCACATACCCGATATGCGTCGCTCTGCCGGTGCTGTTGATCTTAAAAACAAAATCACCGACCCGCAGGTCGGCTTTCTTCAGCTTTTTGCATTTCCCGTAGAGCCCGTGGGCGTTGCAGTCGGATTTCAGTATTTTGGATACATTCTGCAGCCAGAACATTCCAAGCCCCGAACAGTCGAACGCTCGGAGCACATCTCCGTATCCGGCAGCGCATTGCTTCTTCCAGAACGCCACCGCACGCTTGTAGTTCGCATCCGAGGTCTCCCGGCGCTTGATCCACGCTTCCGTGATCGCGGCTCCTTGCTGGCCTTGCGCTCCCCACACATAGATGGAGTGGTTCTTGACCTGCTCATGCAGGTAGTCGAGAAACGTCTTCAGGTTATTCATTATGCTCGTCCTCCTTTTCCGCACGGTCATGGAGCTGCTCCAGAACCGCTTTCAGTTTCTCCGGGACAGGAAGTCCCAGATGCGCCGCGTTCTCTATCAGAGACACGCCTTCATTGGACAGATAGAAAAAGATGATCGCTGTCCGAAGTACGGAGCCTGTCCCGATCACATACGCGTCGAGGATATGCCCGATACCCACCAGCGTAAAGATCAGCACCTTTTTGAAGATGCCTCGAAAACCAATTGCAGAAGAGAGCCTTCTGTCTACAACGGCGCACATCACGCCCGTCACATGGTCGATCACGACAAACGCCAATAATGCGTACAGCAATCCGTCACATCCTCCCAGAAACCATCCGAGCCATCCCCCGATGGCAGTAAACGCTACTTGAATCGAGATCCAAAATTCCTTCATGATATCTTCCTCCTTATGCCGTTCGTTTATAGAAATAACAGGTGATATACGGCTGAACATTGCTGTGCGCCGTGCCGCTGCCCTTGCTGCCGGTGTTCCCGGACAAGTTGGCTGTATGCGTGTGCCCGCCGCCTGAACCTGTTGTTGCTGGGCCTGTCGTGCCACCATTCGTGAAGTACTTATATGTACTGCCAGAGCCAGACCCGACCTTATATGTACCGGACGCCGCCTGGTGCGTGTGTGCGGCTGCCTCCGTAATGGTCACAGTACCGCTGGACAGCGCATGGTTATGGCTCGGCATGTTCGCCGCCGTCAGCGTGACGGTCTTTGCACCGCCGGTTTTTTCCACGGTACTGAAGTCCGTATCGTTGGCATCCACGCCGACAGGGACCTTGCCCGCACCCCATAGCACCCAAGTCCCGCCAAGAAACGTGGTCGCTCCGGTTGTGCTCGTCGTCATGCGAATCGACCCGATCGGGAAGATCGCGTCCCGCAGCCATGCAAGGCTCGAAAAAGCAACGTCACCATAAAAGGTGACGTCCTCATGGAACTCCGACTGCCATCCGACCTCGAACTTGTTCTGCTCACTGATCTTTCCGATCGCGAGACCGAGACCGTTGTTGCGGATGGAGAAGATCGTGTCCGCTGTGGCAATATCCGCGTAGGCGTATACTGTCTCAAAGTAATCGGAAACGGCGATCCGGATATCGTAGGCATACTGGTTGGAGAGCGAGCCGCCCACCACATAGGTCCCATTTACCGAATACGACCCGGTCCATGTTTTGAGGTTTGAGTACGATGTTTCCGTCTTTCGTTTCGACTGGACCACGATCGACGCATCATTCTTGCTGTTCAGTGATGTGACTGTCACCTTCAGCTTGACCGATGCGTAGGTGCCGGTATGGGACGCCACGCCGGAACTGTTGCAGCGGAACACTGCCACATCCGTGACCGACGGCGACTTGTACGCCAGAACCGAGAACGTGCCCGATACCGTCTTCGTTCTTGAACGGGAGTCCTTGATCGTAATGGAAATGGACTGCGTCCCGCTTCCGGTCAGAAAGTCCGTCGTAAAGGACGTGCCAGTATACGTCGTGCCGTTGATGGTTGTCGTCACAGATGCGATCGTGGACCCGTAAGCTCCGCTTGCCGTGATCGCTACCTTGACCTTGGACTTTGACTGGATGAACGCAGAGAACTTTGTTGCGATTGCCGAGTTGGAGTCCGTCAGCGTATACGTAGCTGAAGGGATCACCGATGCCGGTACGTTCAGCGTGATCGATACGGACTTGGTCCCGATCAGCGTGCTGCCGGAATACGTATCGCAGTACAGCGTGCCGACCGCCGTCGTCGCATTCGGTACCTGATTGGCAAGCGTCAATGCAGGCGTCCAGCTGACAGAGGTATTCGCCGTCTTCGTAATGATCGTCCCGGAAGCGGAACCGACCGTGTACCGGAGCGTATGCGTAAACGTGGAAGACGCCGGACTCAGCGTTATGGTGGACGCAGTTCCCATCGTCAGGGTGCCAACAGAGGGCGTTGTTGCCCGGGGGATCGTCGGAAGCGAGATCGTTGCCGACCCGGTGATAACTCCGATCGACGAGGAAAAAGAGCAGTCACCTGACCATGCCAGCGTTACGCTCTTTGTGCCGTCTGCGTTGTGAGTGACCGTGCACTCGCCGTAAGCTGCTGCTTCGGTAGAGGCGTTATCTGTCAGGACCGTGAGGAAGGGTTTTCCGGACGCGCTGCTATATCTGGTGCTGTACTGGGTCGTATAGTTGCTGGCGGATACCGCTGTACCGGTTGCAAAGCCGTTCTTTTCACGTGTATAGACCGTAGACCCGCCGACCGCGACCGACATGGCACCACGATTCGTGCCCGAATGATTGTTGGCATAAACGTTGTAAGAACCGGACAGCGTTGCAAGGAACACATAGAAGCGGATCGTGGAAGTATTGTTCGTAATCGACTGCGATACCACCTTGTACTCCATCCACGTGCCGATCTTGGAAGAAGAGCCGCCCGAGATGGACCCGTTTATGATCGTGTAACCCGAATGAATCGGGGTTGAGATTGTTGCCATATCATCACCCCAGTAGCTTAAAGTTCAGGTTGTCCGACTCCGGCATCCACGCGAACGGCCCGATGCGCATACCCGTCAGGATCTGTACGGTATTCACATACAGTTTTCCGGAAGAGAAGTACGCGATCGCGTTTTCCGTGGAAACGGAGTCTTCATCGCCTGTGAAAAAGTAAAGGATATCGTTCTCCAGCTTGAGTTTGATCTGTGATGTGCTCTTGCCGATCACGATGCCCGATGCGATCATGCGTATGAATCCCCGGATCACCTCAAATTGCTGAGAAACATCCCCGTTGAGGGTAGAGATGTCCGATGTCGTTTCGGTGAAGTTCGCTTCGATGGTCCCGGCCATAACGGACAGGGTCGTTTCAATCGAGCTCTGCAACGCATTGAAATCGGAGGTTGTCACATAGTCCTCCAGCGCGGAAAGCAGGATCTGCTGTGCCGACTGCAGGATGCTGGTGTTGTTTGTAATCTCATGCTGCACGATCTCGGTCGCTTCACTGTTTGTCACATAATCCGCCTCAATGCTCTCGATCCGGCCGACCGCGTCTGCGATCTTGCCCGTATTCTCCGTAACGAGCGAGATGCGGCTGTCGCCCAGCGTGATACGCATGTTCGCCGGGTCCTGCAGCGGAATCGTCATCTTCGTCAGCACGAACTCCGCCTGCGGACAGATATCTCCGCAGGTCACGATTACCCGATCAAGGAATTGGAAGCACTCGACATCCGCATCCAGCGAGTGTAGGTCCACGGCAGTGAGCGAGATCGTCTCCTTCAGCCGTGCCCCGGAAGAAGCCAGCCACGCCAACCCTTTCTGGAGCAGGTTCGTTGGCGTTTTGATCGTGTCCCACGTGGTGAGCGACATCGGCGCGTAGATGGTTCCGTAAATCGCAGCGTTTGCAGAATCGATAAGATGCGGATCGCCGTCGTTGACGTCTGCTACTGTGAGCCGAGCGTCCGATTCATACGCTGGATCGATTGACGACATCCGTGCGCCCAGCGGGACACAGGCTGTGTAGGTTTCATCCGCATCCTTCGTGACAGCGATGTCAATCAGGTTTTCCCCGAACCGGATCGTCTGCGTCGAAGTATCCGGCGGGTCTGCCAGCCAATTCAGAACCGGCTTTTCCAGATAGTTGTACGTGACGTAAAGGTATCCGCCATACCGTTTGACGAGCCGTTCCTTGAGCACCTGCCATGTGGAGTCGTAAAGGACGGAATGCGACTCGATCTCCGAGTCTGCTGTCACCGTGCAGTTTCCAATCAGGAACTGCTGGTTTGCAGAAACGGATGCGTTGTGCCGGTTGATCAGAAACGCAAAGAATTCAGCAGGCGTCCCCGTAAAGGTGTACGGGTCGCATACGCTGTCGATGAGATAGGCAAGGCACCCTTCTGCGGTGTACTTCGTCTGTCCAGACAGGTTCCGTTCGTCCTTAATGACCCGGCCTCTGAAGATCACCCGCCCGTCACGGTACACCTTGATCCAGCTGACCAGCTTCCGTATCCGAGACGCTGCCGGGTGAGTGTCCGGGACTGAAAACGTTAAAAGACCCGGTTCGTTGACGGAGAGGTCAAGAATCGGGTCGATTACAAGATATCTGGGGAACTTCGGATCATACAGGATGTCCGAATCCGAATACATGGTATAGATCATAGCCGTCCTTTCCGGAATGTGAAGATGGTCGTTCCTGTGGATTCGACCGCCACAGACCTTGTTTCATCACCGGGCAGGTACATTTGGCTGTTCAAGTGTCCACCCGGGGACATCTGCAGTCGCACCGTGTTCCCGGAAGCTGTGAATGTCAACGTAGCCTGCTCCGTATTGCTCACGAACGGGACGACCGGCATCCTTGCGTTTCTCAGGATCGCGGTCCCATTTCCGGTCACGGTAACAGTCGTTTCCTGCTTATCCATTTTGAACGGCTCTGCCGTGATTGTGACGGCAATCTCGCAGTACCCGTCGCGCTTTGAGATGGAAGTTACATCCACACGGCCCGTATAGTAATAATTCGGGTCTTTGCTGAATACGATCTGCATCCGTTTGCCGTGGACCGTGTTCACGAAAGCGGAGACCCGCGCGTCGTATTCGCCGGTCGCATACAAGGTCAGAAGGATGATGCGGTCGTTGAACCGGATCGCATCAAAAGCCTCTGTCAGGTCCAACGACCCGTCTCGCCCGGGAACGGGTACGAAGTTTGTCTGTGCTGTGGGCATGGGGATCTCATATGGGGCTACGATAAGCCCGTAATCCGTATGCGTGTTCTTGTTTCCAAACAGGATATAGCTCATGCGTACCTCACTTTCAGCTTCTGCATCTGCCCGAGTGCATTGTCCATTTCAGGGGCCAGCCACCCGATCACAGCGCCGGTATCCGTCACGATCTGCCTTACGCCCAGCTGAGGCAGGTATGCTTTCATAAGGTCGAACATGGCCGAGACCGTAGCGGCCACGGACAGGTTCGCAGAGGGCAGTACCGCAGACGCATCGAAGTTCGCTGCAGCACGCACCGGTTCCAGATCAAAGTCGGTTGGGATCGCGTTCTGCATCTCCTTCTCCACATCCTCCATGGCGTCGACAAAGCCCTCGCCAAGGCCGAGCCCCATGTTTTCACCGATCCCGGCAAACACCGTGGACGGGGAGTGGATACCCAAGAGACCTTTGATGTTCTTGAGCAGGCCGTTTGCCCAACCTTTGACCTTGTTCCACAGCCAGTTTGCCGTGTTGCTGATACCGTTCCACAGGCCTTTGAGCAAGCTGGCACCGGCGTCGGCCATCTTGCTGGTCAGGCCAACGATCGCATCCACGATGCCGGTCACGATCTTCGGCACCGCTTTTACAATCTCCACAATGATCGTGGGCAGGTTCTCGATCAGGGCTACAAAGAGATCGACGCCCGCCTGAATGATCTTGTCGATGTTCCCGATGAACGCATCTACGATACCGGAAACGATCTCCGGGATGGCTTTCACTATGGTGGTAATAATCTCCGGCAGTGCCTGAATGAGTGCTACCAGGAGCTTGATGCCCGCCTGAATAATCTGCGGGATCGCATTGATGACCGCCTTGATGATGCCGTCAATGATCTTCGGGATCGCCTCGACAATTTTTGTAATTATCTGCGGCAGCGCGTTCACCAGCGAGGTCAGCAGTTTGATTCCAGCGTCGATGATCTCCGGAATGGAGTCGAGGAGGAAATCGACGATCGCCAAAATAATCTCCGGCAGTGCGTCGATCAGTACAGGCAGCGCATCAAGGAGGCCTTGCACCAGCCCCTCGATCAGCTGTAAAGCCGCATCGAGGATCATGGGCAGGTTCTCGATCAGTCCCTGTACAATGGTCACAATCGCCTGCACCGCCGCCGGGATCAGCGTGGGCAGCGCATTCGCGATCCCCTGAACCAGAGCCGCGATCATCTGAACTGCCGCGTCAATGATCAGCGGCAGGTTTTCAATGATTGCGTTCACGATCGTCATGATCGCCTGTACTGCTGCGGGGATCAGGCTCGGGAGCAGCTTCACAATGGTGGTTAGCACCTCGGAGAAGAGGCTCGTCACTGTTTGCAGCAGCACGGGGAGCAACTCTCCGACCGCTTCGATCAGCGCACCGGCTACAGAGGGCAGTGCGGCTACGATGTTCTGGATCACGGGGGTGATGTTTTTGACCACGCTCTTGAAGGCGTCGATCACATCCTTGCAAAGCTTGCCCATGTCCGCATCCGCACGGCCAAAGCCGGTGATCAGGTTCTTGATCGCGCCCTGCATGGAGTTGACGGACCCCGAGATCGTATGCTCGGCTTCCTTTGCGGTGGTGCCGGTGATGTCCATGCTCGTCTGGATCACATGAATGGCCTCGACCACATCCGCGTAAGAGTTGATGTTGTACTCAATTCCTGAGATAGCCTGCGCATCCTTGAGCAAGCGTTCCATCTCAGTCTTCGTGCCGCCGTAACCCAGTTTCAGGTTGTCCAGCATGGTGTAGTTCTGCTTGGCAAACCCCTGATAGGCCGACTGGATCGCAGACATGTCGGAACCCATCTTATTGGCGTTGTCCGACATATCCGTAATGGCCATGTCCGCATACTCAACCGCCTTTTCCGTGTCCCCGCCAAGGGACGAGATCAGGCTTGCCGAGAAGGACGTGACCGTCTCCATGTACTCGTTGGCAGAAAGGCCCGCCGTCTTGTACGCGCCTTCGGCATACTCCTGCAGTTTTCCGGAGGAGTCCTTGAACAGGGTGTCGATACCGCCGACCAACTGTTCGTAATCCGCAAAAGCGGAGATGACCTCCTTGCCCAGCTTCACGGCGGCAGCGCCTGCGGCAACGAGCACTGCGCCCATAGCGGCACCGACCGTTTTGAGAACGTTGCCAAGGCTCTCGAACTTGCTCTCGGAATCCTTGGCGGCGTCCCCGGCTTCGTCGATCTCGTCGCCCATGTCGTCTGCACTGTCGGTGACGTTGTCCATCTCCCGGTCCATACCGTCCAGCGCATCCTCGGCCCGACCGTATCCGGCGTTGGCTTCATCCAAGGCCGCATTGTTATCGGCAAGCTCACGCTCCATGTCGTTCAGCGCCGCTTCCGCATTGTTCAGCTGGATCTGCCACGCCTGCGTCCGGCGGTCGTTCTCGCCAAAGGACTCTGCTGCATTCTGCAACGCGGCGCGTAGGACCTCGATCTTCTGCTTCTGCGCTTCGATCTCCTTGTTCAGGACCGTGTTCCGGGAGGTGAGCGCGTCGACCGATTTGTCGTTCTTATCAAACTGGGACGCGACCAGCTTCATCTCGGACCCGAGGACCTTGAAGGAGGAGTTGATGTCCGCCAGCGCTTTCTTGAACTCTTTTTCGCCTTCCAGACCGATCTTCAATCCGAAATTGTCTGCCATATGGACCGCCTCCTTTCCTTAGATCCCGTCCGGGATAATGTCGTCAATGAAATGCTCCCGCTTGGGCTCTGCCAGCCCGTTGTACTGCTTGTGGCATTCGAACAGGTCCAGCAATAGACCAAAAGGCATCGTCCAGACCTCATCCTGCGTCAGGTGAAGCTGGGCGATGCCGAAATAAAGCAGCCGGGTAAACAACTCTTCGTCGCTTACCCGACCTGTGCGTTTTTTGGGTTTGTCTCGCTTTCGATGTTCCGCTTTGTACCGCGGTACAGCGCTTCTGTGATGGCCGTCTTATATTCGCCAAGGTCGGAAGGCACCGTCAGAAGCTCAACCTCGTCCGTGGTGAGGACATGCTTCGGTTTGTCGGCGTGCTTCAGGTTGTAGATCAGGATGCTCTGATTGGCCAGAAGCGTGATGAGCCACACGATCTCGCTGATCGCCATCTCAAAGTTTTCACCCTTTAAGAGCTTATCCCCGAGGTTCTCAAGGCCGCCGTATCTGCCAGCGATCTCCCTGGTTGCCTTTGTGGTCAGAATGAGCTCGTACTTATCCCCGCCAATGTTAATGAACGCACTGCGATCGTTATCCATATGGAGCCTCCTTTAGATATTGCTACCGCTTACGGGGTTTTCCGGCTCATATACTGAGTCATACCAGGTGTTAACGATGATTTGAGAAGTGCCTTCAGTACCTTCTGTTACCTCTGCTTTCCAGGGATGGTTGTTGTTATAATCCACTTTGTTCCGGCGCATGATCGTACCCTCGATGGTAGGCGTCTGGAAACTGATCGAGTCGCCTTTCGTCTGCAGGTTGGTGGCCGGGATACCGAATTTCACGCGGTACAGCCAGTAGTATCGGTACTTGCCATTCGATTTCCTTGCCCGGAATGCCACAGCTACTGGATTGCCGCCATCGTCCGATCCGGAAATTACGACACCATTCTTGTCGATGGTCGCGCCGGAAAGGGCACTTGCGATCTCTGCTCCGATGTCATCAATGCCGAGGGAGAGCGTGCCAGACTTGAATTCCTTCACGACCTCCGCTGCGCCGTCATCCGCGTAGAGGATCGCTTCGTTCAGTTCAACGGAAAGCTCTGCCGAGATCGCCTTTGCAAGCACCGCAGGCTCTCCATAGGTTTCCTCACCGTTCGCGTCTTCCGTGATCGGTGCGTAGTAGAGTTTATCAAGGCCGATTGTTGCCATTTATCGTTCCTCCGTTTCATATTCGTAGTATTGGGCCACATCCACGGTATAGTGGTGGTAGCCGGATTCAGGCTCAAAGCCTAAGTACTGCCGGTCGGTAATGGTGTATCCGTTCTGGACCAGCAGCCGGACCAGCCGGTTCTTCACAGCCGTATAACTGCCTTTAGAGTAAAGGGAAAGCCGTGCTTCCTGAATATCCACGACCGGCTCGTTATCCGCATACAGGTCAAAGCTGTCCGACAGCGGCACGATCACCAGGTACTGGTCCGGAGCCATGTTGGAAAACACGCCGGTTTCCATAGGGACATCCAGCACGGGAAGCAGAACGGTCAAGTCTTCCAGTATGCTCATAGCTTCTGTACCTCCTCCTCGAACTTCTGCCGCATCGCTTCAATGCATGCGGCCTTGGACGCTGTTTTCGCCGGTTTCAGAAACGGCTTTGCAGGCTGACCGTGTCGTCCGTACTCGAGGATGTTTGCGATCTTCGCATTGCTCTTGCCGCCGGAGCGCGGTTCTGCAAAGCCGACCTTGATGTTATGGTTTCCACTTCGGTCGAGCTTCACCGTAGATACGCCAAGCGAAGAGAGCAGTTGCCCCGTTGACCGGGAGGGGAGTTTCGTTCCGCTGCCGATCACCCCGGAAAGCCGGGAACGGACGTTCGTTTCAACAACCTCGGCACCGGCTTCCAGAACGCTTTCTGCGATCCGGTCCTCTTCGGAGCCGAGGCGCTGGATGCTTTTCAGGAAGTTCTCCGGCATCTGGATATCCGCTTTAGCCACGGGAACTCACCACCTTTTTTGCCAGCACTTCGATGTACATGCCTCTGCCGCCAACGTTCTCCACCGAGATGATGTCGAACCTTTCACCGTCACACACGATGTACTGACCCGTGGTTACGGTCACATCGGGGATCGTCCGGAACCGGAACAGATCCGTCGCTTCGGAGAATGTGGCAAGGTTGGCCCAGCGCTCCGAACCGTGCCTGCCTTCCCGGTACATAGAAACGGAAGCGAGGGTCACATCCTGCTTGGACGCGAAACCCTCGCTGTTCTTGTTTATGATTTCTTCTACGATGCTTCCCTGCCGGTTCATTCTGCCAAAGCTCATGCTCACACCTTCCAGTCCCGGTCCAGCCGCAAAAGCAGATTGACCGTATTCCATACCTGCCGCGCCGCCTCCGGGCGATCCGCAAAGAAACCGCCCGTTGACCCGTCGCGGGATTCGTAGAAATGCGAGGAGAGCATGATCACCGCCTGTTCGGTGGTCGGCGGCATATCGTGGGTGGAGTAGTAGCCCGCTTCGATGTGCTGGTAACTTTCCGCATAGGATACGGCGGCAGAGATGTACATCAGAAGCAGTTCATCGTCTACCGAATGACCAAGGATCAGATTCGCTTTTACTTTTTCAAGCAGCGTGTTCATTTCTGCCACCTCCTTTCATCACTCCTCTGTGGTTTCCCCCTCATCCATAAAGCCAGATGCTACCAATCTCATGAGCAGCTCATTGAAGTCATCTTTGAGAGCTGCTACAGTCGTTGCTGCGCTTTGGTCCTGATGGCCCATCTGCCGATAAGGAAGAGGAAGTCCCTCAACAAAGGCATCTTTCTCAAAGATCAGTGTCCCTCCGATATGCGTTACTTCACCGCCCTGTTCGGTGTAGTTCAGAGTGTTGTGTCCGGTCGGCTCCGGTTCACGAGGTGCCCATTCAACTGTCATACCGTACCTCCTTACGCCTGCTGCAGAAGCTGGATCGCTTCGGGCAGGATGACTTTACCGTCTACGCGCTCCGTCGCAACGTAACCGATCTGGCCGTTGGTGGCATAAAGTTCGTTGAGTCTCTGCACGGTGCGGCCTGCACGGTCACCGATCCAGTAGTTTTTGAAGTCACCGAACGCGACGGTAAGCGCACCGGACTGAGCGGTCGGGACGTAGGGACTGGTGTAGAGCTCGTAGCCGAGCAGCTTGTCAGGCTGACCGGCCTGAACAGAGGGCTGCCAGAGGTACGCGCCGTTGCCGTCCTTCAGTTTGCGGAGGATGGACACGGTCGCATCGTTCATAAGGAACTTGGCGTTCCTGCGGTACGGGGACTTCAGTGCGTACACGAGGCTGATGACCTCGTCAGCAGTGATCCCGGTCTGGCTGGCAGCGGTGACACCGACGGTACCGCCGTTTGCGGTGAAGATACCGGTGGGCTGGTTCGTGCCGGTGCCGATGCAAAACGCCTGCTCCTCGGCAATGCCGAAGGCGCGTGCGAACTCACGAATGAGGTAGTCCTCGATATCGAACTCGGCGTCCTGCAGCAGTTCCACGCTGACGCGGCAGAGGTCGGTGAGCTTGAACGCATCGATCTGCTTCTGGCCAAAGGTGGGATTGCTTTCGGTGTACGCCGCGTTCTCAGCGGTCCACTGCGCGGTGGAGTGGCCGACCGCCACGGGGATCTTGCGCTCATGGTGCGTGGTGATCACCTTGGCGAGGCGACGGATCACGTTCTCCTCGTCCAGTGCGGTCACGATGTTGTGCTCAAAGTCCGTCGGAACGAGGAACCCGCCGTCCACATCCGGGCTGGTGGAGAGCACGTTGTGAAGCAGAGCCTTGCCGCGCAGGTGGCGACCGAAGTCCTCCCTATACGCATCCGACGCTCTGCCAGACTTCCTGTCCATCTGCGCCGTCTTTTCGGGAGCGGCGGTCAGGGGCTCGCTCATGGGTTTGTTGAGCTCGGCCTCGTGCGCGTCACGGCGCTCCATGCGCTTGACCTCGTTGGTCAGGGCGTCGAGTTCCGCTTCCATCTTGGAATAGGTCGCATCATCCTCGGCGGACAGCACGCCCATATCGTTTCTGTGGGTGTTGAGAAAACCTTCCATGGTGTTCCACAGAGCGGCTCTCTTATTGCGAAGTTCAGTAATGTTCATGAAAAGAATCCTCCTGTTACAGTAGTTTTTTGTAGAGTTCAGCCTTCAGGTCCTGTACGGAGCGTCCGGCAGGTTTCGGTTCCGGCTTTTTCTTGCCGGAGATCTTGTTGATCAGAGCCCGTTCCACCGCAGAAGCGGAGAACGCATAGCCTTCGGTATCGGTACTGTGCTTTTCATCCGTGAGGATGCCGTCCGCAAAGCCAAGCTCTACGGCCCGCTTTGCGTTCATCCATGTGGTGTCGTCCATCATGTGGGAAAGCTGGACCCGGGAAAGCCCGGTCTTCAGCTCATACGCGTTGATGATGCTTTCCTTGACTTCGGAGAGCATGTCGATAGCTTTTTCCATGTCCGCATGATCGCCAAACGCCATCGTCGCCGGGTTATGGATCATCATGAGCGCGGTCGGTGCGATCAGCACTTTCGTTCCGGCCATAGCCACAACGGACGCAGCGGAAGCCGCAACGCCATCGATCTTGACTGTGACGTCGCCCTTGTAGTCCATGAGCATGGTGTAGATCTGGCTTGCCGCGATACAGTCGCCGCCGGGTGAATTGATCCAGACGGTGATCGGCCCGGTGCCTGAGAAGAGCTCGTCTTTGAACATGGCCGGAGTGACGTCATCGTCAAACCAGCTTTCCTCGGCAATCGTGCCGTAGAGCTCAAGAACTCTCTCTGCCGGAGTGTTTTCGTCCGCCTGGTTTATCCAGTTCCAGAACTTCCTGTTCTTCATTGGTTCCGTCCTCCTTTCCATCGGATTGGGTATCTGCAAAAGCACCCGCCTTCGAAAGCGGGAGCATGTTGCCGTTTACGAGATAGAGATCGCCGCCGTCCTCTTCGGATATGCGATCGAGGTTCTCCAGTTCCCGGATGTCGTTTGCGCTCATCCAGCCGTTCTGCCGTGCCGTGGCATATCCGGACATCCTGCTCTGGTAGTCGCCCCGGAGCAGACCTTCCAGATTGAATTTCACGAAGTACTTCTGCTTCTCTGCAGGCGAGAGCAGCGAACGCTGGATCGACTGCTCCCATCTCACGACCCACGGGTCGAGCGTGTATTTCACAAACTCAAGGGATTGCTGTTCGATATTAGAAAAGCTCGACTTCTCAAGATCTCCGACCATGTGCGGCGGGACTCGAAAGATTCGAGCTATCTCGTTGATCTGGAATTTGCGCGTCTCGAGGAACTGTGCCTGCTCCGGAGAAATGGAGATTGGCGTGTACTTCATGCCTTCTTCCAACACGGCGATCTTCCCGGAATTGGAACTGCCTCCGAACTGACTCATCCACGCATCGCGGACCTTGGCCGGGTCCTTGATCGTGCCCGGATGCTCCAGCACACCGGAAGGTGCGGCACCGTTTGCAAAGAACTTACTGCCATACTCCTCCGTAGCGATCGCAAGGCCGATGGCGTTCTTGGCCATAGCGATGGGCGAGTATCCGACCAGCCCGTCAAAGCCGAGGCCGGGGATGTGCAGTACGTCCGACGGCATGAGTACGACCAGATCACCCTTTGTCGTATGCGCCTCGTCCGAGGAGCGCTGGTACTGGTAGTACAACTGGCCGTTGGTGTCACGGTTCACGCTCATCTTATTTGCCATGAGCGGGTAAAGGCCAACGACCTCGCCTTTGCCGTTCCGGATGATCTGCGCGTAGGCGTTGCCGTAGAGCAGCAGGTGTGTCATGAGCGTTTCCCGGAACACGAACGAACTCATCTCCAGGTTCGGCTCGTCGTGAAGCAATGCATACAGCGGATGGTCTATGGCTTTCTCCTTGCCGCCGTCTTCCTTATATCGGTACATATGCAGAGGAAGACCCGCGATTGCCTCCGACAGGATACGCACACAGGCGTATACCGCTGTCATCTGCATGGCGCTTCGCTCGTTTACGATCTTGCCGGAGGAACTGCCGCCCATGTAAAAGGCGAAGCTGCTGCCGGGCGTCCGGTTCACAGGCTTATCTCTGCTTTTGAAAAAACTTGAAAAAATGGACATCTTTGTCCTCCTTGACTTTCGTCTGTGAATTGATATAATAAACGCGACCTATAAAGAGTGCGCGAGGGACAAGCCTGTTGACCGCACAGCAACCTGCCGGAAGGCAAGGTGCTAAAGCTTGATCGATAGGGTTCAATAGAATGCACAGCCCTGTCGAGACGATGGGGCTGTTTCTTTTGCTCTTTATGGGATCTTAACCAAGGAGCAAAAATCATGGAAACGAACACAACTAAGCCAGGCGGCAACATTATGCTGCACATTGCCATCAACCCTGATGGCTCGCTTCAGCCGATCGTCAATGCGAGGCTTCCCTTTGGGGACATCTCAATTCTTCAAATACTGCTGAATACAGACCGACCCGGTGCATCTTTCAAAAACACCGAAACCGGCGGATACCTGTTTGTTTACGATAACAATCTCAAACCGCCATACCCGAGCGTTATGATCTGGAAGTATTACATACGGGAGGACGGGCAACGTATCATCTGCGATATGGAACGGAGTGATATGGATATCATTCCTTATGCGATAAGCACCTATTTAGATTCAAATAAACAGTAAACCCCGGCTGTCATACACGCTTTCACCCGTATCGTTCCCGCACCGGATGGCACGGTCGAGTGCCATGATAGTGGCCACGGCACCGTCAATTTTCTCGGTAGACTTCTCCTTGTCCGGCTTGATGTTCCCGGCAGGATCGGTCCGCACATAGATGTTGTCCATCATCCAGCGGAGCACCGGATGCCCGGCGTGGGCGATGCGCTGCTCCAGAACCAGCTTCATAAGCTCCTTGGTGGGCGGGCTCATATCTTTGAACCCCTGCCCGAACGGAACGACTGTGAAGCCCATGCCCTCAAGGTTCTGCACCATCTGCACGGCACCCCAGCGGTCGAACGCTATCTCGCGGATGTTGAACCGTTCCCCGAGACGCTCGATGAACCTCTCGATGTAGCCGTAATGGACGACGTTTCCTTCCGTGGTCTGCAGGTATCGTGACGGACGGGACCATAGACGAACAGATCCTCCGGGCACTGAAAGCAAAGGACAAAACGCAGGCGGCACTGATCGCTGCAGTCAAAGCCAATCTTACGACAAACAACGACAATCCTTGCCAATCCGAGTGATCAATCTTCGGAGGTAAGAATATGACCCCTTATCAGGAACTTGCAAACGCAATCATTGAACAGGCAGCGAAGGACTACAGAATCGCACTCGCGTATCACTTCAAGCATCCGGGAAACCCGAAGTATCAGCAGAACGTATGCGAAATCGAGCGCTTCTTCCGGTCCGACTGGTACGATGCGCTGACGGACCTCGACGGTGAATACCTGATCCGTGAAATCCGCCGCAGAGTACAAAGCGAGGTGGCGGTATGACGGCAAGAACGTACCTCTCGCAATCGCTCCGGCTGAACCAGCGGATCAATTCCAAACTGGAGCAGATCCAGTCGCTCCGGGAACTGGCCACCAAATGCACGCCCTTTCTCACCGGCATGCCCAAGAGCCCTAATCAAGGCAGCTCTGTCATGGCGGATGCGGTGATCAAGATCGTGAATCTGGAAGCAGAGCTCCAGCAGGACATTGACCGGCTGGTGGATCTGAAGAAGGAGATCATGACGGTCATCAAGGCCGTGGACAACTACGAGTGCCAGACACTGCTGGAGCTACGATACCTGTGTTTCAAAAGCTGGGAGCAGATAGCCGTTGACATGGGCTATAACGTGCGGCACGTGTACCGGCTCCATGACGAAGCGCTTCTGAAAGTGAGCGTTCCGCAAACACAGCAGTAAATGTCACTATATGTCATGTAGCCTTCTATAGTATGCTATCCTTGCGAAAAAAGAATGGACCGAGCCTTGTGGGGATTCCCTGCAGGGCTTTTTGTATGCCCAAAGCGAGGTGAGGATGTGCCAAGAAGTCCAAAGAAACCCTGTGCCTACCCCGGCTGCCCACGCTTAACCAGCAAACGGTTCTGCCCGGAACACGAGAAACTGAACCGCGATCAGTACAACCGGTATGAGCGCAGCCCTGACGTCAACAAGAAATACGGCAGAGCCTGGAAGCGTATCCGGGACAGCTATGCGGCGGCGCACCCGTTGTGTGAGATGTGCTTGAAGGAAGGACGACTGACCCCCATGGGGGAGGTCCACCATATTTTACCGATTTCACAAGAGGGTACGCATGCGCGGAGCAACCTGATGAGTCTCTGCCAATCCTGTCACACAAAAATTCACCACACGCTTGGGGATCGGTGACCCGTAGGGCGGTCTAAATCTCTACGACCCCGTACACGGACAGCGGCGTGGGGTCACGAACGCAAAAATCAGAAATCAAACGGGGTATTGACCCCGGATGTACAAAGCGAGGTGAAATGTGTGGCAAAAGATGGAACCATGCGCGGCGGTCAGCGCGTCGGTGCAGGCCGTAAAAGCAAAGCGCTGGCCGACAAGATTGTCGACGGCAGGCTCGAAGGCGTGATGGTGCTCCCGGAACCGACCGAGATCGAAGGTGCGGATGTCCCGCCGGTCAAAGAGTACCTGAAGGCGTCTCAGAAGAACGGCAAGGACCTGTGTGCTGAGGCGGTATACCGGGATACATGGAACTGGCTCAAGGCTCGCGGCTGTGAAACGTTAGTAAACAACCATCTGATCGAGCAGTACGCCATGTCAGTCTCCCGATGGATTCAGTGCGAGGAAGCGATCTCCGAGTTTGGATTCCTTGCCAAGCACCCCACCACCGGAAACGCCATCGCCTCCCCGTATGTGGCTATGAGCCAGACCTACATGAAGCAGGTAAATCAGGTCTGGTACCAGATTTACCAGATCGTGAAAGAAAACTGTGCCGTGGAGTACGGCGGCAGAAACCCACAGGATGATTTGATGGAGCGGCTGCTCTCCGCTCGGAAAGGAAACTGACATGTTTGAAAAAGTAAACCCGTCGCATCCCGACAAGATCGCAGACCGGATCGCCGGTGCGCTTGTCGATTTGGCGTATCGGAAAGAGGAAAACCCGAGAATTGCTGTCGAGGTCCTGATCGGCCACGGCGTTTGTCATATCATAGCGGAAACATCCATACACCTTTCGGAGACTGAGGTTTCCGGGACCGTTTCAAGGATCGCCGGTCCCGTCGAGGTCGACTATAAGGAAGTGCCGCAGGACGGGCATCTGGCTCAGAACCAGAAGAACGGCATCCGCTGCGGCGACAATGGGATCTTCAAAGGCGTCCCTGTCACGGATGAACAGGAGGATCTGACCGAGATCGCGTTTCTGCTGTATGACCTGTACCCATATGACGGTAAGTTCGTTCTGGACAAGGATAAGTTCATTATCTGCCAGAGCAACGTGGAGACCGACCTGATCGAGGGCATGTTCCCCGAAGCGCTGGTGAACCCGCTCGGAGACTGGACCGGCGGCACGGATGTGGACTCCGGTGCGACGAACCGGAAGCTCGGAAGCGATATGGCTGATTCCGTGACCGGTGGCGGTCTGCACGGCAAGGACCTCAGTAAAGCGGATGTGTCCGTGAACATCTATGCGTGGCTGAAAGCGCAGCGTACTGGAAAGCCTGTGGAACTCTGCTGTGCCATCGGCGACGATACGATTGACGGGCTCCCGTACGCAGAGATAGTGGAGACAGCCCGGGCGTACATTCAGACGATTGGCGGATTTGAAAAGTTTGCGGAATGGGGTCTTGTACGATGAGAACCACCACTGAAATGAAACTTGTCCCGATCGACAGACTCGTTCCGTATATCAATAACGCCCGCACCCACTCCCCGGAGCAGATCAACAAGCTCAGATCCTCTCTGCGGGAGTTCGGTTTTATAAACCCAGTCATTATCGACCGTGACTACGGCGTCATCGCGGGCCACGGGCGTATCCTCGCGGCAAAAGAGGAAGGCATCACCGAAGTTCCCTGCGTCTTTGCCGACTACCTGACCGAAGCGCAGAAGAAAGCGTACATCATCGCGGACAACCGGATGGCCATGGATGCCGGATGGGATGAAGAGCTGCTGCGCGTCGAGATTGAGGCGTTGCAGGCGGAGGCCTTTGATGTTTCCCTGACCGGCTTTGATCCAAACGAGATCGACGATCTGTTCAAGGAAAATCTGAAGGACGGTCTCCATGACGACGATTTCGACATCGAAGCCGAGCTCAAGAAGCCGACCTTCACCAAGGCGGGCGACGTGTGGGCGCTTGGACGGCACAGGCTGGTCTGTGGGGACTCCACAAAGAAGGAAACCTACGACATCCTGATGGACGGCAAGAAGGCAAACCTTGTGCTGACCGACCCGCCGTACAACGTGAACTACGAAGGCACCGCCGGGAAGATCAAGAACGATCACATGGCAAACGATGCTTTCTACCAGTTCCTGCTCGATGCTTTCACCAACATGGAAGCGGTCATGGCAGACGATGCTTCCATTTATGTATTCCATGCGGACACCGAAGGGCTGAACTTCCGCAGAGCGTTTGCCGATGCAGGGTTCTACCTTTCCGGGTGCTGCATCTGGAAAAAGAACTCGCTTGTGCTGGGCCGCAGCCCCTATCAGTGGATTCATGAACCGGTGCTGTTCGGTTGGAAGAAGTCCGGGAAGCACGCCTGGTATGCCGGTCGGAAGGAGACCACGGTCTGGGAGTACGACAAGCCCAAGAAGAACGCGGACCATCCGACCATGAAGCCGATCGCGCTGCTGGCCTACCCGATCATGAACTCCTCCATGACCAACGCGCTCGTGCTGGACCCGTTCGGCGGTTCCGGCAGCACGCTCATCGCCTGTGAGCAGTCAGAGCGCACCTGCTACACCGTTGAACTGGACGAGAAATACTGCGACGTCATCGTAAAGCGGTACATCGAACAGGTCGGTTCCTCAGCGGGTGTGACGGTATTCAGAGACGGGGTCACACTCCGTTTCGATGAAGTATCGACCGTCGACGAACAGGGCATTATCTCCTGAGAAAAAGTACAGAGATCGCTCAAAAATAACTTGCTATTCTGTGGCTTTAGAGTGATGTATACAGTACCAAAAAACAAGGAGGTAACCCAATGAAACTACACTACAACGCCACAGGACCGGATCGCAAAGAACTGGTCGCAGTCATCTCCAAGACGATCGGCATGAAGCCAGTCTACAAGGGCATGCCCACCTGCACCTACGCGGTCAACAACATCCTCGTTGAGAAGGATGGCACGGTGGTCTACGACGAACGCACGGATCAGGACACGATCGAAGCGATTATCATCGCCCTTGCCGCAGCAGGCTTTCAGGCCGAGACGGGAACCGACAAGGAAGAAGGCTCTACCGGGGTTGCGATCCAGATGCCGCTTTCGATCTTTACCGAAAGCCAGCTTCAGAACCTTTACGCCCTGGTCGCCGCCAAGGGCAGCCTGATCAAAAAGGCGCTCGGGGTTGACGAGCTTCCCATCAACATCGAAGACAAAAAGCTGGACTTCCCATGGTTCCCGAAGTACGAGTCACCGGACGAGGTCAAGGCCTACATGCACTTTGTGACCGCGCTCTGCGACAAGGCCCGGAACCAGAAGCGGATCACTGCCAAGGAGAAGCCGGTTGACAACGACAAGTACGCATTCCGCTGCTTCCTGCTCCGGCTCGGGTTCATCGGAAACGAGTACAAGGCCGAACGCAAGGTCCTGCTCCGGAACCTCACCGGGTCCTCAGCCTTTAAGAGCGGCGCGAAGAAAACGGAGGTGGAAACATGCGAATGATCAGCAAAGCGGCCCTCGAGGGCTTACGTCGGCGCTACACGCCCGGCACACGGGTGGAGCTCGTTGAGATGGACGATATTCAGGCTCCCCCGACCGGAACGAAAGGCACGGTCATCGGCGTGGATGACATAGGCTCCATCATGGTCGCATGGGACAACGGCTCCGGCCTGTCGGTCGCATACGGTGCGGACATTTGCAGGGTGGTGAGCGACGATGAATGAAACGATCAGAAACCAGATCCTTGCCATCCGGGACACCGGGCTCACGAACATGTTTGATGTGCATATGGTGCAGCGGCTGGCCTTTGATCGGAACTACTTCGAGCTCGTGATTTTCCTCGAGGAGCACCGCAAAGAGTACGTTCAATTCATCCTTTACGGTGACGAATGAGCCTGCAAAAAAGTGTGAAAAACCTTGAGAAATCTCGCAAAAATGACTTGCTATTATGTAGTTTTAGAGTGATATATACACTACCCCAAAGGGAAACCACACTACGGAGGACAAGAACATGACAACCCGCGAGATCAACATGAAACTGAAGCGCACCGCGCAGGCAGCCCTTTACAGCGAGTACGGCTTCCAGCCCGCCCTCGATCGCATCACCCTTCTGGAAGGCAGCGACGACAGAACCTACATTCGGTTCAAGGTCGGCAGCCACGAATACTCCTTTGACTCCTACAAATGGCCGGACGGCAGCGTTTGGGTCGGCAAGGGCACGATCGAGAAAGAGAGCTAAGGAGGACACGGCCATGACGATCAACGAGGCATTGAGAAAGTACCGGCTCCCAAGCCCGACTTGCTCAGAGGATTTGGAAACCCGCTGGAGCAAGGTTCTAACGTTTGGCGACAAGCTGGTTCTGGCCGGGTACTACTACAACGGAAAGAACAAGCCCTGCTACTATGGAGCAACCTACGAGTTCCTGACTGATGACCACACCTGCGAGGGCGCGATTGGGCTCCGGGCAGCAAGCGAGGTCGAGTTCGAGGACGACGGGCACGCGATCCTCTGGGCGATGCAGCAGTAAACAATAATAACCTTGGAGCATGAGCCGACCGGCTCTGTTCCTCGTTATGAAGGTCGCTTCGGGCGGCTATTTTTTATGCCCTCTTGGAGGTGATGATTTGAGGCGAATGAAGAAATACACGCCGACGAAGTTCAAGGCGAGGGACTCCGTCTACGATAAAGCGAAAGCCGACTACGCGGTCTCGTTCATCGAGTGTCTCTGCCACACCAAGGGCACATGGGCCGGGAAACCGTTCACCCTGATTGATTGGCAGGAGCAGATCATTCGGGACATCTTCGGCATCATCAAGCCCAACGGATACCGGCAGTTCAACACCGCCTACATTGAGATCCCCAAGAAGATGGGAAAATCGGAGCTCGCGGCTGCGGTCGCGCTCCTGCTCACATGCGGCGACGGTGAGGAACGTGCGGAGGTCTACGGATGCGCAGCGGATCGCCAGCAGGCTTCGATCGTATTCGAGGTCGCTGCGGACATGGTCCGTATGTGTCCGGCGCTGAACCGCAGGGTCAAGATCCTGACGGCCACGAAGCGAATCGTGTACCTGCCAACGAACAGTTTCTACCAGGTGCTGTCCGCAGAGGCGTACTCGAAGCACGGGTTCAATATCCACGGCGTGGTGTTTGACGAGCTGCACACCCAGCCGAACCGGAAGCTCTTTGACGTTATGACCAAGGGCTCTGGCGATGCTCGTATGCAACCGCTTTACTTCCTTATAACCACTGCCGGGACAGACACGAAATCCATCTGCTACGAAACGCACCAGAAGGCAAAGGATCTGCTGGAAGGCCGGAAGATCGATCCGACCTTCTATCCGGTGATCTACGGTGCAGACGAGAACGACGATTGGACGGACCCGAAGGTCTGGAAGAAGGCAAACCCGTCGCTCGGGATCACAGTCGGGATCGACAAGGTCAAAGCGGCCTGCGAGTCCGCAAAACAGAACCCCGCCGAGGAGAACGCGTTCCGGCAGCTCCGACTCAATCAATGGGTCAAGCAGGCTGTGCGCTGGATGCCTATGGAGAAATGGGACCGGTGCGCTTTTGCGGTAAACGAGGACGACCTCGAAGGCCGGGTCTGCTACGGCGGTCTCGACCTCTCCTCCACAACGGATATCACGGCGTTTGTGCTGGTGTTCCCACCGTTGGATGAAGAGGACAAGTTCGTGATCCTGCCCTACTTCTGGATACCGGAAGAGAACATGGACCAGCGGGTCAACCGGGATCACGTTCCTTACGATGTGTGGGAGCGTCAGGGATATGCTGTACAACCACCGTTTCCGAAGACTGACCTTGTCGCCAGAGCCTTGCGATCGTCTGGGAGTAGAGTTCCAGCGACCATGTAAGCCCGAACCAGACAATGGTGCTGCCGCCGGTCTGTAGATTAAGCCCGTGTCCGGCAGAGGCCGGGTGGATCAGCGCTACCGGAATTTCGCCGTTGTTCCATCTGCGGATGCTGTCGGCCTTATCCAGTTTGGAGAACGGGATATGCCGCTCATGCAGTCGCTTCATGATCCGCTCAAGGTCGTGCTGGTACCAGTACGCCACCAGCAGTGGTTTCCCGTTCGCGGACTCGATGATATCCTCCAGTGCATCCAGCTTCCGGTCATGGATCGGAACGACGCTGCCGGTGTCGTCATAGATCGCGCCGTTGGCCAGCTGACTGAGTTTCCCGGAAAGGGCAGCGGCATTGGCGGCGATGATCTCACCATCTGGCAGGTCCAGAACAAACTGCTTTTTCATCTCGTCGTAGGCGTCGCGCTCATCGGGGCTGAGATAGACCTTGTACGCACTGGAGATGAGCTCCGGCATCTTAAGATGGTCGGTCGACTTCATGGAGATCGTGATATCCGATATCTGCCGGTAGATCGCTGCCTCGGCACCGGGCTTCGGGCGATAGCTGTAAACGATCTGTCCGTTCATGGCATCCGGTACGAAATACTCCTGCCGGTACCTGGTGATGAACCTGCCAAGACGTTTTCCCATGTCGATCACCTTGAATTCTGCCCACAGGTCCATGAGTCCGTTGCTGGCCGGGGTGCCGGTGAGCCCGACGATGTGTTTGATCCGGGGCCGGACCTGCATCAGCGCCTTGAAGCGCTTGGACTGGTGGTTCTTGAACGAGGAGAGCTCGTCCACCACGACCATGTCATAGTCGAACGGGAGTTTGCTTTTCTCGATCAGCCACTGTACGTTCTCCCGGTTGATGAGGTAGATATCCGCCTTCCGCATCAGAGCAGCTTTCCGTTCGGCTTCGGTCCCAACGGCGACAGAATAGGTCAGATGGTGCATCTCGTCCCACTTGATAAGCTCAGCGCTCCATGTATCCCGGGCGACCCGAAGCGGAGCGATGACCAGGACCTTGTGCACCTCGAATCTGTCGAACAACAGGTTTGCGATGGCCGTCAGCGTGATGCTCGTTTTCCCAAGACCCATGTCCAGCAGGACAGCAGAGCAGGGATGCTCTTCGATGTACCGGGTCGCGTAGCGTTGGTACTCATGTGGTTCGTATTTCATAAAGAATCCCTCCAATCTGCTCCGTGTCGTCAAGGACGTACACCTTGAATCCCAGATTTCGAAGCATCTCGTGTCGCCTTACCTGCAGAGGCCTCGGTTCCTTGCCGGGGACCTTGACTTCCACAAACCCAATCCGACCTTCTGGCATAAGGACCAGACGATCCGGCATGCCGTCAAAGCCGGGGCAGGTGAGCTTCGGTGCGATGCCGCCAGCGTTTTTTACTGCTTTGACCAGTTTTTGTTCTATGTTTTTCTCTCGCATATAGATTTACCATCCGGAATTAAAGTGGGGGTGTGGAGGTCGTGAGCCTCATTTCCGAAACTTTTCTTATAGGCTGTTTTTTTGGTCTATAGAATAGTTTTGGAAAACAGTTACACGACCTCCACTATAGTGGGTTACTGCATGAAATCCGACTTCAGCTGCAGGCCGATTATGATATTGGCCTTGCTGGTCCTGCGCCGATCGAAGCCACGGACCGTTTCCAGAGCCGTATAGAAATCAGAAGTGCTGCGAATATACTCGCCCACCTGCATGCAATAGCTGCGGTATGCGTTGTAGACATCACCGGACTTAGCAGAGAACGACGGATCGATCTCACAGCAGTCATCGAGGAAGTGCGTGAGCCAGTCGTTATTCTCCTTATATTTCCGAATCGCCTCATCCACGACGGCGGGCTTTCTGATATCGAACTTCTTTCCGATCACACGCTTGGCTCCGTTCATGATCCACTTGAGGATCGCGCCGCCAGCCTTCTCGTATAGGTAATCGGCATAGTTCTTGATATCCGATGCGCCTTCGATCTTGGCATTGAACGGGATCACGATCAGCCTGCGCCACGTCCCGTCATCCAGCGCACCGACCTTCGGCAGGTGGTTCGTGTACAGCACGAGGGTGTGGCTCGGCACGAAGCTGAACGGGTCCTTGTACTTCTTCTCCGCATAAATCTCGTCGGTGGAGCAGAGCTGTTTGACATTCGAGGTGTTGAGCCGCATGCCTTCCTCGAGCTCGGCGGCTATGATCAGTCGTTTGCCCTTGACCTCGGCCAGCTCCGGTTTCACATTCCGCTTGCAGCCGACCGTCAGGGTATCGGCGGACATGTTCCCGCTGTACGTTCCGAGCACCCGGGAAAGTGTGTTCCAGAAAGTAGACTTCCCGTTCCGGCCTTCTCCGTATGCGATGATGAGCCCCTCAACACAGACTTTGCCGATGGCGGAGAGCCCGGCAATATCCTGCACATAGCGGATGAGGTCCTTGTCACCGCAGAAGAAGGTGGAAAGCGCATCCTCCCAGATCTCCATACCTTCATCCGACGGGTCGACGGTGGTCTGCTTCGTGATCAGGTCCGCCGCGTTATGGTCCTGCGCCGAGGAGAGCCCGACGCGGAGATCGTATGTGGCAGACGGTGTGTTCAGCAGATACTCGTCCGCATCCAGCGCCTTCTGATCGATCTCGACCATGGGGTGCACTTCCTTCATGGCGGCAGTGATGTACTTCGAGTCCCTGCGCTTGATGGCAAAGTTCCGGTACGTGGTGGCATTCTCATACTTCTGGAAGGAACGTGTCTGTTCCGGATTGAACACCGCCGCTGCTTTCTTCGGCCCCATAGAAGCCAACAGATCCCATGCACCGTTCTTCATGAGCTCGTGGGTCGCCTTCTTAATCTCGGTATCCGCCTCGTCCAACTGCCGGGAAGTGAGCTCCTGTACGATGGCCTGTGCCTTAGGCTTGGACTCCTCCCAGAACCGGCCGTTATAGACGAGAAAGTCCGTCGAAGGCGAGTATCGGAGCCGGTCCTCGTACTCCCTCGACAGCACGGTGGCCTGACCGACATCGGAGTAGTCGGTGGGCTTGAGCTGCAGGTCCTGGTTATACTGCTCCGGCGGGATGTACCCGTCCTGCGAGGAGATCTTTTCATAGAACCGCTGTGCGCTGCGCCAGATCGTATCAAGTTCCGTATGCTCCAGCGGCGGCTGGCAGCGGGCGGCTACTTCCTCGAAATGGGCGTGCGCTTCTTCCGTGTTCCCGAACCGCTTCAGGATGCAACCGGCGTAGTGCGAGAGGGTAGCGTTGCGGCTGCCTTCCGGGATCACGATGTCACCGTAACTGCCGGAATCCAGATCAGCGTCGAAATCATCGTCCGCAAGAAACGTGGAGAGCGTCATTGGCCCGTCGAAGATCTCGACCTGTGGTTTCTGTGTTCCGAAGAAGAACCGGGCAGCGTCGAGCGCCTTGGTATCGAAGTACGGGAAGATCGTGTTTACCAGCTTCTTCAGTTCACTGTACTGACCGGCATCCGTGACGCTGGCGATGGCGAAGAACACATGGAACTTCGGCCTTGCTGCTTTGCCCGCTTTCATCTTCATGTGGTTCCGACTGTAATGGACCGCAAACGCCACGCCGGGGAACGCGTTTGCAACGTCAGACGGGTAGACCCATGCTTCCGGATCGTCGCTGTGATCGTTGTCACAGTCCGCCGGCAGGCAGTCGGAACCGAGGAAGTTGTCGTTGCTGCGGTACCCGTCTTTATACTCGGCGCAGACATAGTCGTGTGCCACGGCACGGAGCAGGGTATCTTTATCGGTAACCTCAACTTTGTGCATGTATGTGCAGTTAGCAGGGGTTTCCCGACTATCGGAATGGTAGAGCGTGAATTTCATTGGGTTACCTCCTCACAGGATTCGGTGAAGTAGCGGATGCGATGTCCCTTCCACGTCGCACGCTTGATCTCGGCTTCCATGCCTTCGGAGATCCGGCTTCCAAACACGAACATCTCTGCGCATTTTGAGAGGAGCGCGTTCCCGAAGAACAGACCAAGCTCACGCTCTTTGGGATCGGAATCGTTCAAGAACTGCGGGAAGAGCAGGTGTGGCGCGATGGGAATGTATCCGGCTTCCACGGCAAACCGGCAATAGCGCCTTGCGGCAGCGGTGTTAGTTTCAATGTCTCCGGCATACGGACTGCAGATGTACACGATCGGTCGGAATGCTCGGAGTGCTTTTTCTTCTTTTTCAATGGCACAGAAGGCCCCGAAAGCTGTCGGGTCTGGGTATCCTTCTGCGTTCTTATAGTCAGCCATATTGGTTACCTCCATTAGTCTTTTTTGTAGAACGGGGTCTCGTACCCGTCGGCACGGAGCTTCAGTCCTTCAGCCCACGGCGGGGTTCGACCCATCTGCTCACAGACCGCTTCCAGCGACATACGCGGATCGGCCTCGATGACGAG
>SFDG01000021.1 GCA_004558305.1 Phocaeicola plebeius
GCGCAAAGCTACGAATAATCAAGTCTATTTCCTACGCTATACACGTCTTTTTGGGGGGCTGCTGATTGTCTCTCAACCACGGACAATATCGGAAGAGCCAGAAGATCCAGATGCAACAGGAGAAGAAAGTCAGGTCGACTGGATAGTCTATCGGTATGCAGATGTACTGACATTACTGGCAGAAGCCATTGTACGTCAAAACAATATGGTAACAGCTGAAGCCATTGACTTGCTCAATATGGTCCATACTCGCGCTGGACTGACTGCCTTTCAGGCAAGCGATTTTTCGGGAGCCGACGAGTTCCTAGAAACGGTTCTGAAAGAACGTGGCCACGAGCTTTGGTTCGAAGGAGTACGCCGCTCCGACCTGATCCGTTATGGCAAGTATATCGAATACGCCAGGACCTATAAAGGTTCCGTTACGGCTCAGGACTACATGACTCTGATGCCATTGCCACAGGGAATCATCGATGAGAGCAAAGGAAAAATCGCCCAGAATCCAGGCTATTAATGTCTTTTATAATTATCGCGAAGCGGGTGTGTTAAAATACAGCAGCACCTATTTTAATTGTCATTAGTAGCACAGCGAAGAAACAGCGTTCGGCGGTCCGAAGGAAATAGTCAATCTAAATACATGCACTAACGCTTTATAGATTGACTTCGTCGAACATTGTTTCTTCGCTATGAATGACAAATAAAATGACAGGCAATTTATATTTTGACACACTCTTCTTATCACTTTTTTACTATGCGACAACGAATAATTGCCTTGGATGTACTTCGGGGCATCACCATCGGGGGGATGATTTTGGTTAACTCTCCCGGAACATGGGAACATATCTTCGCTCCTTTCCGCCATTCCGCATGGAATGGCATGACTTTTGCAGATCTCATCTTCCCGTTATTTCTCTTTATGACGGGAGTCTCTATGTACATCTCCCTACAGAAGTACAATTTTATGCTCACACTTCCTCTATTTGTGAAGATACTGAAACGTACCGCACTCATTTTCTTGATAGGAATGGGAATCTATGCACTTGCCCCCTTCGGTAATATTCGCATTCTAGGAGTTCTACAGCGCATCGCCCTATGCTATGGCTGTGGTGCCGTGCTGGTTTGTTGTATCCGTCACAGCCGACTTCCCTGGATAGTGTCCATCCTGCTGTTGGGGTACTTCTTGTTATTGTTGTGGGGAAATGGCTTTGAATATGGAACTGGGAACATTCTTTCCTTGGTCGACCGCCATCTGTTGGGTATCGACCACATGTACAACGACCAGGGAATAGACCCCGAGGGAGTTCTCAGTACCTTCCCCTGTATCGCTCACGTACTTGTTGGTTTCTGCATAGGCCGTATCTGCCTGTCACCGGTAAGTGCCGATTGCCGGCTCAACCAGCTGTATCTCTATGGAACACTCCTGCTGCTGGCCGGTTGGCTGCTCCAAGACATCTGTCCGTTGAACAAGAAAGTGTGGTCGCCCACATTTGTCTTGGTCACGTGTGGCTGCTCCACCCTTCTTCTGGCTGTCCTGTCAGCTTGTATTGATGTTACCCGGCAGTTTCGTACCATCTGGCCGTTTCAGGTGTTTGGTGCCAATTCCCTGTTTTGCTATGTCCTCAGCGAAGTGTTGTTCATTTTGCTGGATGCCATCCATCTCCAAGGAACTAGCATACACATGTTACTATACAACGGCCTTAGCACAATCTGTGGAGACAATGCGGTTTCTTCTCTTGTGTTTGCTCTACTATTTACCGGTGTCATTTGGCTAGTAGGATACCTACTTTACCAACGAAAAATATTCATCAAATTATAACCTATCATGAAAACTTTAACCTTTTTATTCTCAACCTGCCTGTTCTGCCTCAGTATTACAGGACAGAACATTGCCTGGAAAGGGAAAGCATGGAAGGGAAGCGTCCGCCCGAACGGATACGTGGAGCGCCTCATCTTCGAGAACAGACCTCACAACGACACCATTCCCTTCTTCACAAAGAACGAGAATGCCGGTCCCTCCTTCTATGTTGAAAACAACGGGAAAAAGACCATCACCCAATGGACTCCGGATGGTTATCTGTCCTTTCGGAGCACCATCGACCACGTAGAATGCCGACTCTCATACCAAACATACAACGGACAGCCTGCCCTGAAAGTCACCTTGACAAACCAGGGACATACGCCTTTCCAACCCACCAAAGCTGGATTGCGGCTGGGCATAGACACGTACATGGACAAGTACCCAGACTGGTTCGGCAAGTATTTCCCAACCCTCCTTCGCAACGAAAAGACCCACTTCTTTGGTTACATGCAAACACCGGAAGGGCATTCTCTGGGCATCATCTCACCGGATCCCATCGCATCGTGGAGCGTGGACTACAATCTGGGCTACCAGGATCCTGCCCCCTATTGGTTCATGGGACACCGCATCGAATCGATCAATTTAGATTTGTTGAACGCTCTTCCATTGCCTTCACACCATCCACAGAACCTGTGGTGTCTCTCCCAGGGCGAAAGCCGCAGCTGGACCATTGCGTTGGTATCGATAAACACGTTGGAGCAGTTAGAGAAACAGCTACACAATGTAGCCCGGATTCCCCTCATCCAGCTACCTCAGACGACTTACAAAGCTACCGAAACCGCCGTTTTCCAGGTGTTGGCATCGGAAAAAGCACTGGTAAAGGTCTGTAACTGCCTCCAGCAAGAAATCCCCTGCCGTGCAGAGAAAAGAGGAAAAGACGTGTGGAACATTACTTGTCAACTACCCGAAACCGGACTATACACCATACAGGTGACCGATGGTGACCAACAAGCGGAAGGCACCCTCTCCGCCCATGCTCCCTGGCGGTGGACACTAGAACAGGCCCGCAAAGGAGCACTGCGATACCATCAGAAACCAACTTCGCACGTAGAGAGCTGGTACGGCTTCCATTCCGCCTTCCTTGCTGCCCGCTATTTCCCGCAGGCAGACATCGACCGGCCACTGAATGACCGCTTCGACCGAATATTCGAACAGTTGCATACCCCCGCCCCGAGAAAGCCGAAACACTATGCCTCACGTATCCAGAACACAGCCTGCACCATTGGTATGCTGGTAGATAAATTTCAGGCTTTCGGCAAAGAAGATGATTTGCAGAAAGCTGCAGAGCTGGCAGACTGGCTCATACAGACCTGGCAGCGCGAGGACGGTGCCTACATGAACCACGGAACCGTCTATACCAGTGTCATCTACATAGCCAAGAGCATCCTGGAGCTGACCCTTGCTGAACAAGAACTGGGTGTAACATCCGACGCATGGGCAGAGAATGCCCGACGTCACTATGCATCTGCCAAGCGTGCCATCGACCAGTTAGTTGCTGCAAAAGGCAACTTCCAGACAGAAGGAGAAATCACTTTTGAGGACGGCATGATTGCCTGTTCCGCCCTCCAAATGGGTATGCTGGGACTGATGCAGCAGGACGAACAGGCAAGGAAGCACTACACAGAAGCCATGCTACAGGTGCTGAACAGCCACGACTGCCTGGCACAACTCAAAGTTCCCGATGCCCGTCGCCGTGGAGGAACCATGCGCTACTGGGAAGCACAGTATGACGTGCAGATGCTCCCGAATATGTTCAACTCGCCTCACGGATGGAGCGGATGGCGGGCTTATGCCACCTATTATGCATATCTGCTGACAGGGAACGAACGCTGGCTACAGGAAAGCTACAACGCAACCGGTGCCTTCTCACACCTCATCGATTATCCCAGCGGACAACTGAGATGGGCATTCGTCGTCGATCCGTACTTAGTGGTGGAACAAGCCTGCAGTGCAGACACACATTTCACCGCTGATTCGGTCAGCTTTGGCAACCCCCATCCGAAACTGTACGATACCCGTAAGTTCGTCATCGGAGAGCAATACGTCAACATGATTAGCGACTGGCAGACCATCAACACCCAAGACAACGACGTACACGAGCTGTTCAAGTTCATGGGAGAGGCCATGCTGACCAATGCCTTCGTGGTGGAACGAGCCGACGGTACCCTAAAGGGCTACAACTGTCAGGTAGAACAGAAAGGGGACAGAATTACCATCAAAGCTCACGAAAAGCAAATGAAAAATTTGCATTGTAACCTGAAAAAGTCTTACTTTGTGTCCTTCGATGGCCAGCAAAGGAAACTGAATGCCGGTTTCATGGGATGGGCATTCGGGAAAGACTATTATCAACCACTAAATTAAATACATCATGAAAAAGACATTCATTCTTCTCTGCCTGCTCGGCGTTGCCGCCCTCTGTCACTCCGCCTCCCCTGTCCAGGGACTGCTGGAACGTATCGACAAAGGTGCCTCCCGCAAGTTCATCATCGAACAGACCCGTAGCAGCTGCGATTTCTTCGAACTGGACTACCGCAACGGAAAGCCCGTTGTCAGAGGGAACAACCCGGTCAGCATTGCCACGGGCATTAACTGGTACCTGAAATATTATGCCGGCATCCATCTGAGCTGGAACCAAATGCAGGCCAAACTGCCCGATACGATGCCCGTTGTACCGCAAAAGGAACGGCACGAAACGAACCTGTCCTTGCGCTACGACTTCAACTACTGCACCCACTCGTACACCATGGCCTTCTGGGACTGGCCGCGCTGGGAGCAGGAAATCGACTGGATGGCCTTGCACGGCATCAACCTGCCGCTCTGCATTGCCGGTACCGGCAGTGTCTGGCGGGCCGTGCTGACCAAGCTGGGCTACTCGAAAGAGGAAGTCAACGAGTTTGTGGCCGGACCGGCTTTCCAGGGCTGGTGGCTGATGAACAACCTGGAAGGATGGGGAGGACCCAATCCGGATGCCTGGTACGACCAGCAGGAACAGCTGCAACGGAACATCCTGAAACGGATGCGCGAATTCGGCATCGAACCGGTCCTGCCCGGCTACTCGGGAATGCTCCCTTCGAATGCCAAGGAAAAGCTGGGACTCGATGTGGCAGACCCCGGACGATGGAACGGCTATCGCCGTCCTGCTTTCCTGCAGCCTGAAGACGAGAATTTCCAGCGCATCGCCCAACTCTACTACAAGGAGCTGACACGCCTGTACGGGAAGGCCAACTACTACAGCATGGACCCCTTCCATGAAGGGGGCAATGCCCGCGGCGTAGACCTCGGTGCAGCAGGGAAGGCTATCTGGCAGGCCATGAAAGCCGCCAACCCGAAAGCTGCCTGGGTGGCCCAGGCATGGGGGGCATGTCCCTACGATGCCATGATCAAGGACCTGCCGGCAGGTGACCTGGTAGTCCTCGACCTGTTCTCGGAAAGCCGGCCGCAATGGGGCGACACGGCCTATAAATGGACCCGCAAGCAAGGATTCCGCCAGCACGACTGGCTCTACTGCATGCTGCTCAACTTCGGCGGCAATGTGGGACTGCACGGCAAGATGAAACATGTCATCGAGGAGTTCTACAAGGCCCGCGAAAGCGATTTCGGCCACACGCTCAAGGGAGTGGGAATGACCATGGAAGGTACGGAAAACAATCCGGTCATGTACGAGCTGCTGACGGAACTGCCCTGGCGTGAACAGGCGTTCGACAAGGACGAGTGGCTGAAGGGGTATATCAAGGCCCGCTACGGACAGTCGCACCCCGATGTGGAAGCCGGCTGGCTGACATTGAGCAACACCATCTATGCCTGTCCCGACCTGTCCACCCAGCAGGGGACTCACGAATCGGTGCTCTGTGCACGTCCTTCCCTGCAAGTCTATCAGGTCTCCACATGGTCGGAAATGGAAGACTACTACGAACCGATGGACATTATCCGTGCGGCGGGGCAGTTCGTGAAGGCCGCCGATGCCTTCCGCGGCAATGCCAACTTCGAATACGATCTGGTGGACATTGTCCGTCAGGCCGTGGCTGAAAAAGGACGGCTGGTCTATCCCATCGTCGTGTCGTCGTACAAGGCTGCCGACCTGCCGCTCTTCAAGGCCGCTTCCGAACGGTTCCTCCAGCTCATCCAACTGCAGGACCGGCTGCTCGCTACGCAGCCGCTCTTCAAGGTGGGCCGATGGATTGACTATGCACGCCGGATGGGAACTGCCCCCGAAGAAAAAGACCTCTACGAATGGAATGCACGCGTGCAGGTCACCACATGGGGCAACCGACTGGCTGCCGACCGGGGAGGGCTGCATGACTACGGACACAAGGAATGGAACGGCCTGTTGCGCGACTTCTACTACCTGCGCTGGAAGACCTATTTCGACGAGCTGACCCACCGGCTGGAAGGGCAGGCTCCGAAAGAGATTGATTTCTATGCCCTCGAAGAAGCGTGGACACTGCAACATAACCCCTACCCTGCCGAGGCCGAAGGCAATGCCATCGACACCGCCTGCGAGGTCTACCGGGCACTGCAATAAGGGAAGCGGGAAACGACAGGGCATAAAAAAAGGAGTACCGCTGTACTCCAACCTTTGTTAACCTTAAATCTAATACTATGAAAAACACGATGCAAAGGTACGTATTCCTGGATTTTCTGCAAGTTTTCCAAGAAAAATCGTATGTTCTATAACATGATTTAAGGGATTCCTCAAGCAGATACAAGGTTGTTAACACATCCGTCTTGAAATATCACCGAATCAGTTTTTCCGTTCGGATTATTTCGCGTATATTTGGGGACCCATAAAATCATGTAACGATGAAAGAACTGATACATTTCCTGCGCGACCTGCAGCAGCACAACCACCGCGAATGGTTCAACGACAACAAGTCACGCTATCTGGAAAACCAACAGAAGTGGAACGCGTTCTGCGAAGAGCTGATCCGGGAAATCGGCAAGTTCGACACCGACATCGCCGGCCTGACCTTGCGCGACTGCACCTATCGCATTTACCGCGACACCCGTTTCAGCAGCGACAAGTCGCCTTATAAGACGCATTTCGGTGTGTTCATGGCCCCCGGAGGGAAAAAGTCCATGCACGCCGGCTACTACTTCCATGTAGGTACCGGCGAAGAAGACGGCTATCCGCAGGCCCACATGCTGGCAGCTGGCAACTATTGCTACGACCCGAAGGCAGTGAAGCTGCTACGGGAAGACATCCGTGACCGTTGGGAGGAGTTCAGCCAGACCGTGCTGGGAAGCGTTGACCCGTGTTTTGCTGTCGATTGGGAAGACACCCTGAAAAAGGTACCTCGCGGCTACGATGCCTCGGCCCCATATGCCGACTGGATGCGACTGAAGAATTATTGTCTGTGCGCCTATGTGGACAACGATTTTGTCTGCGCCCCCCACCTGCCGCAACGGGTGGCCGCCCTGTTCCGGACCACACAGGCCTTCAACCGTTTTATCAACCGAGGAGTAGACTATGCCCTTCAGGAAGCCAGGGACGGTGAAAAGCGGCTGTAAACGGATAAAAGGCAGGAAGTCCCCGTACATTTTTTGTCTGTTCCAAACTTTTTCCTACCTTTGTTGTTATTTATTCAGTGAACCAAACAGGAACTACGAACAGAAAGGAAAGAACGATATGAAACATTGGCTATCATGCGGAGCGGCAGCCTGCCTGCTGCTGCTCGTCGGCTGCTCGCAACAAGCGGAAAAATCAGTACAGCCTACTGCCGTCAAACTGGAAAAGGTGGAATCGGCCGATCATCTGATCCAACTGGAATATCCCGGAAAGGTGAAAGCCGCACAGGATGTCAGCTTGTCCTTCAAGGTCAGCGGAACCTTGCAGAAAATCCTCGTCAACGACGGACAACAGGTACGTGCAGGCCAGTTGCTGGCCTATCTGGACCCGGCTGACTACCAGGCACAACTGGATGCCACCGAAGCGGAATACCTGCAGGTGAAGGCAGATGCAGAACGGGTGATGAAGTTGTATCAGGAGGAAGTGACCACCGCCAGTGCCAACGACAAGGCCACCTACGGACTCCAGCAGATTACTGCCAAGTACAAGCACCACCAGGACGAGCTGCGCTATACCCGTCTGTATGCCCCTTTTGACGGGTACATCCAAAAACGGCTCTACGAGGAGCACGAAACCGTGGGGGCCGGTATGCCGGTACTGGCCATGGTCGGTTCGGGACTGCCCGAAGTGGAAATCAACCTGCCGGCTGCCGAATACGTCCGCCGCTCCACTTTCAGCACCTACTCCTGCACCTTCGATGTATATCCCGGCCAGGTATATCCTCTGCAGGCCTTGAGCATCACGCCCAAGGCCAATGCCAACCAGCTGTACACCATGCGGCTGCAGCTGCAACGGGTGCCCGACCTGCCCTTGCCTTCTCCCGGACTGAACACCATGGTCAACATCGGATGCAAGACCGACAGCACGCAGACCCTGCTGTCCGTTCCTTCACAGGCCTTGCTGCACAAGGACCGGCGCACCTGCGTCTTTGTGTTCTCTCCGACCGACCATACCGTACGGGCCTGCGAAGTGGCGGTGATACGCCTCACCTCAGACGGAAAGGCCATTGTGCGCAGCGAAGGCCTGAAAGCCGATGACGAGGTGGTGGCCGCTGGTGTCCACCACATCCTGGACGGAGAAACGGTCCGCCCGCTCGCCGCAGTCCGTGAAACCAACGTAGGAGGATTGTTATGATAGACATCAGCAAATGGGCATTCGGCAACCGCAACCTGATTCGGTTTCTCATAGCGGTGCTGCTGGTCGGCGGCATCCTGTCCTGCTACGAGATGAGCAAGCTCGAAGACCCTGAAATCAAGGTGAAACTGGCGATGGTGGTGACGCCCTACCCCGGTGCGTCGGCCCACCAAGTGGAACTGGAGGTGACGGATGTGCTGGAAAAGAGCATCCGCAACATGGGCCACGTGGACAACATCGAAAGCTATTCGATGAACGACCTCTCGCTGATCCAGGTGGAACTGACCACCACAACCCAGGACAACGAGGTGGAGCAATGCTGGGACATGCTGCGCCGTCGCGTGAACGATGCCCGCGCCTCCCTGCCGCAAGGCATCCAGGGACCGATGGTGAAGGACGATTTCGGCAATGTGTACGGCATGTTCTATGCCCTGACCGGTGACGGCCTTTCCGACCGGGAACTGGCCAATTATGCCGAACTGCTGAAACGGGAAGTCATCGACCTGGAAGGAGTGGAACGGGTGGAACTGTACGGCAAGCGTTCGGAGTGCATCAACATTTCTTTGCTGCAGGACCGCATGGCCAATCTGGGCGTGAAGCCTGCCGAAGTGCTGGCCACCCTGAACGGGCAGAATGCCACTGCCTACAGCGGCTATTATGACAACGGCGACCAGCGTATTCGGGTGACGGTCAGCGACCGTTTCCGCACCGTGGAGGACATCGGACGAATGATCATCCAAGGGCACGACGAGGACCAGCTGCGCATGGCGGACATTGCCCATATCGAGAAGGGCTACGAACAGCCGGTGCGCAACGAGATGACCTACGACGGCGAACAGGCCATCGGCCTGCTGATTGCTGCTTCTTCCTCGTCGGACATCGTGAAGGTGGGGGCCGCCGTGGAGCGGACATTCGCCGAGGTGAAAGCCTCCCGTTTCCCGGCCGGCGTGGACTACCACAAGGTCTTCTACCAGCCCGAACGCGTGGGCGAATCCTTGGGAACCTTCGTCATCAACCTGATTGAATCGGTCGTCATCGTGGTGGTCATCCTGATGCTGACCATGGGGTTCAAGAGCGGCATGATCATCGGCATCTGCCTGGTGGTGACCGTTCTCGGCTCGTTCCTTTTCCTGCAAGGGGCCGGGGGAACCATGCAACGGGTGTCGCTGGCCTCGTTCGTACTGGCCATGGGGATGCTGGTGGACAATGCCATCGTCATCGTGGACGGTATACTGGTGGACATGAAAGCCGGCAAGCCCCGCATGGAGGCACTGACCGCCATCGGCCGCCAGACAGCCTTGCCGCTGCTGGGAGCTACCCTGATTGCCATCATCGCCTTCCTGCCCATCTACCTCTCGCCCGATACGGCAGGGGTCTATACCCGCGACCTGTTCATCGTGCTGGCCGTGTCCTTGTTGCTGAGCTGGATTCTCGCACTGACTCATGCACCGCTCATGGCCAACCAGTATCTCCGGCCGACACCTGCGCCGCAGCAGGGGGAAGGAACGCCGCACTACGACGGGAAGGTATATGCCGCCCTGCGCCGTGTCCTCCATTTCGGCCTCACCCACCGCTGGACAGCGGTATTCATCGTCGTGGGACTGCTGGTGCTGTCCGGTATCGGGTTCCGCTTCATGCGGCAAGGATTCTTCCCGGACATGGTCTACGACCAGCTCTACATGGAATACAAGTTGCCCGAAGGCACCAACTATACCCAGGTGGAAAAAGACCTGCAGGACATCGAAGCCTATCTGAAGACCCGCCCGGAAGTGACCCATGTCACCGCCTCCCTCGGCGGCACGCCGGGACGGTACAACCTGGTGCGCAGTGTCGCCAACCCCTCGTTGGCCTACGGAGAACTGATTATCGACTTCACATCGGCAGAAACGCTGGTGGAGAATCTGGAGGATATCCAGACCTACCTGTCCGACCATTACCCGAATGCCTATGTCAAGCTGAAACGGTATAACCTGATGTTCAAGAAATACCCCATCGAGGCACAGTTCCTCGGTCCCGACCCTGCCGTTTTGCACCAGCTGGCCGACAGTGCCCGGAGCATCATGGAGCAGTCGGAGGCGGTACGCCTCATCACGACCGACTGGGATCCGCAGATTCCGGTACTCACCATCGAATACGACCAGGCAGCCGCCCGCGCACTGGGACTGAGCCGCACGGATGTCAGCTACTCGCTGCTCACGGCCTGCGGTGGTCTGCCCATCGGCTCCTTCTACGAAGGCATTCACCGCAATACCCTCTACGTGAAGTGCCTTGACGAAAACGGCCGGCCGATAGAGGACCTGGGCAACACACAAGTCTTCTCGACCCTGCCGTCGCTGAACGGACTGCTGAGCGAAGAAACCTTCGTGAAACTGCGCTCCGGCAAGCTGAGCAAGGAAGAACTCATCGAGCAACTGATGGGAAGCACTCCCCTGAAGCAGATCAGCAAGCGGATTGACCTGCGTTGGGAAGACCCGGTCGTTCCTCGCTACAACGGCCAGCGCAGCCAGCGGATGCAATGCACCCCGGCTGCCGACATGGAGACGGAAGCTGCCCGGCAGGCCATCGTCCGGCAGATAGAAAGCATCCCCCTGCCGGAAGGCTACTCCTTGCAATGGCAGGGCGAACGCAAGGCCAGCACACAATCCATGAAGTACCTGTTCAAGAACTTCCCGATGGCGATTATCCTGATGATTGCCATCCTGATTCTGTTGTTCAAGGACTACCGGAAACCGGCCATCATCTTCTGCTGCATCCCCACCGTCATCATCGGTGTGGTGGCCGTCATGCTGCTCACGGGCAAGACTTTCAACTTTGTGGCCATTGTCGGGACCTTGGGCCTGATTGGTATGCTGCTGAAAAACGGCATCGTGCTGATGGATGAAATCACGCTCCAACTAAGCCAAGGGGTTCCTCCCGTAACGGCTTTGATTGATAGTGCACAGAGCCGTCTGCGGGCTGTGAGCATGGCTGCCCTGACCACCATCCTGGGCATGATTCCGCTCCTGCCCGATGCCATGTTCGGCTCATTGGCAGCCAGCATCATGGGCGGACTGACGGTCAGCACCCTCATCACGCTGGTCTTCATTCCCATCCTGTATGCCTTGTTCTTCGGCATCCGGAACGAATAACCCCAGCCGTCATGAATGCCCGGAAACTCCCCCTTCTGATGGTTCTGCTCCTGCTGTTATGGTCGGGAACGGCAGGTGCAGTCCATCCCTTCTACAACTACAAGCAGCTGTCCATCCAGCAGGGATTTCCTGCTGAGGTCACTGCACTCTACGACAACGGTGACGGCTCGATATGGATAGGAACCGCATTGGGCTTATACCGCTTCAACGGCGTTTCGGTCCAACGCTGTCCGGATGCCCACCCGGAGCAGCGCAGCACGCTGTACGTTAACGACATCGTGGGAGATTACCAAGGAAGGATATGGGAACTGGTGATTGACGGCGTTGGCTATTGCACCGAGGAAAACGATACGGTCCGGCTGCTGACCCTGAACGGACAGCCGGTGAAAGCCACGGCACTGAAGGCCGAGAAGGAGGAGCTATGGATTGCCACGGCAGATACCCTGCTGGTCTATGACACCCACCTGTCGCTGAAGCGCACGCTGGTCTTCAGCGACCGCCACGAGTTCCTTTATGACGTGACGGACTATGACCCCCGCCACTACCTGGTGCGCACAGGACGGAAACAGCTCTGGCTGCTTGACAAGGAAAGCGGACGGCTGCTTCCTCCCCCTTTCCGGCCCACTGAGGGAGTCCATCACCTCTACGCAGATTCGCAGGGCTGTTTCTGGATTTCCTACTACGGCAAAGGCGTACAGCGTTTCCATCCGGACGGGACTTCTGTCGACACATACAGCACACGGCTCTCGAACCTCAGCAACGACATCGTGCTGGACATTGCTGAATGGCTGGACTACATCTGGATTGCCACGGACGGAGGTGGTGTCAACATCCTCTCGCCGACCACGGGAGAACGGAAAATCCTCTGCAACGACAACGAGGCGATTCCTGCCAATTCAGTCACCCGCCTTTTCCCTGTCAAGAAACATCTGTGGATGGGACTGGTGCGCGAAGGCGTGTTTCGCGTAGAGAAGGGCTTCATTCACACCTATACCAAGGTGCCTGCCGGCAATTCCTCCGGACTTTCGGACAAATGCCCGCTCTGCCTGTGGGAGGATACCGACGGCAGCCTTTGGATCGGTACCGACGGCGGTGGCGTGAACCGTTTCCATCCCGCGACCCACCACTTTGAGCATTTCCCCCTCACGAAAAACGAAAAGGTGGTGTCCGTCTGCCCTTATTCCGACAGCGAGCTGCTGGTTTCCTGCTTCTCCAAGGGACTGTTCCTCCTGAACAAGTCGTCGGGGGCCTTCCGTCCTCTCCGCTGTCCTTACCCCCCGATTGAGCAAGAACTGAACCATTCCGGCTTTCCGGTCAACCTGCGGCAAGGGAAGGACGGGCGCATCGAAATCTATGGCAAGCATATCTACCATTATCATCCTGCCACCGGGAAATGGGAAGACATGGCTCCGGTGGCCCCGCCCGTGGAACAATCGTGGGTCTGCATCGGCACCTATCGGTCGTCGCCTGTGTTCTACGACCGCAAGCATGTTTTCCTCTACCATGAAGACGAGCACCGCTACAGCCTCCTCACTCCGAGCGACGGCCGCCAGGTACCCGCTGCCTGCATGGACCGTAACGGCCACCTGTGGACCTCCACCCTGACCGGTATCGAACGCACCGACCTGTCGTCGGGACGGAAAGAGAACATCGGACTGCCGGACGGCAACCATATCGTCACCTCGCTGGTGGCCGACTGCGACGGAATTATCTGGATGGGCTGCAACGGCTATCTCTATGCCTACGACCCCGTCCTGCAGCAGTTCACCCTCTACAGCGACATGGACGGAGTGCTGCCGAATGACTTCCTGCCCAAATGCGTGGGCAGCACGGCCGACGGCAATGTCTACCTCGGCGGCTCCGAAGGACTGGTACGCATCGACAAATCGCTCATCCCCGCCACCTCGGCCGATGACATCGGCTTCCGTCTGAGCGAACTGCAGACCGACGGGAAAAACATGCCCCTGCCACTGGACGGCCGGCTGGAACTCCCCTATAACTTCTCCTCTCTCCAGGTACAGTCCGTCCCGACGGGAGAGGACAACCTGCGGAAACGCATCTACCGGTTCCACCTGAAGGGAAAGAACAACGAACACATCGAAACGGTACGCCCCTCCTTGTCCATTCCCACCCTGCCTCCGGGCAATTACCAGCTGCGCATCCAGTGCTCCCGGCAGAACGGCCAATGGAGTCCGGAATATACCCTGCTCCGCATCCAGGTGCTGCAACCCTGGTGGCTGCAAAATCCCTTCCTCGTACTCTGGGGACTCCTGTTTCTCGCCCTTGCCGCCGGAGTGGCCCACGGCTACGACCTGCACCTGAAGCGTACCTACAGCGAAAAGGAACGGCATATCTATGAGGAGAAGGTGAAGGGACTTATCAACATCAACCACGGGCTGCGCACCCCGCTCACCCTCATCTACTCGCCGCTGAAGCAGCTCATCGGGAGCCGGACCCTCCCGCTGGAACACAAGAAGACCCTGCTCTCGGTCTTCAAGCAGACCCGACAGATGAAGAACCTCATCGACATGACACTGACCCTTCGCAAGATGGAAAAGGACCCCAATCCGCTCCGCATGTCATGCCTGCCCTTCAACGAATGGCTGCGGGGCATACTGGACGATTTCCAGGGCGAGTTCTCCCTACGGAATATCACTCTGACCTTCGTCCCCGACCCGACCGTCAGCACGATGTTCTTCGATGCCAACCAGTGCGAAATCATCCTCAACAACCTGCTCAGCAATGCGTACAAGTTCAGTCCCCGGAACAGCCTGGTAACCGTCAGCACCCGGCTGGACAGTCATGTCCGCGTGGAGGTGAAGGACCAGGGCACCGGACTCAGTCCCGATGACTTCCAGAACCTGTTCCACCGTTTCCATCAGGGAAACCATAGCGAAAAGGGGACGGGCATCGGACTGTCGTGTGCCAAGGAACTGGTGGAACTGCACGGCGGTGTCATCGGTGCCGCCAACAACACCGACGGGCCGGGTTCCACTTTCTTTTTCACACTGCCCTACCGGCAACAGGCGGCCAGCATCCAGACCGAGCCGCAACCGTATCTGAACAAGACGCTCGACACTCCCCTGACGTTGCCGAAGCCTGAAACACAGATTCCGGCAGTCCGCCAGCACTCGGTCCTGGTGGTGGATGCAGACCCCGACATGCGCAGCTACCTGGTGAGCAACCTCCAGTCGATGTTCGTCCACGTGTACGAGGCGAACGACGGCAAAGAGGCCATTCCCCTGCTTACCACCCACCTGCCGCAGCTGGTGATTGCGGAGGTACGGCTTCCCCGGATGAACGGACTGGAACTGTGCAGCTACATCAAGCAAAAACCGGAACTGAACTACCTGCCCGTCATCCTGCTGACCGCAGAGGCTGACGACAGTGACATCGAAAAGGGGTATCAGACGGGGGCCGAAGCCTATATCACCAAACCGTTCGACATGGACCTGCTGCTCACTCAGCTCCAGAACATCCTGCACAACCACACCATGGTGAAGAAACACTATTCTTCGCTGAATGCTCCCATCAGCCATGCAGCGGACATGACGCCGCCGAACGAGCAGTTCCTGCTGCAGCTGCAACGCATCGTCCAAGAGAACCTGGGGAATACAGAACTGGATGTCAACTTCATTGCGCAAGCCATCGGCATGAGCCGCGCATCTTTATATAATAAGGTAAAGGGAATGCTGGAAGGAGGTATTGGAGAATACATCCTGAAATGCCGGATCGACTATGCCCGCCGGCTCTTGGAGGAAACGGACCTGCCTGTGGCTGCAGTGGCCGAGAAAGCGGGATTCAAGCACCCGCGTAACTTCAGTACGCTCTTTAAAACCGCCCACGGATGCAGTCCGACTGACTACCGGAAACAACACAAGAGCGCAGGGAAGGAATAAGGAGAAGAAACATTCACCTCGCATTCTGAGGATGTATCAAGATTCAGAGTCCCAAACAAATTGTCATTCTGAACGCAGCGAAAAATCTGAATACATCACTAACGATTTACAGAATTTTCGCTACGTTCAGAATGACAAGCAAAATGACAAGTATTTTCTATCTTGAATTACTTGTTCAGCCGACGAATCGGGTCGTCATACTGCTCCTGCAAGCGAAGCATTTCCTTCATCAAGTCTTCCGTCACCGCTTCAGTACCCGGTTTTCCATAGATATTGTTCATTTCGGACGGATCTTCCTGCAGGTCGTACAGTTCCCAGCAATCGATATCCTCATAGAAATGAATCAGCTTGTAGCGGTCAGTACGTACCCCGTAATGGCGGCGTACGGCATGTTCAGCCGGATACTCATAGAAATGGTAATAGAGCGACTGGCGCCAGTCGGGTACCTTCTCGCCTTTCAGCAACGGCAAGAACGAAACGCCGTGCATATCCTCCGGAGTCTCGATACCGGCCAAATCCAAGATAGTCGGTCCATAGTCGATGTTCTGTACCATTTCGTCGATGTCCCCCTTCTTGCCGCCCGGCAGGCGTACCAGCAACGGAGTGCGGAACGATTCCTCGTACATGAAGCGCTTGTCGAACCAGCCGTGTTCGCCCATATAGAAGCCCTGGTCGGAGGTATAGACAATCATCGTATTCTCCAGCAGGTCGTTGTCTTCAAGATACTTCAGTACCCGTCCTACATTGCGGTCCACCGAGTGGATGACCCGCATATAGTCGTGCATATACTGCTGGTACTTCCATTCTGCCAAGGCCTTGCCCGAGAGCTTGTCCTTCTTGAATTTGGCAATGATGGGGTCGTAGTGCTTGTCCCAGGCGGCCTTCTGTTCCGGATTCAGTCGGTTATACATCTCGCGTCCGGTGGCTTCCAGTCCTGTTGTCGTATGGATTTCGTTTTCCTTGTCTGCCAGCTTCAGGTCATACACCAAGTCCATGTCCTTGATGATGCTCATCTCCTGCTTCGAGGCCGGGATGCGACCTTCATACTTGTCGTAGAAGTTGTCCGGCATCGGATAGGTCACGTCGTCGTACAGGTCTAGGTCACACAGGTCAGGCATCCAGGTGCGGTGAGGAGCCTTGTGATGGATGAAAAGGCAGAACGGACGCTCCTTGTCACGGATGCTGTCCATCCAGTTGATGGCCAGGTCGGTCACGATGTTCGTGGCATAGCCCTCGCGCTGCACCTTTTCCCCGTTCTTGATGAACTCGGGATTGTAGTAATAGCCCTGCCCGATGAGGATGTCCCAATAGTCGAATCCCGTGGGTTCCGACACGAGGTGCCACTTGCCGATCATGGCTGTCTGGTAGCCATGTTCGCGCAGAATCTTCGGGAAAGTCTGCTGCGAGCCGTCGAAAGTCGTGGTATTGTCGGTAAAGCCGTTGGCATGGCTGTGCTTGCCGGTCAGCATACAGGCCCGGCTGGGTCCGCTCAGCGAGTTGGCCACGAAACTGTTGGTAAACCGAGCGCCTTCGTTGGCAATGCGGTCGATGTTCGGTGTCTGCATGTACCGCTGGTCATACGCGCTGATGGTCTGGTACGAGTGGTCGTCACACATGATGTAGACGATGTTCATCGGCTTCTTGGGAGCCGATTCTTTCTGCGCCTTGCACGAGGCAAGCGATCCGATGGCAGCCGCTCCGGTCAATGCGCACAAAACGGTAGAAGAAAAGGTATGTTTCATGATTGTAAATTATTTAGGGTTTTCGTGCAAATATAACGAATTATTTATCACACAAAGAAAAGAAGGGACAAAGAAAAAAATTCCTTCCTCACTTCCTTTCTTTGTGTGTCCATTATCCGATCAGAGTGTTTCAATCATCCGGACAATGCGCTTACCAACCGGGGTTCTGCTCCCACTGGCCGTCGGTCAGGTCAATCATACGCGGCTGGATGGGCAGCAGATAGTCGCGATGGACATTGAACTGCCAGCCGTTGGCATAGCCCGACGGGTTCGAGGGATAGATGTAGCGCAAGGCATCTCCCGGCTTGCCGGTCAGGAACAGGTTATTGCCGGATGCCTGGTCGTAGACCAGCTTGCCGCCATACTGTTCGTGGTTCTCCAGGTTACTGCCTACATACAAGGCACCCTGTGCCCAATGGCCGACAATCAGCTCGTCGGCAGCCGACCAGCGGAGGATGTCCGTCAGACGACGGCCCTCACAGGCGGTTTCCACACGACGCTCGCGACGCACGGCCTGGATATACTTGTCCAGTCCGCGGAACGGATAATCGGCTTCCTGGTTGTATTCGCGGTCGAAGTCCACGGCAGGCATTCCCACGCGGTCGCGCAGGGGCTGCAGGGCGTTGATGATGGCAGCTGCATTGGCGGCACCGTCCATCTCGGCCAAGGCTTCGGCATAGTTCAGCAGGATGTCTGCGTAACGGAACTGGATGGCGGGAGTAGCTCCCTTGAATTCAGCGTCCAGACTTCCGGTATAGTCAATCTGTACGTGCTTCAGCAGCGAGTAGCCCGTCACGTTCTGGTTATAGGCCGACGAACCAATCAACGGGGGTACCACGTAGCCCCCCATGTCGGGACGCAGAATCTGGCCGGGAGTGCAGACAGTCTGAGCCAGACGCGGGTCACGCACGGTCGGCAGCAGTTCGTTGCCGAAAATCTTCTTGGCCTCCACCTTCTCGGCACCGACAAACGGACGGCCGTCAATCGTCAGGTAATCGTCCACCAACGAGGCAGTGACACCCACGCTACCGCCTCCCTGGTTCAGGTAACGGTTCACGTTGTTACCGATCTGGTCGCCGTCGTACATCTTGAACCACAGCACTTCGGAGTTCGAGGACAGGTCGGTGGTCTGGAACATCCGGCGGTAGTCATCCTGCTTGTTGCCGGTTGAGTAGATACGCCAAACGTTGCGGTCCATCACCTGCTTGGCCGCAGCCGCAGCCTGGGTGAAGTAGTCGCGGATCTTCTGGTCGGTTACCGTCTTGTCATAGAACTCGTCGTTTTCTGCCTTGTGGTATTTCTCCCAGGTAGCTTCAAACAGTGCCACTTCGCTCTTCAGCGCACGCGCCACATCGCGGTGAACGCGCATCGAAGCACTGTTGTTCTTCTCGTTCAGGTACTCAATGGCCTTGTCCAGGTCGGCCAGGATATGGTCGGCTACCACCGTACGGCTGTCGCGCGGCAGTTTCATCTCTTCGATATTGGGGTCGAGCGGTGTTTCCACCCAGGTCAACGGTCCGTAGCTGATGAACAGCCGGTAGTAGTACCATGCCCGGAAGTAGTAGGCTTCGCCCACATACTGGTTGTATTCGGCCGTTCCCTTCTCCTGGCAGTTGTCGAGATTGGCAATCAGGAAGTTCACGTTGCGGATATTGGTATAGGCACTCAGCGAGGAGGCACTGCTCAATGCCGTTTCGCCGGCCAGTCGGGTGCTGACTGAACTGGACGACATGTTGTCGCTATGCGTGTCTGAACCCGCAATGTATTGTCCGCCGCCCGCATCGAAGCCCTGCGTCCGCAGGCCGTCCTGATAGAACTGGTCGAGATAGTTTCTCATTTCGCCCACACTGGCAAACGCATTCGTTGTAGAAAGCACGCCTTCGGGCATCTTGTCCAAGTCAAAGCAGGCGGTCAGGCCGAATGCCAGTACCAGTCCTGCAACTATATTTCTTTTCTTCATATTCTTCTGCTTTTTTTAGAGGTTAACAATCAAACCAAAGGAAACGACCTTGTTCATCGGGTAGTTCTTGCCGCCTTCATCCGAATATCCGGTAGCCGTGAAGATGGCTTCGGGGTCGAACATGCCCTTCAGGTTCGTAAAGGTCAGCAGGTTCTCGCCGGAGAAGAACACCTGTACTTTCTGCAGCCCCACCTTCTGGCTCCATGCCGAAGGAATGTCATAGCTCAGGGTCAGGTTCTTCAGACGGCAGTAGGCTGCGCTCTGCAGATAGCGGTCGGAGGTCTGCGAAGTCTTGTTGCGGAACGGTCCTACGCCACCGGCCGAGTGGATATAGGGTTTCGGATAGTAGGCGTTCGGATTTTCCGGTGTCCAGTAGTCCAGGTGTTCCTTGAACACGGTGACCTGTGCATACGGTCCGCAGCCCCAGAAATATACACCGTTCGGTGCCCAGTCGCGCTTGGCAACGCCCTGGAACATCATGCTCAGGCTCAAGCCCTTCCAGCTGATTGATCCGTTGAAAGTGTACTGGTAGCGGGGAGTGGTGTTACCGATGATGGTCATATCGCCCATATCAGACAGGTTGTTGTTTCCTCTGTTCACCTTCCCGTCGCCGTTCAGGTCGCGGTACTTCACGTCACCCGGTGTCCAAGGCTTTCCGCTCAGGTACGAGAGGTCCAGCTTGTTGTATTCTTCGGCTTCCGCCTCTGTCTGGATGAGTCCGTCGGCCCGGTAACCCCAGATTTCACCCACCTTCTTGCCGGTGTACCAGTTGCCGGCAGGATTCGTACCGGTGGGGTTGGCATAGTCCGTCACTTCGGAAGTGGCATCCGACAGCGAACCGCCGATGTTGTACTGGATGTCCTTGCCGATGCTGCCCCGGTAGTTCAAAGCCAGTTCCCAGCCGCGGTTGCGCATCCGTGCGTTGTTGGTCTGCGGAGCCGTAGCACCGAAGAAGTCGGGGAAGTCCAGACCCGGACCCAGCATGTCCTTCGTATCGCGCTGGAAGACATCAAATGTACCCGTCAGTGCATTGCCGAAGAATCCGAAGTCAAGACCGATGTTCTTGCTTTCCACCTTTTCCCAGGTAGTGGCTGGGTCGATGACGCCCGGTGCCTTCGTGAAGATGTGACGGCCGTCGCTGAAGATGTAGTTTCCCAAGCCGCCGTTGAGCGACATGGTAGAAGCAAACGTATAGAGGGCCGCACCTGCCTGGTTACCCAGCAGACCGTACGAACCACGCAGTTTCAGGTTCGACAGCCAGCTGCTGGCCGATGCCATGAATTTTTCACGATGGAGGTTCCAGCCCACCGATACAGAGGGGAAGAAACCCCAGCGGTGGTCGCTGGCAAAACGGGAAGAACCGTCGTAACGGCCGTTCAGTTCCAGCAGATAGCGTCCGTCGAAGTCGTAGTTGATACGTCCGAAGAAGCCACGGGTAGCCCAGCCGTTACGGGTATCTACCACCACCTTGTCGCCGGTACCCATACCCACGTTGGGGTTCGAGGTCGAATACAGTCCCGTAATGGAGTTCTTCATGTAACTGTAGTTGCTGTCCTCTTCCTGATAACCGGCCATCACCGTAAAGTTATGCTTTTCGGCCAGGGTAAAGAGGTAGTTGGTATAGAGGTTGATGGACTGGTAGCGAGTCTTGCCGTAGCTGCGGGTGAACTTGCCGTCGGGCGAAACGCCCAGCTCGCTGCGCACTCCTTTCGAGGTATTCACCCCGTCGGCAGCATAGATCATCGGTGCCACGTTCATGGCCTCATATTCCACGTTCATCAGCTTGTGCGTATAGTCCGCAAAGATGAACCAGTTCTTCAGCGGCTGGATCTCCACGCCGGCAGTGATGTTCATGCGGTCGCGCTGTGTGTCCGTGTACGTACCGCTCTGCAGGTACGGAATCATGGTCAGTTCGGTGAAATGACCGTTGGGATCCACCGAGTGAACGGTCGGACGGAAACGGGCCAGCGAATGATAGAAACCTTCGCTCAGACCGCCGTCGCCGAACGGAGTCTTCGAGTCGGAGTGCATGAACTTGGTGTTCACCTTCAGCTTCAGCCATTTCGTCATCTGCGAGGTGATGTTGGCCGTGAAGTTGTAGCGAGAGTAGCCGATATCGGCATAGCGCAGGATACCGTCTTCGTTATAGTAGCCGCCGGAGATGTAGTACTGTGCCTTCTTGCCGCCGCCGCTCAGGCTCAGGTTGTGGTTCTGCTTGAACGCCCAATCCTTGTAGTGCAGGTCGAAGTAGTTCGTGTTACCGACACCCGATTCGGAGTTTTCGAACGCCGGGTTCATGCTGGCATTGGCCGGCAATTCGAACCACGGGTCCACGCTCGACGGGTCGTTGACGAACTTCTGCAGCAGGTCAAGTTTCTCCTGGCTGTACAGACGCGGAGAACCGGCATTGGTCACACCGTCGTTCCAGTACTTGGCAAACTGATAGGAATCCACCATGTCGGGCAGTACGGTCGGAGTGCTCCAACCCACCGTTCCCTGGTAGTTGACCCGCATCTTGCCTTCGGCTCCCTTCTTGGTGGTCACCAGAATCACACCGTAAGCGGCACGGGCACCGTAGATGGCACAGGCCGCAGCATCTTTCAGCACGGAGATGTTCTCGATGTCGTTCGGATTGACATCGGACAGACTCATCTCCACACCGTCCACCAACACGTACGGATTAGCATTGTTGGCCAAGTTTCCTTGACCGCGCAGGGTCAGCGTACCCGAAGCGCCCGGACGACCGGAACTGGAGTTGTTGACCAACAGGCCCGGCACCATACCTTGCAGGCTCTGGGTGGCATCCACCACCGGACGGCGTTCCAGGGCATCTCCCTTTACAGAAGCCACCGAACCGGTCAGGTTCACCTTCTTCTGTACGCCGTAACCCACAACGACCACCTCGTCCAAGGTCTCTGTATCTTCTGCCAGAACCACCGTGAAGCGCGTCTTTCCGTTAATCGGCAACACTTGTGTCTTATACCCTATATAAGAGATAAGCAATGTTCCCTTGGCAGGAACGTTGGAAAGTTGGAAATTACCGTCCACATCGGTAATCGTTCCGTTGGTGGTACCTTGTACCAATACGCTTGCACCAATCACCGGATCTTGACTGGCATCCGTTACCACACCGGTAATGGAAAGCGATTGCGCTGCCATTGTCATCGTTGACAAAAGAACAGCCACGAGCCATGCGAAAAGGCCCTTGAATAATTTTCTTTTTTTCATAATACGTTTTTAAGTTAATATTAAGAACTATATCGGCTGCAAATGTAAAAAAGAGTTTTGTTACTTACGTCTGATTTCATCTAAAATAGCTCTTGAATCGTCTAAATACGATAAAACAGGCAGAATATAGTAGAAAAATGGCACAGTCTGCGATGTCCGATGTCGTTTCATGTCGTTAACTCGGGCAACTGTTCTCACGACTTCGATTCTGCAACAACTCCTCGTCAGATGGCTTGTGCACATCGTGACCCACATCCACTTTGTGCTAACCGATTCCTCATTTCAAGTCAATCTGAACACATCCACCAACATTTTACAGATTGGCTTTCCCTTACAGGCCGCCAAACGTTGTTTATTCACTCGGAATGATAGGACGAAAGGAAACAGAAAGAATGATCATATAGAAGAAAAACTTTCCAATCTTATGAGAATTGGAAAGAATTGAATAACTTTGCCACAATAAAGCAGGAAGTATGGAACAGCCACCTAAAGTAAGTAAAGATGAGATGGTAAAAGCACTCGTCAACATGAGTTCATTATCAGAGCAGATGACGATATTGGTGCAGATCGTCAATGACAATTATGAGTATTGGGACAGTGTGAAGTATAAAGCGTTGCCTCAAGGATATACGCCAAACGATCTATGGCGCTTGGTCGTCGCGGAGCGGCAGAGGTCAGACATAAAGGTTTGGAATAGATATCGTATCCATTTCAGTTTGACAAATAACATGCAGCAGCAATGCCATTATTTCGACATGAATTTCGGAGGCTCTTGGGGAACTGTCTCTCTCATTCAAGATGAATACAAAGAGCGCTATTTGGTAAGTTCGCTCATGGAAGAAGCCATATCGTCAAGTCAGATGGAAGGTGCGGCGACAACGCGCAAAGTGGCTAAGAATATGCTCCGCAAGCATATAGCCCCCAAAGACAAATCACAGCAGATGATAGTAAACAACTATCAGACCATACAGTTTATCGTTGAGCACAAGCACGAACCACTGACCAAGGAAATGTTGCTTCACATTCATCATTTGATGACCGAGCACACATTGGAGAATAACGAGGATGTAGGACACTTCCGTCAAAACGATGAGGTGGTGGTGGAGAATGCCCTTACGCACGATGTCGTCCATACACCACCTTCATTTAAGGACATTCCTCAGTTTGTCAACGACTTGTGCCAGTTCTTCAATGAGGACCAGCATTCACCTTTCATTCATCCGATCATCAAAGGCATCATCATCCATTTCATGTTGGCCTACATGCATCCTTTTACAGATGGCAATGGCAGAACATCAAGGGCTCTGTTCTACTGGTATATGTTGAAACAGGGCTATTGGCTTACAGAGTATCTGTCAATCTCAAGGATTATTTACCGCTCAAAAAAATCCTACGAAAAGGCATTTCTCCACGCTGAAATAGACGGAATGGACATTGGCTATTTCATTGCTTACAACCTTCGGGTGCTGCAATTGGCATTTAACGACTTGAAAAATTACCTGCAAAGGAAAATAGAGGAGCGTCAGGTCGCCGCGACCTATCTTAATATTCCTGGCATCAATGAGCGCCAGGCTGAAATCATCAAGATGTTTGCAGACAATCCAAAGGAGATGTATACTATCAAGGACTTCCAGGTTCGTTTCCTCGTAACCCCAACCACCATTAAGAGTGACCTCGAGCACCTCTTGGATATTGGGATAGTTAAGCAAATAGCTCTCAACAAAGTAAAAAAGGGATATATAAAAGGCGACTCGTTTGATGATACAATCAGAAGCTTCAATCCATAACAATTCTTTCCAATCTTTTAAAAATTGGAAAGAATTAGATGTTATTTTTCACTTTGTTGAACGTTCATTGCTTCTCGGTGTTGCCAAACTTCACCCAACAACCACCCCTGCTGAAGAGGATGCCTTAAAACGGGCGTTTCCGATTCCAAAAACAAGCCTTACTTAGGGTTAACTGAAAATTCAGAAGGTTGGCCCTGTTGAGATAGATCTTGTCACCGAAGAATCTCTTCGGCTCAGTGCCGAACCGTTCCTTGTCCTCTCTCCCTTTCCCGGGCTTTTCGGGCAAGTTCAAGCGTGAGGGCATTGATGTCGTCGATGGTGATCCGCTTGCGAATGGTCGTGAACAGGGAAGGGCTCGGAATACTCTGTCAGGCCGCACATGTACTGCATGTAGGGATTTTCCTGGATGGTGAGTATCGTCTCCTCATCGGAAAGACCGAGCTTGTGTTGATGATAAGGGCGGCGATAACCATACGTCCCGGGCGATTGGAAGCCCCGACAGTGCCATTCTTCAGCCGCTTGTTATAGGCCTTCTCATATTCCGTCCATGGAAGCGAATCTCCCATCTGCACCCACCGGTTGGTCATCGACAGACGGTCAAAAGACCCCTTCATCTCATCGAAGGTCAGTTGCCCGTGCAAGGATACTTTTTTCATGTCAGATAGTCTTCTTTTAACATCAAAGTTAGCTCTTTTTTATTAAAACCGCAAGTTTTCGCAACGCTTAATTACTTGTTATACAGCATAATATATATTATTCAGTAAACCCTACTTACACCCCTTAGACAATGCTCATGCCGAGTGTACAAAAAAAAGAGTCACGTTATCGTAACTCTTTTTTCATGTAGCGGGACCCGGGATTGAACCGGGGACCTCATGATTATGAATCATGCGCTCTAACCAGCTGAGCTATCCCGCCATCGTAAAAAACCGCCAGGCGTGGAAGCCACCCAACGGCTATGTGAAAGTAGCGGGACCCGGGATTGAACCGGGGACCTCATGATTATGAATCATGCGCTCTAACCAGCTGAGCTATCCCGCCATCTTTTCGATTGCGGATGCAAAGGTAAGAAGAGTTTTTGAATTGTGCAAGCTTCCAGGCAAAATTCTTTTTCTTATCACGAATCTTTCATTGAATATCGGCTTTGTCTTTCAAATTACCCTACGCACAGATAAACCGGCCAAGGGACTCCATTCCTTTCTGTCGCCTTCAATAAAAGAGGCGATAGTATGGCGAAAACCGACTGTTTTAGTCCACTTTTCGCTCTGCTATCGCCTCTTTTGTATGTTATCTCAAGAAGATCTGTTTCCTGAAGGAATCAGACAACAGACATTACCAGTTGTTCACCATGAGTGTGCCGTACCATTTTACACAGGTAAAAATGTGGCCACCTCCTACGGAGCTGTTGAACAGATCCACTTTCCCCTTACCAAAATTATCCACCAACAAGGTAGCATTCTCATAGGGAACCACATCGTCACTCTTGCCATGATAGAGTTTAATCAGGTGTTTAGGTGTCCATCCCGTAGTCAAATCCTGCTTCTTCAGGCACTCAAAGAAAGCTTTGGCCATCTCCGAATTAGCGTTCATCATATCCTCCGAGACGAGGTCCTTGATGAGAATTTCCTTAGTACCGATCAATTCCTTCATCTTCTTGTTGATAGCATCGGCATCCAGTTCCTTCTCTGCCAGCATCCTGTCCACCTCCTGCTTGATGTCACAGTATTTGCTGGAGTAGAAATCTTCCTCTTTCCATTTGCCCAATATATTCGGGTAACTGTCGAGCATTGACTTTACCACCATGGGGATAACGCAGGGATAACTCATCTTTCCCCATTCCAAGTACTTGCGCATGGTCAGTTCCGGACTATAGGGGCCTGCACAACAATATGAATATTGGAAACGCCAGCTTTCTGCCATCCATGGATGGGTGTCAAGGTATTTGTGTACGGCCAATGCGTTGCCACCACCTTGTGAGGCACCCAACACGTACAGCCCCCAATCACCTTCCAGTTTTGCATCTGAGTTTTCAAGGAAAATCTTATAGCCGGCATACAGTGCATCTATCGAATTTTGGGCGCAGACTTCATGGTTCAGATAGGGATGCAGTCGGTTTCTCGTATATCCATAGCCGATGTAGTCAGGCATAATCACCAAGTTGTCACCCAGACTAACTTGTTCTTTGGCCTTGCTGCTGGTAGGACACTCATCGTTCGACGTGATGGTGAAGTGCTCTACAAGATAGATATTGTTAGGGTCTAGATCGTTCCATCCAAAGAACGGGAGCCAGTACTGCCCCCACCATACCATGGACGAGAGTTCGACCGGTTCTCCATGTTGATCCACACTTGTGTACAGATACTCGATGGAACGATAACTCATGGCGACACCGTTGCTTCCCACTTTGTCTTCTATTTCCTTGGCCATTTCATCATTGTGAGCCAAGAATTGTTGCCGTAAGTCGGCAAACGATTCATCATTGTTGGCACCATCTGCCCCGAACAGCATATCGGCCATTTCCTCTACTGTGTAAGATTTGTCCTTAAGTACCTTAACTTCCACATCATCTACTAACGGATCTTGAATTTCTGAACCGTTTTCCTCAATGTCATTGTCATCGCTGCACGAGACCAACGAAATTCCACCTGCTATCCATAGCAGAAGGAACAGATAATACATTCTTTTTTTCATCTTGTCTTGTTTATTTATTTAAATAAAGTAATTGTTTCTCAAGGTGCGGTGTGCGATCAGTGTGGACGTTCGCCTCGCTGTATGACCCGGGTCAGCGAGTCTTCCAATGCCTCTCTTTTCTTGCGTGCGGCCTTATAGAGTTCCTCCTGCAGCGAGTCCCGTTTTCCGTCCTTGCCGACAAAAGCCTTTTCCTCTACGTCCATGGCCAACTCGGTCGTATCCTTAATGATGGTGTAGGCTACTCCCTCCACGGCAGGTGTAGGGAGAGGTTGCTCTGTCTTAGGCGAGTGACACGAAACGAGCAACAGAGAACCGATGATTTTCATTTTCTTTGTAGTGTTCATAAATTGTCATCCATTTTAGTGAGCAAATAAGGGCATGGACTGCCAGCCATGATGAATTCGGAGGGATTCTCCTTGAACATATTACCAAATCGTGAAGCATTGTAAATCTTCACGTGCGAACCCAGCGTATGGCTGACTAAATAATCGTACAGTTCACGGTAAGTGAGCGTAGGATTATCGGAAAGGCTACGTATCAAATTATTGCTGAAACGGTCGCTCAGCCAGATGCCCTGCACACTGCTGTAAATGTCGGCAAACGAGCTTTCCTTTTCCGATGATGAAGCAATGGCCAGAACGCCGGGAATACCTTGTGTAGCCTTCACTACACTCGACGAGTAGCAAGGCTCGGTACAGATCAGTATCTTGCGGTAACGTCCTTCGGCATGCATTTGTTGCAAGGTCTCTGCCATCATTTTGGTGGTAAACCCTTCATCTCTATCAAGCCAGTTGAATTGTCCCTCTTTTCCATGTCCCGACCAGTACACCAGTATGTTGGAGTGGTTGTCGGTATGCAGCACGATGGGCAGATGAGCACTCTGCTTTCCTTGCAAGATAAGACTGATATCGGCGGCTGTCAGGGTGTCAGTCCGGTAGTCGTTAGCTACCTCCTGATAAAGATTAACTCCCCCCATCTCCGCATAGATAGCACCCGGATAGTTGTTCCGTTCGTTGTAGGCCAAGTCGTCACGCATCACCAGGATGATATGTTCGTCGTCCCATCCTCGCTGCTTCAGTAACTGGTAAAAGTGGAGCACGTCCGACTGGTGACGGTAATTTCGCCACGTGTCGGAACCGGCCACCAATACGGCCCAGCTGTCATGATGCGGTGCATATCGTTCAGCCACATCTATATCCTCAAGGTCTTCTACGTTTTGTGCTTTCCATTTCCAGGTGGCCAACGTGTTTTCAACGCGCTTGCTATCCTCGGATGAAGCATAATCTACCAGAATGAACTTCCCCTCATACATCATCCAATGCACATACGTACTGTGTAGCACGGTGGTCAACGACTCAGCGTCAAACTTCAGGCCACTGGACGCTCCACGCAACTCCGATGATTCTACGACTGTCTCCATCATAGCCAGACCGCTCTCCATCCCCCCTTGAGTGACTACTTCCCACTTGCTGCATCCTTCGTTCTTGGGCGTTGTAAGGAGGCAGATGGCTTCGTTGATATCGTCCATGTCAAAGTTATGGCAATAGTAGGCAGCCAGCGCAGCCAGAGACAAGGCATCGTAAAACTGCGCTTCGCCAGACATGGGGGAGACTCCAAAGGTAGTCTCGTACGAGATTTGGAAGCCAGAGGAAGGATTGGCATACATGGATACGCCTTCCGCTCCCTCAGCAATACTCCCCCATGTGAGGAGGTCGGGTGTGAGAGAGGAGTCTGTGAAAAGCAGGCGAGGTGCTTTTTCTCCTGCCTGGGCATGTGCAGTCAATATAGCCCGTGTACGCTCGGTATTCTCGCACACGCATATCACGTAACCCACATCGGTGGACAGCATATCATACAAGGCCGCCTCAAAACCTGCATCGTCACTGTAGGTCCATTGCTTACGGAAATCCAGCTTGTATTCATTGGCCAGAAAGGGAGTCCACTCGATAAAGGTCTTTCCATACACATCATCGGGAGTCAGCAGGGCTACCGACTTCTTGCCGGAAATGGCTACGAGACTGAGCAACACTTCAGTTTGGGAGATATCCGTTTCGGTAAGTGACCAAAGGAAGGAATGCCGATTCCCATTTGCATCTTTTACGTTGGAGTATTTTCTGACTACCTCTTCCGACGAGGCTAAAGGTACAAGCAACGGCTTATAGGTAATGGCACACGCACGAGCCACCACATCCACGTTAACGGACTTTTCAGGTCCTATAATGGCATCAATGTCAGGACGAACCACCAACTCCTCCGCCACTTTCCGCAAATTGGCAGTATCTTCATCATACCATTCCAGCTCTATGTGGATGGGCTTTTCGCTTACATGCTGTGCCTTATGGAATTTCTCCAGAAACCATTGGGCAGTTTGTTCATAGTGCCGTCTTACAGTCTTGTTTGCGGTGAGAGGGAGAATGACTGCTACCTTATGCACTTCGCCTTCCGATGTTGTGGAAAGGTTGCCATCTGGCTCTTCATCGGTACAGGTACAGAGCAAACAGGCCATCAGCGCCAAAGTGATCAGTCGGCTTAAACGAATATTTTTCTGTTTCATAGACATTACTTGTTGCTTTTAAGAAGTTCATACGCTTTCTCTTTCTCGATGGCTTCCGCCTTGATGGGATCGAGCTGAGCGTCCAACAACGACCGGTAAGCGGGGGCAATGACCAGGTCGGTATATCCTTCTTCTAACCCCAAGGAGAGGTGATCGGGAAGTGCATTGTTTTCCCATAGCTCGACACAGTACTTCAGCGCCTCTCCAATGTGCTTCACACACGAGAAAGGTACTCGGCTGGAATAATCGGACAAATCAATGTCCATTCCTACCGTATAGAAAGATTGTGGAAATTCGCGATTAAAGCGCAAGAGACCGTACACGCTTCCTCCGCACAAAGGGTGTACAAGGTCATATTTTTTATTCAGTATATAAGCCGATTGGTAAAGTTGGTTGGCTATGTCAAATCCCCCCCCAATACTGTCTATATAATTAACGACCAATACTTGGCCGTCCGCTGCATCAAAGCCTTCATCAAATCCCTGTGCCGATTCTTGCAGCACCTCAAGGGTAGGATTCGCACAAAGCACGCTAACCCTGTTCACATCCTCCATGACTTGGGCCATCCTTCCAGCAGCAAAGTTTGCTCCGTAGAAAGGGAGATACATTGTATGAATATTAGGAATCTTTTTACGTGTTTCCAAGTAGAGAACTTGATTGTTCCTGTCTTCCGTATAGATAGAAGCACAATCCTCGATCACGGTTTCCTGTGCGGGATCGGTAAAGACAATCAGGCATCGATGATCCTCCTCATGCTTCTTAAACAGCTGCATGACTTCCAAGCCGTTTGAATCTACATGTGGAATAAGATGCCGTATTTTCAGATTGTGGGCAAGGGCAATTTCCTCCATACTACGATAGATGGCATCCACATAGCCACGATCCCCCACGCCCTCGATGGGATAAAACACAATCAGTTCGTCCTGACTGATGTAATTCTCCGTCTCATCTTCCTCAGAACAAGCCGAAGTGCCGAATAGGCAACCCAACATTATAAATAATATGCTTAACCGTTTTCTCATAATGACTAATGTGTTAACCCCATAAGACACAAAACTGGCCAGAAAGGCAGTCTTGTGTCAGGCATTCTGGGGCAAAGATACGTGTTTATTATTGTATAATCAAATATATCAGAAAAAAAAGTACAATAATTATAGGGAAATTTAGCAAAAGCAAAAATTCTTGTAACAGTTCAGCTACTTTTTATTTTTAACATCTTGTCATTTTTAGTCCCCATCACACTTTGTGGGAAACGATTCGATGATGACGCTGTAGGGGCGGACCTGCGTGTCCGCCCAAATGCCGAGGTGGATGTTTCCGAGGGTGTGTCAAAACAGGCACATCCTCTTTTCATATCAGATACAGTTCGGCAGTTTGTTTATGCAGCCATTTCCCGCATCGGCGATTTTAAAAACCCC